>JAEZDP010000345.1 GCA_023418055.1 Acidobacteriota bacterium
GGCGCCCTTGCCGCCAACGGCCTGCCGGCCGGGCGTTGCCGCTTCCTGGTCAACGGCGAGCCGACGGAAGGCAAACTGGCGCTCGGCCACCGGGGGGCATATCGGGTGCGCCTGCGTGCGTCGGGCAAGGCGGCCCATTCGGCCTATCCCGAGTTGGGCGAGTCGGCCATCGAGAAGCTGCTCGACGCGCTCGCCAGGCTGCGCGAGATGGACTTCCCGTCCGACCCGGTGCTGGGGGCGACGCAGTGCAACATCGGGCTGCTCGAGGGAGGCGTGGCGCCCAACGTCGTGCCACCTGCGGCGATGGCCGACCTGCTCATCAGGCTCGTGACGCCCGTGGAAGAAGTCCGTACGCGGCTGGCTGCCCTGGAGCCGGGGGTCACCGTCGAGGACGTCTACCACGTGGACGCCCTGCACATGCAGGGGCTGCCGGGGTTCGAGGCCGAAGTGGTGGGCTACACGACCGACGCGCCCCTGCTCGGCAACTGGGGGACCCGCCTGATGTACGGTCCGGGCTCCATCCACGTCGCCCACACCGATCACGAGTACGTCGACGTGGCAGACCTGCACCGCGCGGTGGACGACTACCAGCGAATTGCGCGGCAGTTGTTGGAGGAGTAAGGGAGGAACGAAGGAACGAAGGAACGAAGGAAGGCTCGAAGGAAGGAAGGAGGGAGGACGGGAGGAACTGCGAGGTACGAGCCCCCCTATCCGCGATCCCCGATCCCCGATCCGCGATCCTACAACTCCTTGATCCTGATGTTCCGGAACTCGATGTAGTCGTTGTGCCCGAGGAAGCCGATGTGGCCGGTGGTGTTCTTGAGGCCCGGGTGCTTCTTCAGGACCTCGGGGTCCTTCACGGTGGCGATGTCGAAGTCGAGGATGGTCTGGCCGTTGAGCACCACGGTGATCTTCGAGCCGTTGGCGGTGACCTCCTGCAGGTTCCACTCACCGGCGGGCTTCATGGCGCCCTTCTTGGCCGGGGCCACCAGGTACAGGCTGCCGTGGTACTGCCCGTCCTTCAGGTCGCCCCACTTGCCGGCCAGCGCGGCCTTCTCGTCGAGAATCTGCAGCTCCATGCCTTGGTAGGCGGCGTCGCCTTCCTTCGGCGTCCGGATGCCCAGGCCGTTGTTCGAGCCCTCGGGCGGCATCTTGAACTCGAAGCGCAACACGAAGTTGTCGTACTGCTTCTCGGTGAGCAGATTGCCGCCGCCGCCCTCCGCACAGAACAGCACGCCGTCCTTCACGCCGTAGCCTTCGCCGCGTCCACGCACCAGCATCCAGCCGTCGAGCGTCTTGCCGTCGAAGATCGAGACGAAGCCAGGCTCGGCCTGTTGCGCCGAGGCGGGCACGGCGGCCAGGGGGGCGAGGAGTGCTGCCGAGAGGAGGGTGGTCAACGTACGTCGCATGTGGTTCTCCATGAATGAGGGAGGACCCGCCCTCGTCGGGGCCGGGTCGTCGGTCAGCGCTGTCGAGGGCAGGCCTCGACAGTCAATACAGCAGATGACGGGCGCGCGTTTCGTCGAAGGCCGTCAACCCGTCGAGCAGCACGTCGCGCACCTCGATCGCGGGCGCCCCGCTGTCGACGGCCTCGCGCAAGGCGGGTGAGCCCGCGAGGATGTCGACCGGCATCAGCCGGTGCTCGTATTCGTAGGGCGGCGGTCGCCACGGCAGGCGTCCGTCTGGCAGCGCGTCGCGGAAGGCACAGAGCAGCGCCACGGCCGCGTCGGTGGACCTGAACGTCTCGCGGTCGGTGACGTGCAGCTGGCATCCGCCACACAGCACCCCGGCGTGCTTCTGGAACGTCGGCTCGAAATACGCCGGACGGAAGACCACGCCGGGCAGCCCGACGGCGTTCAGCCCATCGGCGAGGCGCTCGGCGTCCACACCCGGAGCGCCCACCAGTTCGAACGGACGCGTCGTGCCGCGGCCCTCCGACAGCAGCGTGCCCTCGAACAGCACCATGCCCGGATAGACGACGGCCGTGTCTTCCGTGGGCATGTTGGGCGAGGGCATCACCCACGGCAGGCCGGTCTCCTCCCACCACAACTCGCGCCGCCAGCCGTGCATGGGCTGCACGTCGAGGTCGGCCCCGATGCCGAAATCCTCGTTGAACAGCGTCGCCAGTTCGCCGATGGTCAAGCCGTGCCGCAGCGGAATCGGGAAGAGCCCGACGAACGACTCGTACCCCGCCTGCAGCATCGGCCCTTCGATCCGGCGTCCGCCGATCGGGTTCGGTCGATCGCAGACGACGACGGGCAGGCCGCGCCGTGCGGCGGCCCGCAGGCAGTTGGCCATCGTGTAGATGAACGTGTACACGCGCGTGCCGACGTCCTGCAGGTCGATGACCAGCACGTCGAGGCCCGCGAGCATGGCGTCGGTGGGTTCTCGCGTTTCGCTGTAGAGCGAGTGCACCGGCACCTGTCGCCGTGGGTCGCGCCCGTGCGGCGTCTCGATCATGTTGTCCTGCAGTGTCGAGTGGAAGCCGTGCTGCGGGCCGAAGAGCGCCGCCAGCGTCACGCCGGGCGCCTGCCACAATACGTCGGCCGCATGCGTGAACGACGCGTCCACCGACGAGGGATTGGCAACAAGGCCCACCCGCTGCCCGGCCAGCCGGCCGGAGGAGACGAGCTGTGTGAGTCCTGGGGTCACGGCCATGACGGGTCTCGAACCTCTGAGCGTGGGTGGATCAGCACCGCAGTGTTCCTTCGAGATAGCAGACGGCCTGGCCCGTCAGCAGCACGCGGTCGCCGCGCACTTCGCAGCGCATCTCGCCGCCGCGGGCCGACACCTGCCTGGCCTGCAGGACCGTGCGGCCCAGCCGATCGGCCCAGAACGGCGCCAGCGTGCAGTGGCTCGAACCGGTGACCGGATCCTCGGGCACGCCGAGCGCGGGGGCAAAGAACCGCGAGACGAAGTCGGCGCCTGGCGATTGGTCCGGGTCGGCCGGGGCCGTCACGACGACGCCACCCGGCGCCACGGCCTGCAGCCGTACCATGTCGGGCACGAGCGTCCGCACCTCGGATTCGTAGGTGAACACGCACACGTGGTCGCGCGCCTTCCAGAGCTCGTCGGGCTCGGCACCGAGCGCAAATGCCAGCGCGGCGATGGGCGCCACCCGTTCGGCGGGGCGCGACGGCAAGTCGAGCGTGTAGCCCTCGTCGTCGGCGGTCACCAGCAGTTCGCCGCTGCGCGTGGCGTACCGCAAGGGCAGGGTGTCGTCACCCAGGTACTCGCGCTGCACGAACGCGGTTGCCAGCGTGGCATGCCCGCAGAGGTCCACCTCGGTGGTCGGCGTGAACCACCGCAGTTCGCTGCGCCCCTCTCCCGTCCGTACGACGAAGGCCGTGTCTGAGAGATTGTTCTCGGTGGCGATCTGCTGCAGGACCTCGTCGGCCAGCCAGGCGTCGAGCGGACACACTGCCGCGGGATTGCCGCCGAAGACGACGCGCGTGAACGCGTCGACATGGTAGAGCGGAATGACAGGCATGGAGGCCGGCGTGGATCAGACGATGGTCAGCCAGCCGCGCGTGTCGGGATCCTCGCCGTACTGCAGGCGTGTGATGGTCGTGTAGAGACGCTCGGCGAGCGGGCCTGGCACACCGCCGTTGATCGTCATCTCGCGCCCCTCGTCCACGAGCGTGCCCACGGCCTGGATGACCGCCGCCGTGCCCGAGCCGAAGACCTCCTTCAGGTGGCCGTCGGCATGAGCCTGCTGCACCTCGTCGATCGACACCGGACGCTCGGTGACCGTGAGCCCCCAGTCGCGGGCGATCTCGATGACCGACTCGCGCGTGACGCCCGCGAGGATGCTGCCCCCGAGCGGCGGCGTCACCAGTTCGTCTCCGATGAGCAGGAACAGGTTCATCGTGCCGACTTCCTCGAGCCATCGGTGTTCGACGGCGTCGAGCCACAGCACCTGGTCGCAGCCGCGGGCACGGGCCTGCTCGGCCACCTGCAGGCTCGCCACGTAGTTGGCGGCCGCCTTGGTGGCGCCGATGCCGCCGCGTACGGCGCGGACGCGCTCGCGCTCCACCCAGATGCGCACGGGACGCATGCCGCCGGTGTAGTAGCCGCCGACCGGCGAGGTGATGACGAAGAAGGTGTAGCGCTCAGCGGCCCGCACGCCGAGGAACGGCTCGCTCGCGATGATGGTCGGGCGCACGTAGAGCGCGGTGCCGCGTTGCGCCGGCACCCAGTCGCGATCGGCCGCCACGAGTTGTGTCACGCCCTGGCTGAAGGTGGCCACGTCGACCGGTGGAATCGAGAGCCGCACCGCGCCAGCCGCCATGCGAGCGGCGTGCCGGTCGAGCCGGAACAGGGCGATGCGCCCATCGGCCAGGCGGTAGGCCTTGAGCCCCTCGAACATCTCCTGACCGTAGTGCAGGCCCGCGGCGGCCGGCTCGAGCGCGAGCGGACCGTAGGGGACGATGCGCGGGTCGTGCCATCCCTGCCCTGCCGCGTAGTCGAGCAGCAGCATGTGGTCGGCGAAGTACTTGCCGAAGCCGAGCTGATCCTCGGCCGGCCGCGGGCGCGGCGTCGTCGTGCGGGTGACGGGAATCGGGGGCGCAGAGGTGGCGACGGTCATGATCGGCAGACGCTCCACAGGGCCGGAGGTTCGACGGGAGGCCCCGTCGGCAGATTGTAGCAGTCCGGCCCGTGCGGTTCGCGGCCCGATGGCGTTGTCATCAGTGCGCGCGTCCTCGCCTGCGCTCGTGTCCCCATGTTCATGCTGCTTGTCACATCTCCGGCTCGTCCCGTCCTGCGCGTCGCGGTTGGTGCCCTCGCGGTCACCGCCCCCGACATGGCCATGGCGCTGACCTGCCTCGTCACCTGGGCGGCCCCGGGCCTGCTCGGCGCCGACGTCGTGGGCTACGTGGTGACTACGCTGCTGCTCGAGTTCTTCGTCATCCACTCGGCGGCGTTCATGGGCGTGGCCGCGGTGGCCCCGTTTCCGCGTGCCCTGCGGGTCGCCATCGTGGTGGCGCTCGGCGGGCTGTACATGCTGATGCTGCAGCCCATCGCACGGGTGACGGGGCAGCCGTGGATCGTCTGGGCCTTCTGGGGGCTGGTGTTGAACCGGCTGTGGGCGCTGGCTGCGCCGGCCGTCGACGCGGGGTTGCGGTCGTCCCAGCCGGTCCAGAGCGAGTGGCTGCGCTGTGGCCTGCTCTACGTGGGGCTTGCCGTGATCACCTCGCTGCTGCCTGTGCCGACCCTGGGGTTCGCGGTGGACGGGGCGTGGCAGCGTGCGGCCGGAACGGGGCTGTGGGTGGACGCCCCGCAGCACGCGATGGCGTTCGGTGCGCTCTATTTCGGCGGCAACGCCTGGCTTCGCCTGCGCGCGTCAGCGGCCTGAGTCGAGGCCAGCAGGCACCTCGAGGTTGGCCGTGTCGAGGAGGGTCTGCAACTCCGCCGGCACGGGTGCGGTCACGTGCAGGTGGTCACCCGTCACCGGGTGGGGTAGGGTCAACTGCCACGCATGCAGGGCCTGCCGGCGGTAGCCCGCGATCGCGGACAGCACGGCAGGCGGGAGTTCCCGAGGCAGTTCGACCGGGCCGTAGATGGGGTCGCCGACGATGGGCCAGCCCGCGGCATGCAGGTGCGCGCGAATCTGGTGAAGACGCCCGGTCACGAGATCACAGGCCAGCAGAGCCAGATGCCGGGTCGTGTCATGGCCCCGCGCCACGACCGCAAACCGCGTTTCGCACGACAGTCCGCCGTCCTCGGCCACACCCATCCGCGGGGGGCTGTCGCTCACGCGCGTGAGTGGCATCGTGAGCACCCCGTCAGGTGGCGGCTCGCCTGCGACCAGCGCAAGGTACCGCTTGCGCGCGCGACGGCTGCGCAGCAGCAGCACCGTGCGTGCATGCACCTCCCGCGACTTGGCCACCACCACCACACCTGACGTGTCGCGGTCGAGGCGATGCACGAGGCCCGGCCTTGCGCCGGTGCCCCACGAGCGGGCGTGCCACAACAACGCGTGAAACAGCGTGCCCGTGCGATGACGCCCCGTGGGGTGGATCAGCATCCCCGCGGGCTTCGACACGACGAGCAGCGCCGCGTCCTCGTGCAACACGGTGAGCGGCACGTCCTCCGGTTGATGGTCGGTCACCTCGCGCCGCCACGGCAGCGCGATCTCGACGATGTCGCCGGCGTGCAGCGGACGCGCGGGCCGCAGCGTCCGTCGTCCGTTGATCTGCACGAGTCCGGCATCGACCCACTGCTGGACGCGTGTGCGCGTCGCCTGGCGGATGCCCGCGAGTCGTCGGGTGAGGACGACGTCGAGGCGCTGGCCCTCGTCCTGCCGATCGATGGCAAAGGCGCGCGTGTCGGGCGGATCGGGCGCGTGAGGCGAGGTCAGGCCGTGTCCCTCACCCGAGCGCCGCGGCGGCCCGGCGCACAAGGGTCCACCCGGCCAGGGCGATGAGATACGCCCCGATGATGTCGCTTGGCCAGTGCGCGCCGAGGGTCACGCGGGCGCCGAGGCCGATGAGCAGCGCGACGAACGCGACGAGAGCGATGGCCGTGTCGAGCGGCACGTTCCGGCGCCACGTGTGGATGGCGATGGGCAGCCACGTGACGCCCCACATGGTGGCAAACGTGGAAGGAAAGCCGAACCCGTGTGGTGTGCCGATGACGCGCACCATATCCGCCGAGGGACGAGGCCGCTGCACCAGTGTCTTGATGGGCTCGCCGACGAGCCAGATCAATCCGAACGCGGCGGCGACGACCAGGGCCGCCCGCAGCCCGGCACGCCACCAGCAGATGCCGACGGTGAGCGCGAGGAGGGCAAAGAGTGACGGCACGCGTACCAGATTGGTGACGGTCTCGGCCCAGCCGGGGCCGGGGACCGTAGCCTGCAACAGCCTCGCGATGGCAAGATCGCCGGGCAGCCGGGTGGTCCAGTGTGCGATGAGGCACGCAACCAGCGCGGCGACTACGGGCCACCATCGGCGCATGGACGTCACTGTCGTCGTCATCTTCTGCCTCGTCTACCTCGGCATGGTGCTGGGGGAGTTGCCTGGCCTCGCGCTCGATCGCACCGGCATCGCGCTGCTCGGCGCCATCGCGTTGGTCGTCACCGAACGTCTGACGCTCGAGGCCGCCTGGGCAGCCGTTGACGTGCCGACGCTCTGCCTGCTGTTCGGGCTGATGGTCGTCTCGGCGCAGTTCCGCCTCGGAGGATTCTACTCTGCGGTGACGCGCGCGCTGGCGGGTCGGGCGATGGGCCCGGAGGCGCTGCTTGGCTGGCTGGTCGTCGTGAGCGGGGCGCTCTCGGCCGTGCTCGCCAACGACATCGTCTGTCTGGCGATGGCGCCTGTGCTTGCCGAAGGATGCGCACGGCGTGGGCTCAACCCCGTGCCGTTCCTGCTGGCGCTGGCGTGTGCGGCCAACGTCGGGTCCGCGGCGACGCTCATCGGCAATCCCCAGAACATGCTGATTGGCCAGGCGCTGCAGCTGTCGTTTGTCGGGTATCTCGGGCAGGCGGTGGTGCCGGCGGTGCTGGGGTTGGGGGTGGTGTGGGGCGTGCTCGCATGGCTGTACCGGCACGACTGGCTGCGGGCGACGCGTGTGGTGGCGGCCGACGCGCCTCCGTTCGACATGTGGCAGACGGGCAAGGGCGCGATCGTCGCCGTCCTCGTCGTGCTGGCGTTCGTGTTCACGGCGTGGCCGAGGGAGCTGGTGGCGCTCGGCGCGGCCGGCGTCATCCTGATGAGCCGACGGACTGCCTCGCGCGACTTCCTCGGCCTGGTCGACTGGGAACTGCTGGTGCTCTTTGTCGGCCTGTTCGTGGTGAATGCGGCGTTGGCCGAATCGGGGGCGCTCGACGCGGTGCTGGCGCACGTCCGCGCACGCGGTGTCGCGCTCGAGCAACCGGCCGCGCTGTTCGGGACGACCGTCGTCCTGTCGAATCTCGTGTCGAACGTGCCGGCGGTGATGTTGTTGCTGCCGGTGGCGACGCACCCGCTGGCAGGGGCGACGCTGGCGCTGGCCTCGACGCTCGCCGGCAACCTGTTCATCGTGGGCAGCATCGCGAACATCATCGTGGTGGATGCGGCGCGCCGGATGGGCGTGACGATCGACTTTCGCACCCACGTGCGCGCGGGCCTGCCGATTACGGTGGCAACGCTGGCGATTGCGGCGGCCTGGTTGTGGGGTCTGACCCCACCATCCTGACCAGCAGATGCCGCAAGGTGCCGGCGGGATCCGCCGTGCGGCCCGTATGCACCGGCGACATCTGAATCATCGTGCTGCGCGGCGCCACCAGCCAGTGAAACCGCTGCCGAGGCGGCAGCGCGCCGATGGGACCGGCTCCGGGTCCGCCCGCGCACACCGTCGGGATGATGGCGAGATTGGCGCGCACGACGTCGAGGTCGACGTCCGGCGCGAACACGCGCAACCGCTGCTCGTCGAGGGCGATGCACGCGTCCAGGAAATGCGCTTCCGGACACGACAGGATGACGCCGACGTTGACGAACTCGCCGCGCTCCACGCGCGGCACCACGCGCACCACGGCGTAGTCGTAGGCGAGGTCAGCGGGCATCGCTGGCCTCCTGCACGAAGGCCCGCGGCGCCGCGGCTCGGGCCAGCAGGTAGTCGCGGTAGTGGCCGCGCATCACGTCGGGGGGCATGTCGTCGTGGCCCTGGACGGCCGCCAGCCACGCGGCCGGCACGAGTGCCAGCACCTCGTCGACGAGGGCGCGCACGATCTTCGGCGACAACTCGGCATCCGCAGCGTCGAGCGTTGCGGCACGCCGCAGCAGTACGTGTTCCCTCACACGGGCGAACGGGTCGCGAGGGCGCTTCGGGTCGGTCTGCCAGCCCGGCGTGTGGTGAAAGAACAGCGCCGCGCCGTGGTCGATGAGCCACAGGGTGCGATGCCACATCAGCATGTTGGTGTTGCGCGCGGTCCGGTCCACGTTGCTCACGAACGCGTCGAACCAGACGATCCGGGACGCCAGGTCGGCGTCGACGTCCGCCACGACGGGGTCGAAGCCGATGGCTCCAGGCAGGTAGTCCATCGCCAGGTTCAGACCGGCGCTCGCCCGGATGAGTTCCTGGATCTCTGGGTCGGGTTCGGTGCGGGCGAGGTCGACATCGAGGTCCGCCAGCACCAGGTCGGGCACCGGCAGCCCCAGCCGCCGGGCCAGTTCGCCCGCGATGACCTCCGCCACCAGCGCTCCGGCCCCTTGTCCCGCACCGCGGAACTTCAACACGTACAACCCGTCATCGTCTGCTTCCACGATGGCCGGCAGCGAGCCGCCTTCGCGGAGGGGCGTGACGTAGCGGGTGACGCGGACGATGCGAAGGGGCATGGCTGCCGCCACCTCAGTACCTCCAGCTCCTGAGGTCCGCGCCGGCCGGGGCCGTCTTGTCCATGCGGGCAACGGCCTTCGGAATGAACATCTGGTGATAGCGCAGGCGTGAGAGGTAGTTGGGACGCGTGTGGTCGCCGTTCCAGCAGTGCTCGGCGCGGTCGCCGTAGTCGACCTCGCCGTTGTAGTGAGGGTTCTTCGTGGCCTTCAGGAACGGCTCGAGCAGGTACACGGCGTTGTTCAGGTAGTAGTTGTCCATGTCGCCGACGTACAGATGGATCTTGCCCTCGAGGCGCGCGCCGAGCCCACGGTGCCAGTCGCGCTGGATGATGTGCGAGAGGTCGTAGTGCTCGCGCCAGTGCAGGGCGACCTCGCGGTCGATCTCGCCGGTGACCTTGTCCCAGATGCGCTTCGGGTAGCCGTCCGGTCCGACCGGCGAGTAGACCGACTCCCACACGTCCCACTGCTGTCCCGACCGCGTCTTCGTGCCGAGCACGAGTTCGCGGCGGTTCATCTCCTCGAGTGTCGCCGACACGTGCCCGAGGTAGTTGCGGTGTCCCGGGCGCGGCGTCTTCTTCCAGCGGCTGTCGAGGTAGTACGCGTTGCGGTCTTCGTACAGGTTCACGACGGTGAACGCGCGGAAGTCGATCGGGTCGGGGCAGGCGGCATAGGCGCCGTTGAAGTCGTCGGGATAGAACACCTGCGCGGCGAGCGCTTCCCAACCGCCCGTCGACCCGCCGTACATGAAGCGCGCCCAGCCCTCACCGATCCCGCGATACTTCTGCTCGATGTGCGGGATGAGTTCCTTGACGATGGCGTCGCCGTACGGGCCGCTGTTGGCGGAGTTCACCGCATACGAGTCGTCGTAGAAGGGCGTCGGGTGCTGTATCTCGATGACCAGGACGCGCGGGAACCCCGGCCCCGTCCATTCCTTGTAGAACTCGTGGGCCATCTCCTGCTGGATGCGGTTGTACCCGCGGATGCCGAAGCGGGTGCTGTAGTCGGGTGTCAGCGTCGTGTCGGGCGGCTCCTCGCGGAAGCCCTCGAACGTGTACGGGAAGTGCCCATGATTGATCATCAGCGGGTAGCGTGCCTCGGGGTGCTCGTCGAACCCTTCGGGCACGAGCACGTGCGCGCCGAGGTACATGTCACGGCCCCAGAACGTCGACAGCAACTCACTGCGAATCCGCTCGTGCCGGATGTACGTCGTTGTCGGCGGGTCGGGAATGACCGGGATGACCTGATCGAGCTCGATGGCGATCGTTCCGCCACCCGGCGGGATGGTGATCTCGCGCGGCGTGCTGTACAGATTGCCAGGGGCGCGGTTCCAATGCTGGCCCTCGCCGCGGTCCATGGGCATCTTCACCGTGTGGCCGTCGCCGCGGCGGAACGTCTCGTAGCGGTGCAGCAGCGCCTGCACGGTGTAGGTGCCCGGCGGTACCTGGTCGAGGCTCGCGAGGGGGAAACCGACGGCACGACCATCGACGGTCGCCGTGGCGCCGGGCGCGAAGCCGTCGACGTCGATGCCGAAGGCTTGCTGGGTGTCGGGCCCGTCGGCGACCTGGAACCGCGGCTCTGCGGACGTGTTCGTCGAGAGCATCACGATCAGCCGTCCGTCCAGGGCGCTCGTCTCGAGCGACGCTGGAAACGACACCGTGACGCGCGTGCCAGCCGACTGCGCGGCACGCATCGTGGGCAGGACGCCGAGGGCACCGAGCGCCGCGGCGAGGCCGAGGCCCGTGGCAAGGCGGACGATCGTCTGACGTGAAGGCACGGCAGCAGTGTACTCGCGCAGTTCGAGCGCGCAGCCCACGGGCCGCCGGCGCGAGCGTAGGATATCGACGGCGGGGAAGCGATCATTCCGCCCGCCCGGGAGAGAGACTCCGATGGCAGAGAAGAAGATCATCGCGGTGGTGGGCGCCACGGGTGCGCAGGGCGGCGGGCTTGTGCGGGCGATCCTGGCCGATCCAGACGGACCGTTCACGGCCCGGGCGCTGACGCGAGACGTGGATTCGGACAAGGCCAGGGCGCTCGCGTTGGGCGGCGCCCAGGTGGTCGCAGCCGACGTGGACGACGAGCAGAGCCTCGCAAAGGCCTTCGAAGGCGCGTACGGCGCCTTCTGCGTGACGTTCTTCTGGGATCACTTCTCGCCCGAGAAGGAGTTGACGCAGGCCGGCAACATGGCGCGTGCCGCGAGGCGGGCGGGCGTCCAGCACGCGATCTGGTCGACACTCGAGGACTCGCGGACGTTCGTCCCGCTCGACGACGATCGCATGCCGACCCTGATGGGGAAGTACAAGGTGCCGCACTTTGACGCCAAGGGCGAGGCCAACCGCCTGTTCACCGACGCCGGCGTGCCGGCGACGTTCCTGCTGACGTCGTTCTACTGGGACAACTTCATCTACTTCGGCGCGGGACCGCAGCGCGGCCCCGACGGCGTGCTGGGGTTGACCATGCCCATGGGCGATCGCAAGTTGCCGGGCATCGCGGCCGAGGACATCGGCAAGTGCGCGCTCGGCACCTTCAAGGGGGGGGATCGGTTCATCGGCCAGACGGTGGGCATCGCCGGCGAGCACCTGTCT
>JAEZDP010000088.1 GCA_023418055.1 Acidobacteriota bacterium
GTATCGAGCGCACCCGTCAGGACATCGCAGCCCGTACGTTCCGGCCTCTCGCGGCGCAACGTCCCAGGATGTGCGTGGCCACGAGGCAGCGTTCACCCAGAGGCAGGATCAGGCTCTCGGCTGACGGAACACTTCAGAGACGGTCGAACCACCAGGCGACCGTCGCCGCTCGGAGCACAGCTCCCGCGGTTCGATGCCGGCCCACGCCCGCATCCGCGCTCACCGACACCGGCGCGTCGATCGCCCATCGACGCGTCGAGCGCGCCACTCACCCATCACCAATCGCGTACGAGTGGGGGACGCCATGGATGTGCCCGAACGTGCGGACCGTGTGCAGGAACCGATCTCGGTGGCCCGGTGCCGCGAGCTGCTCGGCGACGAGGCTCACGAGCTGTCAGACGACGACGTCCGCGACGTCGCGCGGCATGCGGAAGCGATGGCCCGCATTCTGATCGTCCTGGCGCGGCAGGACGGTCGCATTCACTGACGGCCATGGCGCGACAACGTACCTTGCCGGCGGGCGGTGACGGGAGTACGCTGACCGACATGATCGGCGCGGTGATCTACGTACGCGTCAGCACGAAGGAGCAGACGGAGAACCTCAGTCTGCCCACCCAGCTCCGCGCCTGCGAGGAGTATTGCCGCCGGCAGGGCTACGACGTCGTCGAACGCTTCCATGAGGAAGGCGAGAGCGCGAAGACGACGGACCGCAGCCAGCTCCAGGCCCTCCTGACGTACTGCCGGACGCACAAGGGCAAGGTCCACTTCGTGGTCGTCTACAACCTCACGCGGTTCGCGCGGGAGAAGTACGATCACTTCGCGCTGCGGGCGCTCCTGAAATCGCTCGGCATCTCGCTGCGGTCAGCCACCGAGCCGATCGACGACACGTCCACGGGCAAGCTGATGGAGGGTGTGTTGGCGGCGTTCGCGCAGTTCGACAACGACGTGCGCTCGGATCGCACACGCGCGGGCATGAAGGCCGCGCTCGAACTCGGACGCTGGACGTTCCCGGCGCCACTCGGCTACCTGAATGCGCCGAAGTGGTCCGGGTCGAGTCTCGTCCACGACCCGGAACGTGGCCCGCTGGTGCGGCAGGCATTCGCCGATCTGGCGACGGGCCAGTACACGAAGCAGGACGTCATCGCCCGCGCCACGGACGCAGGACTGCGCAGTCGGAAGGGCCTGAAGCTGTCGCCACAGAGCTTCGGCCAGATGATGCGGAATCCGATCTACGCCGGGAAGGTCGAGAGCCCCGACTACGGCGTGTCCACGAAGGGTGACTTCGACCCGCTCGTGGATGAGGCCACGTTCTACCGCGCGCAGGGTGTCCTCGACGGTCGCATCGTCGTGGCCGGGACGCGCCAGCGGAACCACCCGGATTTTCCGCTGCGCGCCTTCGTCCGCTGTGGAACGTGCGGCCGGCCGCTCACTGGGAGCTGGTCGAAAGGTCGCAACGGCCATTACGCGTACTACCACTGCCAGCGCCAGTGTCGAGCGGTGAACGTAAGCAAAGCCGCCCTCGAAGGCGCGTTCGTCGACGAACTCGCGCTCCTGCAGCCGACACCCGGCTACATGCGCCTGGTCAAGGACCGCATCCTCTACGTCTGGGAACAGCGGCGCGCTGAGGCGAAGGACCGGACGGTCGAGCAGGAAAAGCGAGTCAAGCTGATTCAGCAGAAGCTGGACCGCCTCGATGACGCGTTCCTGTTCCAGCAGTCGATCGACGCTCAAAGCTACGAACGGCAGCGCGACAGGCTGCGCGAGGAACTGGCCTTCGCGAAGATCGACCATCACGCCGAGGCCCTGGACGAACTCGACGTAGAGGGCATCCTGCAGTTCGCAGAGCGCATTCTGCCGCGCGCGTCAGACTTGTGGGTGCAGGCGTCGCTCGACTACAAGCAGCGATTGCAGCAGTTGTTCTTTCCTGAGGGAATTGCGTTCGACGGAATTCGGTTCAATCGAACCGCCGTAACGGCACCACTTTTCAACTACTTGGCGCCGTCTGAGGATGCTGACGAAAGAGTGGTGAGCCGGGAAGGAATCGAACCTTCAACCCGCAGATTAAGAGTCTGCTGCTCTGCCAATTGAGCTACCGGCCCACACTGGTCACGGCCGGGCAGCCGTCACCGAACCGACAGCATAGCAGCCGCCGCCCTGCCGCTCAAGCCCCCGGCATCCTGACGACACGCGACATCGCCGTCGCGCCGTCTTCCGACAGCGTCGGCAAGAACGCGATCGTCTCGCCCTGCGAGCGCACCTTCTCGTCCACCAACCGGCGCATGGCGTCCCGACGCTTGAGCAGCGCCCGGATCTGCGACGACGTAAGCGTGTCGCCGAGCGCGGCATCGAGGTCCTCGCGCGTCAGCGCGTCGATGCGCTCCCACAACGCGCGATCGATCTGCGAGGGGCCCTCGAGACCCTTGAGCGATGTCCGCGTCGTGAACGCGCGCGAGTGGTCGATGAGAAACAGGTGCCCGTCCGCGTCGTGCAGCATGTTGCCGCGGTTCCGGTCGATGTTGGCAATCAGCTGATCGAACAGCTTCATCCGGCTGACCCGGTGGCTCCACAATCGCCCCGGGGCCCTGGGCGGGTTGCGCACGTCCCACGGCCGCACATCGTCGATCCACATGACCGCCGCACCGGCCGCACCGCGGATGCGCCGCTCGACGACCGGCGGCACCATGTCCATACCCAGTAGACGGCTCAGCCTGTACGCAGCAATCTCCGCACGGTGGCTCTCTTCGAACCCGCGCCGAGACGCCGCCGGCGGCAGCACCTTCCACGCCATGCTGCCGACGAGCGCCCCCTCGGCAAAGAAGCCGCGGCGGGGTTTGGTGACCCCAATCGGGATGTCCTCGAAGCGGACGACCGGAGCCTCGCGCAGGAAGGCCTCAATCTCCCCTTCGCGGCCCACCCAGCGATGGGAACACGAGCGCACCGCGGCGGCGGCAGTGTCGCCGACGTCGCCGACCGCCGCAGAGTCGGGGCGCGGTCCCTCGGCTACCGTCGTGGACCCGACGAGTGTCGGACCGCTCCCCTGCGCCGAAGCGCAGGGGCTCCAGGTGAGAGACGCGACCGCGACGACGCTCACGACCCGTGCACGGAACGACAGACGAGGAATGCGCATGGTCTTCTCCAGGAACGGCGGCCACCGGGCTCTGATGCAGGTACGACGTGGCGCGCGCACCGGTTCGACTCGACCACGGTGCTACAGTCCTCCGGCATGACCCCGCGACGCATGCGATCGCTGTCACCCCTGTCCGTCGTTACCGCCGTGCTGTGGCTGTGTCTGCTGGGCGCGTGCGCGTCGCGCCAGGGTCTGCCGCCACAGGGCGACCCGCTGTGGATGTGGAGCGGTGCCCTCACGTCCACCTCGGCCATCGTGAAGGCCCGCGTGCCCGGCGCCACCGTCGCCGTGCTCGATGTGCGCGGCGCAGACGACAAGCCGGGCATGAGCGTGGCAGGCGCAGCGGCAGGCGACGAAGGCGACGTCTTCACGTTCGAGGTCAACGGGCTGGACCCCGCGACCGCCTACACCTACCGCATCGACGTCGAGGACCGCGACACCACCGTCGTCGGACGCCTGCGTACCCTGCCCGACGGACCCGGGCGCATCCGCATCGCCTTCGGCTCGTGTGCCAGCACCGGCTCGAATGCCACCGTCTGGGAGGCGATTCGCGACGCCGACCCGGATCTCTTCGTCCACATGGGCGACTTCCACTACGAGAACATCGTCGTCGACGATCCCGCCCGCTTCCGGTACGCCTACGAACGCGCGTTGTTGTCGCCGCGACAGGGGGCGCTGTACCGGCAGGTGCCGATTGCCTACGTGTGGGACGACCACGACTTCGGCGCCAACGACGCCGACGGCACGGTGGCGAGCAGTGCTGCGGCCCACAAGGTCTATCGCGAGTACGTGCCTCACCACCCGCTGGCCGGCGACGGACGCACGCCGATCTACCAGGCCTTCGACGCCGGGCGCGTGCGCGTGATCGTCACCGACGTCCGCACCGCCCGTGAGCCGATGACGTCGCGGTCCGCCGAGGTCCGCACGCTGCTGGGGGAGGAGCAGCTCGCCTGGCTGCTCGAGGAACTGGAGCAGGCCTCCACCGACGCGGCCCTCGTCCTGTGGGTGAACGTCGTGCCGTGGATCACGCGCAACGACGAGACGACCGAACACGGCTGGGCCCCCTGGACCGGCGAGCGCACCACGATCGCCAACGCCATCGAGCGTCTCGGCCTGACGCGCCGGCTCGTGATGCTGAGCGGTGATGCTCACATGCTCGCACTCGATGACGGCACCAACAGCCAGTACGCCGAGGGGGCCCAGGCCCCGGGGCCCTTCGTGATGCACGCGGCGCCTCTCGATCGCTGGCCGCGGATCAAGGGCGGGCCGTACAGCCACGGCCGCTCCGCCCGCAACCAGCAGTTCGGCCTGCTCGACATCCACGACGACGGCACGACCTTGCGAGTGTCGATGAGCGGACGGAACCGCAACAACCGTCAGGTGTCGCGCATTCAGCTCGATCTGACCTGCGACGGCACCCGCTGCGTGCCCGTCGAGTGAGGTAGGGCGGCACTACACGGCGTAGGGCACGCCGTCGCGTTCCACGACCGCCACGCGGCCTCCGAACACGTCCGAGAGGCGTCCCTCCGTCAGCGCGTCCGCACGCGGACCATCGAAGGCGATGCGCCCCTCGCGCATCAGCACCACGCGCCGCATCGTCGGCAGCAACTCGTGCAGGTGGTGGGTCACCAATAGCAAGTGCACGCCGTCGGCCACCAGTTGTTCGAGCTGCGTGCGCAACTCGCGCATCGCCACGGGGTCAAGGCTGTTGGTGGGCTCGTCCAGCACCAGCGTCCGTGGGCGATGGACGAGCGCGCGGGCGATGAGCACGCGGCGCGCTTCGCCAGAGGACAGCTCGTGCACGCGGCGGCCCGCAAGATGTGCGGAGCCCATCCGGGTGAGCGCCTCGTCGGCACGCGCACGCATGTCGTCGGTGGCGAGATGATTGGGCCAGAGCCCGACGCTGCTGAAGAACCCCGAGACGACGGTGTCCAGCACGCCCACGCGATGCCGTCGGCACTGCTGCACCAGCTCCTGGTTGACGATGCCGAAGGCGTTACGCATCTCCGCCACGTTCCAGCGCTCCTTGCCGAGCACGCGCATCGACGAGTCGTCGGTGACCACGGGATAGACCTCACGCAGCAGCAGCCGGAGCAGCGTGGTCTTGCCGGAGCCATTGGCGCCGAGGATGGCGACGTGTTCCTCGGTGCCGATGCGGAGCGTGATGCGGTCGAGTGCGGTGTGGGCGCCGAGGCGCACCGTGACATTGACGAGGTCGAGCAGCGGAATCATGGCAGTGGGGAGGGCGCGCTTGACCCGGGCCGACCTGAGCCGTCAGCATCTGGCCCGATGCGCTCACACAGAGTACCCGCAATGCTGCTGCTCGTGATGGCGTCGGCCTGCGCCGCGCCGCTGTACGCGCAGCCTGCGCACGAGGTCGGCACGTTCCTGCAGCAGGAGGCCACTCGCGTCGCGCCGCTGCCTGGCGAGGCAAACGCACCGCCGACGGTGTCGGCCATCGCCGTCGCCGGCGACACCACGTACGCACTGGCCGGGGGCCGTGTGCTGGCCCTGCGCGGCGACCAGTGGCTGTCTGTCAGCGGTGTGCCTGGCGACGCCCGTCACCTGGCGAACGTGGGTGACGAGATGCTGGTGGCGGGCGACTCGTGGGCCGCCGTCGTCGAGGGCACACAGGCCCAGCCCGTGGACCTGCCGTCGGAGGCCGTGGTGGTGGCGCTTGCCCCAGGCCCTCGTCGCACGCTCGTGACGCGTAGCCATCTGCTGACACATGAGACGGGGCAGTGGCACGTGCGCGCCGTCCCGGCCACGCCGATTGCCGCGGCACAGGCGCCAGACGGCCGCGTGGCGCTCGTCGCAGGCGGAGAGGTGCACGAATGTGCGACCTCGAGCGACGCCTGCGTGCGCGTGCCGCTCCAGAACGCCGACGAGGGCTGGCTACCGCCCGGCCTGTCGCACGTGGCGTACGACACGCGAGGCCGGCTGTGGTTTGCCTCGGCACAGGGCATCGGCGTGCGCGACAGCGACTGGCGGTTCATCGACCCGCGCCGCGGGCTGCCCGTCCTCGGCATCACCGGGATGGCGGCAGGTTCCGATGGCGACATGTGGCTGGCCACGACACGCGGCGCCGTGCACGTCACCGACACGGCGATCGAATATCGGCAGGGACGCCGTTGGCTGCCTGGCGACGACGTGGCGGCGCTGACCGTGGACGACGATGGTGCGGTGTGGCTGGCGACCGACGGCGGCATCGGCACCATCACGCCGCGTGCGACGACCCTGTCGGCCAAGGCTGCCGCGTACGAGGCGGCCATCTCGCGCCATCATCAGCGCACGCCCTACCGGTACGTCGTCGAGGCCTGGCTGGCACGTCCCGGCGACGTGGCGTCCGCCACGACACGCGACAACGACAACGACGGCCTCTGGACCGGGATGTACGGCGCCGCCCAGTGCTTTGCCTATGCGGCCACCGGCAGCGAGGCCGCCCGCACGCGTGCCCGCCGCGCGTTCGACGCGCTGCGGTTTCTCGGCGACGTCACCAGGGGCGGACCTCACGCCCCGCCCGATGGGTTCGTCGCTCGTAGTGTCGTGGGGGTGTCGGAGGCCGACCCGAACAGCCGCGACAACCCCGCGCGCGACCGCGTCCGGCGTGAGACGGTGGACGCCAGGTGGAAGGTGCTGGACCCGCGATGGCCGAAAAGCGCCGACGGGCAGTGGTACTGGAAGTCCGACACGAGTTCGGACGAACTGGACGGGCACTACTTCTTCTACGCCCTCTACCACGACCTCGTCGCGCAGGATGCCAGGGAGCAGTCCGAGGTCGCCGACGTCGTGCGCGCACTCACCGATCACCTGCTGGCGCACGACTACACTCTGACCGACCACGACGGCCAGCCCACACGCTGGGCGGTCTTCGGACCCTCGGCGCTCAACGCCGATCGGCTGTGGCACGAGGAGCGCGGCCTCAACAGCCTCTCGATGCTGACCTACCTGCGCATTGCCGCACACGTGACGGGCGAAAGCCGGTACGACGCGGCCGCCCGCACGCTCGTGGCCTCGCACGGCTACGCCATGAACCTGCTGCATTCGAAAGTGACCGCAGGCATCGGCGGCGGCAACCAGTCGGACGATGAGATGGCGTTCATGAACTACTACCACCTGCTCGCGTACGAGCAGGACCCGGAGGTGCGACAGGCGGTGGCGCGCTCGCTGCACGACTACTGGCAGCTCGAGCGTCCCGAGCGCAACCCGCTCTTCAACCTGATCGCGGCCATCAGCCTGCGTGACACGACCTACGCCGACGCGTACGGCACGCAGCAGCTGTCGCTGCCCGACGAGGCGTGGTTGCCCGACACCATCGACACGCTCGTACGCTTTCCGACGCATCTCATCGACTGGGGTCTCTCGAACAGCCACCGGCTCGACGTGCAGCCGCTGCCCGCACATGTCCGTCCGGAAGGCGGGCCTGCTACTGGTCTCCGCATGGACGGGAAGGTGCTGCCCATCGACGAACGCATGGTGTTTCACTGGAACCACGATCCGTACGAGCTCGACTACACGGGCACGGGTCTGCGCTTGGCCGATGGCACGTCGTTCCTGCTGCCATACTACATGGCGCTGCACCATCGCATCCTGCTGCCCGACCGGTGACCGCAGCCTGCCGGTGGATCCTACGGACCCTCCGCCACCTCCGCGGCTCCGCGTGACCGGACCCGCCACTGACACGCGGCAGGTCTGACCCCCCAACGTCACGCCGCAGGTCTGACCCCACCGGTCAGTCTTCCTCGGTCATCTCGCGCCACCGACGATCGACGTCGAACGGTCCGCGCATGATGGCCACACTGCAGTGCACGCCGCCGTTGTGCAGCAGCATGTGGCGCGCGTAGGTCGGCACGACGCGGTAGTGGTCGGGCAGGGCATCGTCGAGCGCGGTGATGAAGTCGGCCTCGACGCTGCCGAGGCCGAAGGTCGGCACGAACAGGACATCGTCGAGCAGCAGGCTGTTGGCGTAGCCGATGCCGGCCCACGTCGCGTTGCCGTTGTGGTCGCTGCCGAATCGCGGCACGCGGATCACGCGGAAGCCCAGTGCCTCGAGTTCGTCCACCTTCTTTGCGATGCGCGACCGGAGGCTTCGCTCCGGCACTTCGACCTGGCTCTCGATGAGGTCGATGAGACGCGCGACGAAGACGTCGGCCGAGCGCGTGCGTCGCGCCTCGCTGGTCCATTCGCGGAACAGCTCGGGGTCGTCGCGCAGCATCTGGTCGACGCCGTTCTCGTCGAAGCACCGGCCAGGGGCGCTCGCGCAGTGTGCCGAGACGTACTGCTGCATGCGGTCGTAGAGCGCGCCGTCACCAGGCGTCGGCCAGCCGGTGGCGGCGTCCTGCCGGGCCGCCTCGATCCGCTCACGCAGCACACGACGACTGCCGCTCATCGACTCGGCGGCCATCACCCCGTCCACGAGGGCGCGGGCAGCGCCGGGCAGCGCCGTGCCGAAATGCTCCTGCAGCAGCCGTGCGGCGGCCACCGCGATCTCGCGGTTGCCCGTCACCGGCTCCGAGACGAGCGCGATGCCGTCGGCTGGCAGGAAGGCGACGAAGTAGTCAGCGTGCGGCACGATGCCGCTGACATCCAGGCTCACGTCGGCCCCGAACTCCCGCCGTAACACGTAGGAGTACTCCTCGTCGGTGAGGCTGGTCCCCCAGTAGTCCCGTGCGGCGGCGCCATGCACCAGGATGCGGCGGTTGAGGTCGCGGGGATCACGCACGAACTGCAGGTCGCCGCCCTCCCACGACAGGTGCGAGCGAACGAATCCTTCGTCGGCGCGAAACGCGTCGAGCAGCGGCGAGAACAGCGCGCCGTCGGCCTCGCGTCCCTCGAACAGCCGCCGTGGCACCAGCACCACGCGGCGCCGGCCGGCCACACCGCTCTTGAGAAAGTCCTGCGTCCACGGGTTGAGCAGGTTCGGCGCTCCGCTGCGCCAGGTGACGAGCGACGCGCGATTGCCGTACTGCCGGGCTGTTCCAAGCTCGTACCAGAACGACGGCAGGCGCCGCTCCATGCTGAGCACGATCGACAACGGCCGATCGAGCTCCTGGACGATGCGCGTGCTGATGTCGAGCACGTCGCCGAACGTCGCCGTCCGTCGCGCCACGAGCGCCAGGCTGTCGACGTTGATGAACAGCTCGTGCGCAGGAAGGTCGTCGGGCTGGGCGCGGTACCCCTCGATGGTCGGGCGGTAGTCGATGTGGCAGGGCCTCCCGTCGCGCTGATGTACGAGCGAGGCGTCGAACGGGACGTCGCCTGACTCGAAGCCCTGCCGCAACTGCGTGGCCGTGTCGGCGCAGGCCCACCGCAGGGCCCCGGGCTCGACCGCATCGGGGTAGGCGGCATCCGGCGGCAGCGACTCGAACAGGAGGGGTGTCGCCGACTGCGCCGCGAGCGGCACGGCCCCCCACACGAGCACACACACCACCAGCGTGACAGCGAGGCTTGCCCGACGCACGCAGCGCGGGGAACGGCAGACGGACGACATCATGCAGGCACCACCACGGCGAGGCACACCTCGCGGACGACAGGCAACGTTTCGGCAGGCGCCGGCACAGCCGGACGCGACACCAGGCCGACGCAACAGGGGGGCCTCCACGAGGAGGCGTTGCGCGGCGATGCTGCTCCTGCAGACGACGCGCGAAGATGGTGTGTTACACGCATCGTCCGCGCTCCGCAGCGTCATCTGCATGAGGTAACATGACCGTCTTTCGACAGATGCATCGCGGAGCTGAACCGCGGAGGCTCATGCACATCACGATCCTGTCCAACGAGTACCCGCCGCACGTCTACGGCGGTGCGGGCGTGCACGTCGAGTACCTCACGCGCGAGTTGGCCGCCCTCGACGATCGTCAGCACCTGGTGGATGTCGTCTGCTTCGGCGACCAGCGCGTGGATGCCGGCAACCTGACGGTGCAGGGGGTCGAGCCCGGCGCCACCGTCGAGACGCACGAGGCGCGGCATCGCAAGTTCTTCGACACGATGTTGCGCGACCTGGCGATGGCCGGCCGTCCGTCGGCCACCGACGTGGTGCACTGCCACACGTGGTACACGCACCTGGCCGGCTGCCTCGTGAAGCAGCTGCACGGCGTGCCTCTCGTCCTCACGACGCATTCGCTCGAGCCCCACCGGCCGTGGAAGGTGGAGCAACTCGGCACGGCCTATCACGCGTCCACGTGGGTGGAGCGCACCGCGTACCAGAATGCGGACGGCGTCGTGGCGGTGTCACAGGCCATGCGACAGGACGTGCACGATCTGTACGGCGTGCCGTTCGAGAACATCCGGGTCGTCCACAACGGCATCGACCTCGAGCAGTACCGCCCGACGCCAGGGCCTGCAACGCTTGCACGCTTCGGCATCGCGGCCGACCAGCCCTACGTGCTTTTCGTGGGGCGCATCACCCGGCAGAAGGGCATCATCCACCTCGTCAACGCCATCCGCCACATCACCCCTGGCGTGCAGGTGGTGTTGTGCGCCGGCGCCCCCGACACGCCCGAGATCGGGCGCGAGATGACCGAGGCCGTCGAGCGCGCCCGCCACGACTCGCCGAACCCGATCATCTGGATCCCGGAGATGCTGTCGAAGGATCTCGTCATCGAGCTCTACTCACACGCGGCCATCTTCGTGTGCCCCTCGGTGTACGAGCCGTTCGGCATCATCAACCTGGAGGCGATGGCGTGTGAGACGCCAGTGGTCGCTTCGGCCGTCGGCGGCATTCCCGAGGTGGTGGAGGATGGCGACACCGGCATTCTCGTCCCCATCGTGCCGCGCAGCGCGAGCGACGTCGAACCGCGCGACCCCGATCAGTTCGCCCGCGGGCTCGCCGACGGCGTGAACGTGCTGCTGGCCGACCCCGAGCGGCGTGCCGCCATGGCCACGCGCGCGCGCCGTCGCGTCGAGACGCACTTCGGCTGGCGCAGCATCGCCCGGCAGACACTCGACTTCTACGCGGCGCTCATCGACCGCCGCGGTCCGCGGGGTGCGGACGCCGGCTCCTCCCACGCGTGACACCCGGCATTTCCCACGGCTCGTCCTACCGCCGGTGGTGGCTGGCCCTGTTCGCGGTGCTGGCCGCGGGCCTCGTTGCTGCCGGCGTGGCGTATTTCCAGCACGACGCCGCGGGGTTCCGGCGCGAGGCCGAGCGCCAGCTCGCGACCATTGCCACACTCAAAGCCAATGAACTGGCCGCATGGCGGCGCGAGCGGCTGAGCGACGCCCGCTTCTTCCAGAACAACCTCGCGCTTGCGCGACTCGTCGGCACGCTGCTCTCGCCACGCCGCTCGGCGGACGTGGAGGCGGAACTGCGCTCGTGGTTCAGCGACACCCAGCGCAGCCACGGCTACGACGTGTTCATCCTCGACGTCGAGGGCACGGTGCGTCTCGCGTTGTCCGACGTGCAGCCTCCCCTCGAGGACCCGGTGTCGCGCCGCGCGCGTGGGGCTGTCGCCTCGGGACAGGCCGAGATGGTGGACTTCTACGAGAGCCCCCACGCCGACGGGATGCGGCTGGCCGTCGTCATGCCGCTGCGCGCCGTGGACCCCGGCGGCGCCCCGACTGGCGTCCTGGTCTGGCGTCTCGACCCCACCCGTCACGTCTATCCCACGCTGTTGCGCTGGCCCACGAACACCGCGACCGCCGAACTGCTGCTGGTGCGTCCGGCTGCCGATGGCGCCACGTTGCTGACTCCGAGCCCGCAGCCGACCACCACCGCGGACGCGGCGCCCCTCGTCTTGACGGACGTCCAGCTGCCCGCCGTGCGCGCGGCCCGTGGCGAGCAGGGTGTGGTCGAGGCCGTCGCTCGCGACGGGCGCGAGGTGCTGGCCGCCATGACCTCCGTGCCCGACACCACGTGGGCGCTCGTGGCGCAGATCGATCGTGCCGAGGCGCTCGCGCCCATCCGCCAGCGGCTGTGGGGCACAGTCACCGTCATCGGCGCCCTGGTGCTGGCGGCCGGCGCGGTGATCGCGCTCCTGTGGCGACAGCAGGCCGCCGCGCACTACCGATCGCAGCTGGCGACGCAGACGCAACTGCGGCAGCAGGCCGAGGCCTTGCGCGAGGCCGATCAACTACTCCGGTTCCACGTCGAGAACTCGCCGCTGGCCGTCGTGGAGTGGGACATCACGTTCCGTGTGCTTCGCTGGTCGTCACGCGCCGAGGAGATCTTCGGATGGCGAGCTGCGGAGGTGCTTGGCCGGCATCCGGCCGACTGGGGGTTCGTGCATCCCGACGACGAGGCCTCCGTCGAGCGCATCATCGGCGACCTGGTGGCCGGACGCGCTCCGCGCAACCAGCACGCCAATCGGAACATCAGCCGTGATGGCCGCACCCTGCACTGCGAGTGGTACAACTCGATCTGCCTGGACGGTGTCGGCGGACGGTCCACCATCCTTTCGCTTGCGCTCGACGTCTCCGACCGCGTCCGTGCCGAACACGAACTGCGTGCCCTCAACGATGACCTCGAGCAGCGCGTGCGGCAGCGCACCGCCGAACTCGAGACCAAGAACCGCGACCTCGAGGTCTTCACCTACTCGGTGTCGCACGATCTCAAGGCCCCGCTCCGTGGCATCGAGGGCTACAGCCGGCTGCTGGCCGACGACCACGCCGCGGCGCTCGACGCCGAGGCCCGGCAGTTCCTTGCGAACATTCGCGGGGCCGCCGCCAACATGGCCCGCCTCATCGACGATCTCCTCGTCTATTCCCGCGTGGAGCGCCGGCCGACACATCTGTCGCCCGTCTCGCTGTCGGCCCTGGCGGACGGGCTGCTGCGCGATCGATCCCTCGAACTCCGGCAACGGGGCGTCACCGTCACGCAGCGCCTGCCGGACGAGCCGGTCGTGGCCGACGCGCAGGCCCTGTCGATGGCGCTCGGCAATCTCATCGACAACGCCGTCAAGTTCGCCGACGCCTCGCCGGCGCCCGTGATCGAGATTGGCGGAGAGACGGACGCGCAGCAGGTGCACGTGTGGGTGCGCGACAACGGGATTGGGTTCGACATGAAGTACAGCGACCGGATCTTCGAGATCTTCCAGCGCCTGCATCGGGCCGAAGACTACGCCGGCACCGGCATCGGCCTGGCCATCGTTCGCAAGAGCATGGAACGGATGGGCGGACGCGCGCGTGCCGAGAGCCGTCCCGGCGAGGGCGCCACGTTTCACCTGGAGTGGCCGGCATGAGCGCGAGACCCATCCTGCTCGTCGAGGACAACCCGCTCGACGTGGACCTGACCTTGCGGGCCTTCAGGCGCCAGCAGATCGCCCATCCGATCGAAGTGGCACGTGACGGCGAGGAGGCGCTGGCGCTGAAGGCTCGGTGGCACGCCGGGGCCCCCCTGCCAGCTGTGGTTCTGCTCGACTTGAACCTGCCTCGGGTGCACGGGCTCGACGTGCTCCGTGACTTCAAGTCCGACGACCTGGTGCGCGCCGTCCCGGTGGTCGTGCTGACCACATCGGCCGAACACGAGGACGTGCAGCAGGCCTACCGTCTGGGCGCCAACTCGTACATCGTCAAACCCGTGGAGTTCGACGCGTTCGTCGACGTGGCGACGCAGATCGAGCGGTACTGGACTCACCTCAACCTGCAGCCCGCCGACACACGTTCATGAGGATCCTCTACCTCGAAGACAACCCTGCCGATGCCGACCTCGTCACGCGCGCGCTGCGGCGTCAGGACCGCGGGTACGCGGTGGACGTCGCCCCGACGCTGGCTGAGGCGCACCGGCGCCTGGAAGACCCCGACCGCTACGACCTCGTGCTGGCCGACCTGCACCTCCCCGACGGCAGCGGCCTCGATCTGGTGCGCGAGGTGCGTAAGCGCCGGCTTCCGCTGGCCTGTGTGCTGCTCACAAGCCAGGGAGACGAGACCACGGCGGTCGCCGCCCTCAAGGCCGGCGCCGACGACTACCAGCCCAAGCGTCAGCACTTCCCAGAGGAAATAGGGGCCACGCTCGACGCCGCACTTGCGCGCTTCCGCCGCGAGCACGCCCGGCGTCAGGGCACGCTCCGGGTGCTCTACGCCGAGCATCATCCCGCCGACGTCGACCTGACGCTGCGCCATCTCGCCGAACACGCGCCCCATCTCCAATGCGAGGTGGTGACCTCGGCCGCCGAGGTCCTGTGCCGCCTCCCGACAGCGCCCGGCGACGACCCTCCGTTCGACGTCCTGCTGCTCGACTACCGCCTTCCCGGCGACACGGCGCTCGACCTGCTGAAGACGCTGCGGGTGGAGCGACGCCTGACCCTTCCGGTCGTCGTGGTGACCGGCCAGGGCGACGAGGACGTCGCCACGCATGCCCTGCGGCTCGGCGCGACCGACTATCTAGTGAAACACGCCCACTATCTGCACCAGCTTCCCGTGACGCTCGAGAGCGCCCACTACCAGGCGGCCCTCGTACGCGAGCACGAGATGTTGCAGCAGAGTGAGGCGCGGCTGCGCGACAGCCAGGCCCTGCTTGCCATCGCCAGCCGCACCGCCAACCTGGGTGGCTGGACGTTCGACCCGCACAGCGCGCGGATGCGATGGTCGGACGAGGTCTGCCGGCTCTATGGCGTCCCGCCCGGAACCCGGCCCTCGCTCGACGAGGCGCTGGCTTTCTGCGCGCCCGACTCCAGCATGCGGCTGTCCCAGCTGTTTGCGGCGTGCCTGGCGGAGGGTGTCCCCTTCGACGAAGAGGTGGAGATCGTCACCGGTGACGAGCGGCGCATCTGGGCACGCTGCATCGGCACGGCCGTGCGCGATGCTGGTGGCCACGTGGTCCAGATGCAGGGCGCCCTGCAGGACATCTCCGAGAAGAAGGAGGCCGCCATCGCCAGGCGCGAGGCGGAGCGCCGTCTCCTGCAGCAGGCCTCGCTGCTCGACAAGGCCCAGGACGCCATCGTCGTTCGTGACCTGGACCATCGGGTGACCTACTGGAACCGCAGCGCCGAGCGGCTGTACGGCTGGCCGGCCGACCTCGCGGTCGGACAGTCGGTGTGCGACTTGATCTATCGCGACACCACGGCCTTCGAGGAGGCCATGCAGGTGGTGCTGGCGCGGGGCGAGTGGGTGGGCCAGATCGCGCAGGTCGATCGCGGGGGACACCCGCTCACCGTCGAAGGGCGCTGGACGCTCGTGCGCGACGACGAGGGACAGCCGCAGACGGTGCTGGCGATCAACACTGACATCAGCGAGCGCAAGCGGCTCGAAGCCCAGTTCCTGCGGGCCCAGCGCATGGAGAGCCTCGGCACCCTGGCGGGGGGCATCGCGCACGATCTCAACAACGTGCTTGCGCCGATCCTGCTCTCGATCGAGTTGCTGCGGTCAGACGAGGCGGATGTCGAGCGGCTGACGCTGCTCTCGACGATCGAGGCCAGTGCGAAGCGCGGCGCTGACATGGTGTCGCAGGTGTTGTCGTTCGCGCGGGGCATGGACGGCCGGCGCGCGGACGTTGCGGTCGGCGGCCTGCTGCACGACCTGCAGCGGTTCGCCAACGAGACGTTCCTCAAGAGCATCGAGGTACACACGGTCGTGCCGTCCGACCTCTGGAGTGTGTCGGGTGACCCGACGCAACTCCACCAGTTGCTGCTCAATCTGTGCGTCAACGCACGCGACGCGATGCCCGAGGGCGGGATGCTCACCCTCACGGCCGCGAACGTTCACCTCGACGAGACGCACGTGGCGCTCGAGCCCGGCACGCGGTCGGGCCCGCACGTGCGTCTCGAGGTCCGCGATTCAGGCACCGGCATCGCACCGGAGGTGGTGGACAGAATGTTCGAGCCGTTTTTCACCACCAAGGAACTCGGGAAGGGCACGGGGCTCGGCCTGTCCACGTCTCTGGCCATCGTGAAGAGCCACGGCGGGTTTGTCCGGGTGGAGAGCGAGCCTGGCCGGGGGACGACCTTCACCGTCTTCCTCCCGGCCGCTGGCGGCGTGACGCAGACACCGCCGCCCCTCGAGCGCCTCACTCTTCCGAAGGGCGACGGTGAGCGCATCCTCGTGGTGGACGACGAGGACGCCGTGCGGGAGATCACCCGTCGCACCCTCGAGGCGAGCGGCTATGCGGTGGTCGCCGCCGGCGGGGGGGCCGAAGCCGTGGCCCTGTGCGTCAGGCACCGCGACGATCTCTCGGCGGTGCTCATCGACATGATGATGCCCGTGATGGATGGCCCGGCCACGATCAGGGCCATTCGTGAACTCCATCCGGAGGTTCCCATCATCGCGGTCACCGGGCTGGCTGGCAGCCGGCGCGCAGGCGTTGCTCCGCTGCAGGACGTGGCCCTCCTGCTGCACAAGCCCTACACCGCCGAGTCGCTGCTGACAGGAGTGGCGCACGTCCTGCACAGAGGCGGCCGACAGACTGAGCGGCCCTAACCTACGCCTCGTGTCGTGTGGCAGGTCCGAGCACCGCCGTCAACTTGTCGAGCGGGTCGAGGCCCGAACCTCCGGCGTCGAGGCGGATGCCGACCAGGCCGTGCAGCCAGATGGGCACCTGCACATCGTCGAGGTAGATCGGCACGAGCCGGCGCCGCCGCTCGCCCATGTCGAGCACCTTGCAGATCATGGCCTCCTCTTCACAGTGCCCGCTCTCGACGTATCTGCGGGAGACGAGCGCGACGGTGAAGCGGCTCTCGCGGATGCACCGTTCCATCTCGTCGAGGAACCGTTCGTTGGCCCGGAAGTCGCGGACGTCGATGGCCACCGCGTAGCCTTCGGCCTCGAGGCCCTCGAGGATCGCTGCTGCCACGCGCGCATCCGTCCCACCGTGCCGATAGCTGATGAACGCGTCATACCGCTGGACCACCTCCGCGCCGTCGGCGCGTACCGGCGGAGCCACCGGTGACGTGCCTGCTGCAAGCCAGGGCGAGGCGCCGAGGCCTGAACGCCGAACGCCCGCCACCGCGCCGAGCGCCCCCACGGTCAACAGCGGCACCCACAGGAAGTAGGTGGCAGACACGCCGAGGCGACAGCGGTCGATCGATGCCTTTGTCCACAGCATCTCGACCTGACCGGTGCTGTCGGCCAGCAGGTCGTTCACCGACAACTCAGGATACTTGTCGCGGTAGGCACGCCCGAGGGGCGTCCACGTGGTGCCGATGACGACAGGCCGCCCGGCGTAGTACGCCGTGCAGGCGTGTTCGATGCGCGCGGCCTCGAAGAAGGCGAGCGTCCCGAGCAGCAAACCCCCGGTGGCGAGCAGCACGGCGGCGCGCCGTTGCCTCGAAGGGGACGTCAGCCGGAGCAGGAGTCCAGCGATGGCCACCAGTCCGGCCGACAGCAGGCAGCCGAACGCGCGGCGGCCCATGTCGGCGTCGGCGACGATGGCCGGTGGGGCCGGCAGCACCCATGTGATGGCGACCACGAGCACCACGGCGGTGAGTACCAGGGCAGGCGTCACGGCGGGCCGGGGGGCACCGGCAGTTCGACCTCGAGGGCCGAACGTCCCTCACCGACCTTCAGCACCTGGCGTTCGCTGGTGCGGCCGGTGAACGGCTGCCGCGCCCAGATCAGATAGCGACCGGGCACCAGCCGATCGTTGGTGGGGCTGCTCAACTGCGGGAACAGGTCGGGTGTGGCATTGGACGCCACCTCGAGGATCTTCGGCATGTACAGCACCTGCCATCGCCGCACCTCGCCGCCGCCCTGCACGGTGCGGACGTGCACGGTCACCGCACCGCCAAGACGTCCTCCGCTGGCACGACAGTGTTCGAGTTTGTCTTCGAGATCGTCGCCCAGTGACCGGAGCACCTGTGGAAGTGCGGCGGGCGCCTGGCGCACGGCGACGTCGAACACCGTGGCCAGTGTATGCAGACTGCGTCGATAGACGAGCGGCGACGCGGCGGGCCAGGCCGTCGACAGGTCGAGCAGGGCGCGCGTGGCGGCGAGGGCCCTGTCGCGCTCGGTCCCGACGTCTGGCGCGTCGCCAGCCTGCACCGCCACGAGCCCGCGCTCGAGACGTTGCAGGCTGGTGCGCAGGGGTGGGGCATCGGAGGGGGCCGACGTCGTCTGCGTCGTGGCTGCCACGGCACGCGACATCGCTGGATGGTCAGCGGACCAGCCAGGCAGCACGAGCAGCGCGACCAGCGTCGTGTACCACATGTGTCGCCAGGGGAACGCTCGCATGTTAGCACCCGCGGGGCTAGTGGATTGGGGCGCTACGGCTACTGGCTACGCACTATTGAGCCGTGGAGGGGCGGCCTGTACGCTTCGCGCCGTGCCTCACATCGCCCTTCCCGAAGGTCTGCCTGGAATCACCGGGGCCTTCGCGTTTCGCCCTGAGGCCGCGGTACATCTGCGCGCCCTCGCCGACCTTCTCCTGCGGGGCCCGAACACGTTGACCCCCGGCGAGCGCGAGCTCATCGCCACCTACGTCTCGCACCGGAACGAGTGCCGTTTCTGCCGCGCCAGTCACCGCGCCGCCGCGGCGCATCACCTCGGTGGCGACTACGCCCTGGTCGACGAGGCCTGCGAGCGGCCCGACGCCGCGCCGATCTCTCCGAAGCTCGCCGCCCTGCTGGCCATCGCGGCCAGGGTGCAGGTGAGCGGCCGTGAGGTGTCGGCCGACGACGTGGCGCGCGCGCGGGCCGTAGGCGCGTCGGATCTCGAGATTCACGCCACGGTGCTCATCGCGGCGGCGTTCTCGATGTTCAACCGCTATGTCGACGGGCTCGCCACCTGGGCGCCCGACGATGAGGCGGCCTACGATGCGATGGGCCAGCGCATGGCCCACGACGGCTACGTGCGCCGCGACGAGGCCACACGATGAGCGTGGCAAGACGGGCCGCCGCGGCAGCCGCGGCGTGCCTCCTCGCGTGGATCGTCGGCGCCGTGCCGACGGCCGCCCAGGATCCGACAGGCACCATCGAGGGCGTCGTGACCGATGCCTCCGAAAGACAGGTCAGCGGCGCGCAGGTGACGGCCATCAACCTCGACACGTCGGTGACGCGGCAGGCCGAGACCGCAGACGACGGGTTCTATCGCCTCGTGGCGCTGCCGGTCGGCCGTTACAGCGTGACGGTCACGGCGGACGGGCACACCCCGGTGGTGCACGAACCGGTGGCGGTCAGCGTGAGCCAGGCGCGCCGGCTCGACGTGCGACTCGCGCTGTCGGCGCTCACCGAATCGGTCACCGTCACCGGCGGGGCCCAGGTCGTCGACACGTCCACCAACGTCCTCGGCCGCGTCGTCACGGGCCGCGAGCTGGTGGACCTGCCGCTGAACGGACGCAACTTCTCGCAGCTCGGGCTGCTGCAGACCGGCGTGGCCCCGCTGCCCGCGGGCCTGGCAACGGCGGGCGGCTCGCTGCGTCAGGGACAGGCGTACGCCGTCAACGGCATGCGTCCCGAGCAGAACGCCTACCTGCTCGACGGCGCGCAGAACCAGAATCGGATGGACGGCGGCTATGCGCTGCGGCTGCCGGTGGACGCCATCGCCGAGTTCCGGATCCTCACGCAGAGTGCCCCGCCCGAATATGGCGGCACGGGCGGCGCCACGACGAGTGTCGTCACGCGGTCGGGCGGCAACCGGCTGCAGGGCAGCGTCTACGAGTTCGTGCGCAACGACAGGTTCGACGCGCGCAACTTCTTTTCGGAGGAGGTCGAGCCGCTCGACCAGCACCAGTTCGGCAGCACCCTTGGCGGCCCGCTCGTGCGCGACCGCGCGTTCTTCTTCGCCTACTACGAGGGCTTCCGCAACAAGCAGGGCATCACGACGTCGGCCACGGTGCCCACGGCGGCCGAACGCGAGGGCGATTTCTCGGGCCTGGGCGTCCCGCTGCTGAACCTGGCGGCCGGTGGCGTGCCGTTCCCCGGCAACCGCCTCCCGCCGCAGGCCCTCAGCCCACTCGCACGCAACGTGCTGGCGCTCTACCCGGAGGGCAACGTCTCGCCGTCGGTCTATCGCGAGACGCTCCTGCTGCGCAACACGCTCGATCAGGCTGGCGCGCGCGTGGACGTCAACCTCTCGCCGGCCTCGCAGGTCTTCGGTCGCTATTCGTATTCGGGTGGCCACAACGAGAACCCCGTCTCGGTTCGAGGCACGGACGTGCCCGGCTACCCGACGCGTGACGACATCGGCACCCACTCGGCCGTGGCCTCCTACACGGGCATCCCGTCCGCGTCCCTGACGCATACGGTGCGATTGACCTACCTGCGGCATCGTTTCCACTTCGACCAGCGGTTGAACCAGACGCCGCCCGAGGCCCTCGGATTCGGGTACCCCTCGTCGAACCTCGCCGGGCAGGGGCCACCGTTCTTCAACCTCGCGGGCTACACGCCGATTGGCGGCGCCATCACGGGGCCGCGCAACTCGACCCAGCAGTCCATCGAGGTGCAGGACACGGTGACGTGGGCCACGCGTGCGCACCTCGTGAAGGCGGGCGGCGAGTATCGACGGACGGGCATCGACATGTTCCAGGCGATTGCCCCCAACGGCTTCTTCGTCTTCGCCGGGACTTTTCCCACGAACAACGCCGTGGCCAACCTGCTGCTTGGCGCGCCCGTGGTGTTCTACCAGGGGCTCGGCGACTTCACGCGCGACCTGCGCGTGTGGGGCGCGAGCGCCTTCGTGCAGGACGAGTGGCGCGTCGGCGACCGGGTGACGCTCAACTACGGCGTGCGCTACGAGCGCATCAACCCCATTCACGAGGCGCGGCAGCGGCTGAACGGGTTCGTGCCCGGCCAGCAGTCGCAGGTGCGGCCGGACGCGCCGACCGGACTCGTCTTTCCGGGGGATCCCGGGGTGGCCGATGGCATTGCGCGTTCGTTCAACGCGTGGATGCCGAGGCTCGGCGTCGTGTGGGATCCGACGGGCACCGCGACGTGGTCGGTACGGGCCAGCTACGGGCTGTTCTACGACCAGTTCCAGAACGGCTCGGGTACGGCCTCGCAGGTGCCGGTGAGCAGCGTGCCGTGGGCGCAGTTCAACCAGTACAGCGGCGCCGGGCTCGACTTCCAGAACCCATACAACGGCCGCGTGTATCCGACCCCCGACACGGTCGTGCTGCCCTCGACGCTGTTCGTGATGGACGTGGGCGCCAAGCCGCCCTACTCGCAGAACTTCAACGTGGGCGTGCAGCGGGCCCTGGCAGGCGACTACCTGCTCGAGGTGCGATACGTGGGCGCGACCGGCCACCGGCTGCCGCGGAACGTCGAGTTCAACCCTGCGGTGTTCGGACCCGGCGCGACGGCGCAGAATGCCGACCGCCGCCGGCTCTACGCCAATTGCCCGGCCGATGGCGGCCCCTGCGACTTCTCGACGATTGCCATGCTGCGCAACATCACCTCGTCGTCGTACAACGCCGGGCAGCTCAGCCTGTCGCGGCGCTACGCGGCAGGGCTGGGGCTCAACGTCTCGTACTGGTATTCGAAGACGATCGACGAGCTGTCGTCGATGAATCTCTCGGGCGCGGCGGCCAAGCCGTTGGCCGGCGAAAACGACCTGGCCCAGAACCCGTTCGACCTGAAGGCGGAGCGTGGGCCGTCGCTCTTCGATGCGCGGCATCGGCTGGTGGCGAGCGTGAGCTGGGAGCCGCGGCTGCCGGCGGCCACCCCGGCGGGCCTCCGGGCCGTGCTGGGCGGCTGGCAGATCAACACGATCGCCACCTACAACTCGGGTCTGCCCTTCACGGTGTCGGATTCGGCCAACGTGTCGCTGCAGGCCAACAGCCCGCCGATCTCCGGGTTCGCGGCCAGTCGGCCGGACGTGGTGGGCGACCCGAACGACGGTCCGCGCACCGTCGAAGAGTGGCTGAGCCGCTCTTCGTTCGCACGCCTGAACCCCCAGACGCAGGCGGGGCAGTTCGGCAATGCCGGCCGCAACATCGCGCGCGGCCCGTCGTATGCCAACGTCGACCTCTCGCTGGTGCGCACCTTCGACGTGGCGTCGGCTGCGCGCCTGCAGCTCAGGGCCGAGGCGTTCAACGTGCTCAACCATCCGAACTTCGGGTTGCCGGTCTCCGACCTGAACTCCCCGACGTTCGGGCGCATCCTCTCGGCGGGGCCGCCGCGGCTGCTGCAGTTTGCGGCAAAGCTGCTCTTCTGACGCGCGATGTCCGCCCTGCGCGAACGGGACGCCGGCTACGAAGGCTGGCGCGTGTCGGCAGCCTCGTCGGTTGGCGTCTTCGTCGGGTTCTCGTCGGTGTTCGTCTATACCTTCGGCATCTTCCTGAGGCCGATGGCCGACGAGTTCGGGTGGTCGCGCGAGGCGGTGTCGGTGGCCTTCGGCATCGCGGCCATGGCCCTGGCGGTGTGCTCGCCGCTGCTGGGCCGCGCGCTCGACCGCGGGCGTCCCCGACGCGTCATCGTGCCGAGCCTGCTCGTGTTCGGCACCGCGTTCGCGTCGCTGGCACTGCTGACGCCCAACCTGTGGCACCTCTATCTCGTCTGCCTGGCGATTGGCGTGGTGGGCAACGGCACGGCGCAGATGGCCTACTCGCGCGCCGTCTCCAGCTGGTTCACCGCGCGCCGCGGCGTGGCCCTCTCGCTCGTGATGGCAGGTGGAGCCGTAGGCGCCATGCTGCTGCCCCCACTCGCCCAGGCCATGGTCGATGCCGTGGGATGGCGCACGGCCTGCGCGGTGCTTGGCGTGTCTGCGATGGCCATCGGCGTGCCCTCGGCCGCCGCCCTCGTACGCGAACGGCCGCTGCTGCCGCTGGACACCGCGACGCAGGGGGGCCGCGGCGCCACGGTGCGTGAAGGCTTACGCTCGCGGGTCTTCTGGCTGCTCGTCGGCGTGCTCTTCTGCGCCTCCATCGCCCAGAACGGCGCCATCACGCACCTCTCGGCCCTGCTCACCGACAGGGGCGTGCCCGCGGGTCAGGCCGCGCTGGCGCTCTCGGCCATGGGCGGCGCCAGCCTCGTGGGCCGACTGGTCACCGGGTGGCTCCTCGACCGGTTTCGGGCGGGGCACGTGTCGTTCGTCCTGCTGATCCTCGCCGCCGCCGGCGCGCTCATGCTGGCGCAGGCGCACTCGCTGGTCGCGGGCCTCCTCGCCGCCGCCCTCATCGGCTTCGGGATGGGTGGCGAGGCCGACGTCACGCCGTACGTGCTGGCGAAGTACCTGGGATTGCGAGCGTTCTCGACGCTGTACGGCCTCACCTGGACGGCCTATGCCGTCGCGGGTGCCGCGGGCCCGATCCTCATGGGGCGTGCCTTCGACCTGACCGGGTCCTACACCACGCTGCTGACGACGTTGGCCGCCGTGACGCTCGCCTCTGCCGGCGCCATGCTGCTGCTGCCGCGCGACGTTCACCCGAGCGCCGCCTGACGCGCGCGGCGCGGCCGCTTGTCATACCGCCGTGCGAGACTGCACGGCATGCAGACGCCGCTGCGCGAGATCGCCGGCCTCTTCCTGCGCCTCGGCACGACCGCGTTCGGAGGGCCCGCCGCGCACATCGCGATGATGGAGGACGAGGTCGTCCGCCGCCGCGGCTGGCTCTCGCGCGCCGCGTTCCTCGACTACCTCGGCGCCACGTCGCTCATCCCTGGCCCCAACTCCACGGAACTGGCCATCCACATCGGTCACGCGCGGGGCGGATGGCCCGGCCTGGTGGTGGCCGGGCTGTGCTTCATCGTGCCGGCGGCGATCATCGCCGCCACTTTCGCGTGGGCCTACGTGACCTACGGCGCGCTGCCCCAGACCGCCGGCCTGCTGTACGGCGTCAAGCCCGTCGCCATCGGCATCGTCGCGCAGGCGTTGTGGGGACTCGCGCGCAGTGCCGTGAAGTCGTGGACCCTGGCGGCCCTGGGCGCACTCGTGCTGCTCGGCACCGCGTCGGGCCTCGGTGAACTGACGCTGCTCGCGCTGGCCGCGCTGCTGTCGGTGACGGTCTCTGCCGCCCGTACCGCGACGAGCGGCACCCTGGTGCCAGCGGCCTTCGTCGCGTCCGCAGGCATGACAGCGGTAGCCGGCGCGACGGTGTCGGCCGGCGGGGTGTCGCTCGGCGGCCTCTTCCTGGTGTTTGCGAAGGTGGGCGCCGTCCTGTTCGGCAGTGGGTACGTGCTGCTCGCGTTCCTGCGGGCGGATCTGGTCGAACGTCTCGGCTGGCTGACCGAGCAGCAATTGCTCGACGCCGTGGCGATCGGCCAGCTCGTGCCAGGGCCCATCTTCACGACGGCGACCTTCATCGGATACGTCCTCGGCGGCATCCCGGGCGCGGTGGTGGCGACGGCTGGCATCTTTCTGCCGGCCTTCGTGTTCGTCGCCGTGAGCGGCCCGCTTGTGCCGCGCCTGCGGCGCTCGCCGGTGGCCGGCGCGGCGCTCGACGGCGTCAACGTGGCGTCGCTGGCCCTCATGGCCGCCGTGTCGTGGCAACTCGGGCGAAGCGCGCTCGTGGACCCCCTCACCGTGGCACTGGCGGCGCTCACGCTCGTCGCGCTCGTCCACTACCGCGTGCGATCGAGCTGGCTCATCCTCGTCGGCGCAGCCGTCGGGATGCTGGTGTCGATCGTCTGAGTCCGGGATCGACAATAGGCAGACCGGCCTCACGGTCGCTACGGAGGAGCAGACATGAGCGGAGTACGAGTGCTCGTCGGCACGCGCAAGGGCGCGTTCGTGCTGACGTCGGACGGACGGCGCAGGGACTGGGCGGTGAGCGGTCCGTTTTTCGGAGGGTGGGAGGTCTACCATCTCAAGGGATCGCCCGCCGATCCCAACCGCCTGTACGCCTCACAGGGCTCCGGATGGTTCGGCCAGCTGATTCAGCGGTCAGACGATGGGGGGCAGACGTGGAACCCCGTCGGCAATGCCTTCACGTACGAGGGCACGCCCGGGACGCATCAGTGGTACGACGGCACGCCGCATCCCTGGGAATTCAAGCGCATCTGGCATCTCGAGCCCTCCCATGGCGACCCCGACCTCGTCTACGCAGGCGGCGAGGACGCCGCGCTCTTCCGCTCGACCGACGGCGGAGGCACGTGGGCGGAACTGGCCGCCTTGCGCACCCACCCGTCCGCGCCTCACTGGGCGCCCGGCGCAGGTGGTCTCTGCCTGCACACCATCGTCATCGATCCGTCCGACGCGATGCGGATGTTCATCGCGATCTCCGCGGCTGGCGCCTTTCGCACCACCGACGGCGGCGAGAGCTGGACGCCCATCAACCGCGGGCTCGTCTCGGAAGGCATCCCCGATCCCGACGCCGAGGTGGGTCACTGCGTCCACCGCATCGCGATGCACCCCTCCCGTCCGCAGACGCTCTTCATGCAGAAGCACTGGGACATCATGCGCAGCGACGATGGCGGCGACTCGTGGCGCGAGGTGAGCGGGAACCTGCCGACGGATTTCGGGTTCCCCATCGACGTGCACGCCCACGACCCCGAGACCATCTACGTCGTGCCGATCAAGAGCGACTCGGAGCACTATCCGCCCGACGGCAAGCTCCGCGTGTATCGCAGCCGGTCCGGTGGAAACGAGTGGGAGGCGTTGACCAATGGCCTTCCACAGCAGGACTGCTACGTCAACGTGCTGCGTGACGCGATGGCCGTGGACACGCTCGACGAGTGCGGCATCTACTTCGGGACGACGGGCGGACAGGTGTACGGCTCTGCCGACGCGGGCGACACCTGGGCGCCGCTGGTGCGCGACCTGCCCCCTGTGCTGTCGGTGGAAGTGCAGACGCTGCCATGATCCGGGTCGTGCTGCCGGCCCACCTGCGGACGCTCTCACGCACCGATGGGGAGGTGGAGGTGTCGGTTGACGGCCCCGTGACGCTCGGGGCGGTGCTCGACGCGCTCGAGGCGCGCTATCCGGTCCTCGAAGGCACCATCCGCGATCACGTGACGCGCAAGCGGCGCCCGTTCGTGCGGTACTACGCCTGCGAGCAGGATCTGTCGCACGAACCTCCGTCCACCGTCCTGCCCCCGGAGGTGCTCTCGGGCGAACAGCCGCTGCTGGTCGTCGGCGCCATGGCCGGCGGGTAGGTAAGAATGACGCACCGGCTACCCATCGTCGACGCCGAGGCGGAGGGCGCGCGGTGGGCGGCGGTGCACGCGACTTGGGCGTAACACGCTGAAACCACACCAGTTGTCGCGAATCGTTCGCCTCACGGCAGCTGAAGCACGGCTGGCAGGGAGCTTGCAACTCATCCAGCCGTGCCTCAAGACGACCTGTTCATCACGAACATCCTGATCGGCATCATCGCCGGCGTGCAACTGGCTTTCCTGCTGGGTATCCTCGTGGCCGGCCTCTACGTGCGCCGCACGCTCACGCAGGTGCAGGCGTCAGTGCGCGATCTCGAGCGCGAGCACGTGGCGCCGTTGCGCGCGCAGGCGGAGCGCATCCTCGCCGACGTGTCGCGCATCAGCGCACGTGCCGAGTCGCAGGCCGCCCGTGTGGACGAACACATCACCGATTCGCTCGACGCCGCCGTTGTCCAGGTGCGCAAGATGCGGAACGCGGTCGATACGGTCACGCGCGAGACCACGGCGGTGGCCAGCGGCGTGCGCGCCGCGATGTCGGCCGTCGCAGGCCGCGTCGCCCGTCACGATCACCCCACGTCCCGGGTGTCCATGCCCGCCGACGTTTTTCCCGAGGATAGAGACCATGCATCACGCTGATCACCACGACCGTCAAGGCAGCTCGTTCATGATGGGCATCATGGCTGGCACGGCCATCGGGGCGGGCCTCGCGCTGCTGCTGACACCGCGGGACGGGCGCGCCATGCGGCGTGACCTAGCGGATGGCGCGCATCGCCTCGGCGAGCAGTTCACCCACGGCGCCGACGTCGTGCGCGAGCGCGCACGCCGGGTCGCCGACAGCGCCTCCGATCTCATCGACCGTGGCCGCTCGGCCTATCACGACGCCGCCGACGAAGTGCGCCACGCGAGCACCGGCAGCAGCATCGACAACGCGGTGGACGACGCGGCCAGGTCGGCCAAGCGTGCGGTCAGGCAGGGCGCCGACACCGTCGAGCGCGCGGCTGACCAGGCATCCAGTGCGGCCAACCGTGCGGCCACGCGCGCGCAGACCCTCTGACGCTCGGAGCGTCCTCAAGCCTTCAGGTGGGCATCGAACCACCTGAAGGCCTCCTCCTGCATCTCCACGTTGAACTCGTGCGGCACGTCGTAGAAGCGGTGCGTGAACCGCTCGCCGACGTCTCCCCGTGCGTAGCTCCTGCCGATCACGTCGACGGCAGCCTCCATCCCCTCCAGCGGAAAGAGCGCATCGCGACGGCACTGCTGCACGAGCAGCGGCCGCGGCATGTTCAGACTCGCCACGTCTGGCAGGTCGAGATCGCGGTGCAGCCCTGGCACGAAGTGCACCCACGAGTGGGTGTCCACGTGGCGCCTGAGCATCGACCTGATGGTGGACATGAAGCCCACCACGCACGCGGCGCTGATCCGCGTGTCGAGCGCCGAGAGGAACAGCGATCGCCACCCGCCGAACGACACCCCGACGCACCCGAGGCGTGACGCATCCACCTCCGGACGGGAGGCCAGATAGTCCACGGTGCGGATGTCGTCCCACGCTACGAGGCCGGGCCAGCTGGGCCCGAGCACGGTGAGGGTCTTGGCCAGCGTCGACTCGCGGGCTGCGCACACGCGGTTCAGCCGTTGCACCGTCTCGAGATCGTAGGACGACCGCTCCCACCCGGTCCCCAGATCGCCGTCCATCAGCACGCGCCGTTCGCCGAACATGAAGGCGTCGATGGTGATGACCACGTAGCCGCGGCGCACGAGCGCGGTCGCGGTGGGACGTCCTGCGTAGTTGCCGGCGTGATAGGTGGTCATGGCCGGGTGGTTGCGCCCGAAGTCGATGACCTTTTCCTTGCCGAACAGGAACATCCCGCCGTGGGAATGCAGGTCCACGATGGCAGGTGCGCGCCCCGTGAGGCCCTTCGGGATGTGGACGTACGCCGGCACCCTGAAATGTGGGGTGGTCGAGAACACGACCTTCTCGCGGATGAAGTCGGGGCCCTCGTAGCGGTCGACGAGTTCTGGGGCCGGATCGACGGCCGGTGGCTGATACCGATAGGCCTCGAAGATGGAGGCACGGCCGTGTCGCGTGAACTCGGCGTGCGAGGCAAAACGCCCGCTCAGGAACGACGACGGGTAGGGGCGTTCGCCGGCCAACCGATCGACGACAGGGAAGTTGCTGCCGAGATCGGCGTGTGTCGGGTCGAGCGCGCGCGGCAGATCGGGCGGTGCCCCGGCAGCCGCAGGAGGCCCGTCGGCAGGCGGTGCCTGTGCGGGCTCGACCTGTCGGGCGCGTACGGTCGATCCCAGGGCGGCGGCCACTGGCGCGGCAGCAAGGGTGTCCAGGAAGCGGCGACGGCTGCGCCCGCGCGTGTTCGGCATGCGCAGACTATAGCCGCGAATCACGAAGGGCTCGCGGGCTGCGGGGGCGCAGGCTGCTCCAGGTTCGTCTCAGGCTCGGGCTCCCTCACGATGGTCTCGGCCGAGTCGCCGGGCGGCTTGCCTCGCCGTCGCGATCCGTAGACCTGCGTGAACTCGGCGCCGAGAAACAGGATCTGCGACGAGTAGTACACCCAGGCGAGCACGATGACGAGCGACCCGGCGGCCCCGTAGGCCGAGCCGACCGATCCTGCCCCGAGATACCACCCGAGCACCACGCGCCCGAGCGAGAACAGCAGCGCCGTGAGCACTGCACCCGGCCAGACGTCCGACCACGGGGTGCGTATGTGCGGCACGTACCGGAAGATGGCGGCAAAGAGCAGCGCGGCAAACGCCGCGCCCACGAGGAAGTTGGCCACCGTCACCACGACGGCGGCCGCACCGCTGATGTCGGCCAGCCAGGTCACGACGGCCGTCAGCACCGCCGAGACGACGAGCGACACGAGGAGCAGGAAGCCGGTGCCGAGCACCATCGTGAACGAGAAGAACCGGTCCACGACCATCGACATCCAGGTCGCGTCGGGGTCGGGCGGCACGTCGAACATCACGTCCATCGACGTCTTGAGTTGAGCGAACACGCCGGAGGCCCCCACCAGCAGCACGACCAGTCCGGCGATGCCGGCGAAGGTGCCGAGGGCCGGACGTTCCGCGTTGCGCAGAATCTGCTGCACGGTCTCTGCCCCCGCCTGGCCGATGTAGTGCGCCATGCGGCCCTGCACTTCGCCGCGCGCCGCATCGTCACCGAAGATGAAGCCGGCCATCGACACGGCAATCACCAGCAGCGGGGCCAGCGAGAACATCGTGTAGAACGCCAGCGCCGCCGAGTGCTGCATCGCGCTGTCGTCGATCCACTCCTTCACCGTCTCACTGAGCAGTTGCGTCCAGGACATGCGTCCAGTCTAGGGGAAAGCGATGGGCCTCCGGCGTCCGCTGTGGCAGGATGAGCCATGCCTGCTCGAAACCAGTACGGAACGGGCCGCCACGCGTGGCTGGCCGTGGTGGCGGCGTTTGGGCTCTTGTCGGCGCCGGCGGCGCAGGAACAGCCGCGTCCGGCCGGCGGCGTCACCTGGCCGTATGGCGCCCGCATGGCGCTCAGCCTGAGCTTCGACGATGGTCGCGACAGCCAGGTGTCCAGAGGCCTTCCGCTGCTGGCGAAGCATCGGGCGCGGGCGACGTTCTTCGTCGTGCCCGGGGCGGTCGCACGTCAGGTCGAGGGCTGGAAGCGTGCGGTGGCAGACGGCCACGAAATCGGCAACCATTCGCTGACGCATGCATGCAGCGGGAACTTCCCGTTCGCCCGCGAGAAGGCGCTCGAGCACTTCACGCTGACGCGCATGCGCCACGACCTGCAGCAGGCCAACTCGGAGATCGCGGCCCAGCTCGGCGTGACGCCGCGCACCTTCGCGTATCCCTGCGGACAGACGTTCGTCGGCCGTGGGCGCGAGACCCAGAGCTACGTGCCCGTCGTCGCCGAGTTGTTCCTGGCCGGGCGCGGCTGGATGGACGAGGCGGCCAACGACCCGGCGTTCGTGGACCTGGCCCAGACCTACGGGGTCGAGATGGACGGACGCGACTTCGAGGACATCCGCCCGCTGCTCGACGAGGCGCGCACACGCGGCGCCTGGCTCGTGCTGGCCGGCCACGAGATTGGCGATGCCGGACGCCAGACCACACGCGTCGCCATGCTGGATGCGCTCCTGGCGTACGTCAACGACCCGGCCAACGGCATCTGGCTGGCCACCGTTGGCGACGCGGCGACGCTCGTGGCCTCAGCGCAGCAGCGGCAGGCCGAGCACCACCGAGGCAGCGACCGCGAGCCCTGACGCTGCGAGGCAGGCCAGGGCGACGATCAGGTGGTCGCCACGTTCGGCCACCAGCGGGTCCATCCACTTGCCAGCAAGATACCCGCCGGCGAACCCGCCGGCGTGCGCGTAGTTGTCGATTCCCGGCATCACCAGGCCGAAGAACCCGAGCATGATGGCGTAGCCGATGGCTTGTGATCGGATGGCACTGCTCCCTCCGCGACGGCCGTAGTACACGAGCGCGCCAAGCAGCCCGAAGATGGCCGCCG
>JAEZDP010000051.1 GCA_023418055.1 Acidobacteriota bacterium
GGCGCGCCGGAACGTGAGCGGCAGCGGCGTGCCCGCCAGCGCGTTGGCCGTCGCCGAGGCAAACGACGTCGATCCGAGCACCGAAGCATCCGCAAGTTGCGCGAGCAGATCCCGACGCCCTTCGGCACCGGCGTCGGCCTGGTGTACGTACTCGATGGCCATGCGATGCGCCCAGAGGGCAAAGGCCTGGCTCATGTCGTCCAGGGCCACCGTCGCCACGACCTCGCACATCCGCTCGAAGTCGGCAGGCGTGTCCCGGCCGAAGACCCCGAGGTCCACCACGCCGTGGGGCGCCAGGTGCGCGATGCCCTGCCGCAAGGTGCACCTGCACGCATCGACGTCTGCGGCTCGGCTGCCCACGTAGGTCCGGATGACCTCGTGCAGCGCCTCGTCGGCCAGCAGTCGCGGTGTCGTGCAGGCGGTGTGGGTCATGGTCATCCCAGGCGGGTCAGTCGATCCACGGGCGTCGAGACCACGTCACGCGCGCGTCGGACGGCCTCTTCGTCCGGCGCATCGTAGAAGCACAGGCACTTGACCATGTCTTCGCGCACATAGGTGCGGAGGAAGCGCGTCTCGGGCACATTGGCGTAGAGCGGCGATTTCTCACGCTTCCGTGTGAGGTACTGTTCCATGCTCACGCCGGCCGGGATGTCCCATTCCACGAGATACTGCGCGCCCGCCTTCGACGCCTTGAGCGCCTCGAGGTCGGCGCCCACGAGGCGCACCTGCGCGATGTCGTCGGCTGGCAGCGCGGCCTCGCGCACCGCCGCGGCGAGTGCCTCCCGGTCGCCGTGTTCGACGATGGCGTAGACGCGTCCGGCGTCGGTGCCCACCTGCACCTCCACCAGTTCACCGCCGGCACGTGCGGCCACGTCGGCCAGCGAGTCGAACAGCGAGGTGGCGGCTTCCCGCCTGGCATCGGGCAGGGGCACTTCTATCAAGAAGAGGGGCATCTGGCCTCCTGGTGGCGCGACGTCTGGTCCGCCACCTACGAAAAAGGCCCGCGTCCGTCGAGGGAAGCGGGCCTGATGTCGCCACACGAGCGGTCCGTGTGCGTGTCCTCAGCGCGTCTGCGTTCCCTTCAGGCCGGACCCCGGCCGACAGGTGCGGATACACCCCCGACAACACGAACAGACAGACAGGTGGGCGGGCATGATCTCGTCAGACGCGAACGTCCCGATCGTACCGACTGCGGACCGGCGCGTGTACCCGGATGCGTGTCATACGGCCGGGTGGTAAACCCGAAGTGTGGGAGACGCGCAGGAACTCGTTCGCCGCAGGACCCGACGGCCGACCGACGTCCGGCTTGTGTGGTGAAGGATTGGCGTGAGGCGGAAGATTGGTCGGGACGGCGAGATTCGAACTCGCGACCCCCTGAACCCCATTCAGGTGCGCTACCAGGCTGCGCTACGTCCCGACCTGCGCCGTGCGGCGCGAATGCGGATTGTAGCGCAAGATGGCGCGCCGGGCTACCGAACCTTGCACGGCCCGACTTGGCACACGCTGCAGCCCCCGCACTCGACGCTGGACCGCCTGCGCGTTCGGGTGCACAATAGCGCCTTCTCCCTGGTGTGGACGACCGTCGGGCTGGCCACCGGCCTCTCGACCGAGACGTGCGCAGTCGTGCCGCGCGCGTGCCGAGGAATGTGTTCCGGCGTCTGCATCAGGCGTCCGCCACGACACGGCGCCGCCATGCGTTACCTGTCACGTCCCGCCGATCGATTCACCCTCCTTGCACGTCTGCTGACCGCGCTCGTCGTCCTGCTGACCGCCACGAGCCCCTCTTCGACGCGTGCCGACCAAGTCCCCCCGCAGAGCCCACCGTCGGCGTCGCCGGTCGAGGCTGGCCACGACCACGAGGAAGGCGCACGGAGGAAAGGCGGCCAGGCCCAGGTCACCATCGACCTCAAGCCGACGGCGCTCATGCAGGGCCACGATCTGCGCGCCACCATCAAGGTCACGCCCGACAGCAACAACCGCCTGCTCGCGGTGATGATCGATGCCCCCACCTTCTACGCGAGCACCGAGCGCGAACTGATGGGCGCCTCGTCGCCGCGCATCTACACCTTCAAGTGGGACAAACTGCCCGCTGGCAACTACAAGGTGGAGGCGGTGGTGACCGACGCGGCAGGCAGGCTCACCCGCGTGCACCGCGACTTCCTGGTACATGGCGCGACCCTGGACGGCGAGATGCAGCCCACGCAGCCGACTCCCGGGCGCAGAGGACGTCGGGGGCGGTAGCGCCCCGGCGGAACAGCCCGCTACGACCTGCGGCTCGTGCGTCCGCGAGACGGGCCGGCCGAGAGGTGCAGGGGCGACGCCTGGCGGTCGTCGAGCAAGTCGAGCAGCGAACGCAGTTCCTGCTTGAGTTTGAGCACCTGCGCGCGTGTCGCGTCGTTGAACTGCGCGGCAGGCGCCGACTCGTCGAAAGGCAGCAAGTCGCCGTCCTCGTCTGCGCGCGGCGCTTCCGACTCGAACTGCCGGCGGACGCCGGACAGCGTCAGCCCCTCGCTGAAGACGAGATCGCGAATGCGCACCACGCGCTCGACGTCGGCGCGCCGGTAGACCCGCGGCCCCCCCGGCATCCTGGACACCCCGAGGTCCGGGAACTCCGACTCCCACGAGCGCAACACGTACGGCTGGATGCCGACGAGATCGCACACCTCGGCCGCCTTGAACGCCGGCTTGTCGGGGATCACGACGCGAGGCGCATCGGCCATACGCCCGTGAGTATAACAAGCGTCAGTCGGCGTCACCCTTGCGTGGCGGTCGCCCCTCGGAACGCCGCGTCCGTGGCGACGTGACTTTGCGGGCTCGCGGACGGGCCGTACCAGCCGCGCGCCCCTTCCCCGCCGCGTCGCTCTTCGGCGCCTTGTCCGCATCGTCTCGGCCGGTGCGCTTGCGGACGGTGATGCGGATCGGCGTGCCTTCGAAACCGAAGGTCTCGCGGAGGCTGTTGACCAGGAACCGCTCGTACGAGAAGTGGAAAGCCTGCGCGACGTTGGTGAAGAAGACGAACTGCGGCGGTGCGACACCCGTCTGTACGGCGTACATGATGCGCACGCGCTTCTGCCCGGGGCTGGCCGGCGGGTGCTCGCGCGTGATGCGTTCGATGAAGCGGTTGAGCTCACCCGTCGTCACGCGGCGCTTTCGCGCGGCGGCGATGCGGTCGATGGCCTCGAGCAGCTTCGGCGCACGTTCGCCAGTGAGCGCCGACAGGTGCAGCAGTGGCGCGTAGTCGAGGAACTTCATGCGGAAGCGCTGCTCGGCGTCGAACGTCTTGTAGTAGTCGGCGCCCTCCTGCTTCTTCAGGTCCCACTTGTTGGCGACGATGATGACCCCGCAGCCGAGCCGTTCCGCTTCACCGGCGATGGCGGCGTCCTGGTCGGTGGCCCCCTCCACCGCGTCGATGACCAGCACCGCCACGTCGGCCCGCTCCATGGCGCGTCGTGCGGTGAGCACGCTGATCATCTCGACCTGGTGGCCCCCCGCAACCCGGCCGGGCCGCCGGATGCCCGCCGTATCGACGATGCGGAAGGTGCGCTTGTGCCACGTCAGGACCGTGTCGATGGCATCCCGCGTGGTGCCCGGCAGGTCGCTCACCATCACGCGCTCTTCCCGCAGCAGGCGATTGACGAGCGACGACTTCCCCACGTTCGGACGGCCGACGATGGCGACGGCGACCTCGTCGGGCACCTCTGCGGCGGCGGTGCGCCCCAGTCCCCCTGCCGCCAGGCGCTCGACGACCGCGTCCATCAGGTCGTGCGTGCCCGTGCCGTGTTCAGCCGCGACCTCGAACACGTGGTCGAAGCCGAGCGTGAAGAACTCGTACAGCCGGTCGCGCGCCCGCTTGTCGTCGGTCTTGTTTACGACGAGGTAGACCGGCGCACCCGACGCGCGAATCACGGCCGCGATGTCCTCGTCACCCGACACGAGGCCGTCCCGGCCGTCCACCACGAACAGGATGAGGTCGGCGAGGTCGATGGCCCGACGGCCGTGCTCGACGACCATCGCATGCAGCGGATCTTCGGTGTGGCCGAACAAACCACCCGTGTCGATGAGCCGCAGTGCGGCCTCGCCCCACACGACGTCCTGGCCGAGGACGTCTCTCGTCGTCCCCGGCATGGCGTTGACGATGGCCCGACGGGTGCGGGCAATCCGGTTGAACAGGGTCGACTTGCCGACGTTGGGACGCCCGACGAGGACGACGGACGGCAGGGACCTGCGGGACGCGCTGCTCATGCGAGATTTCGATCGACTGGAATTGACAGCCCTAAGTGCTTCTAATTATGCTAGTTAGCGGAACGCGATGATCAAGGTCGATATCATCAACGACGTCGCCGCCGTGGCGGCCATCACGAAGGTGAAAGCCGAGGTCGCCGTCGAGGCCGTTTTCGACGCGATGCGTGAGGCCATGAAGCGGGGCGAACGCATCGAACTGCGCGGCTTCGGGGTGTTTCAGGTGAAGCCCCGGAAGCGTGGCATCGGCCGCAATCCCCGGACGGGCAAGGAGGTTCGCATCCCGCCAGGGCGCACCATCCGTTTCAAGCCCGGCAAGGACCTTCAGAACATTGGCGGCTGACGAGCGACCGCCGGTGTCCACACCGTTGTCTCCCGACGGCCCGAGGGTCCCCGAGATCGTCCCAGCGTCCTGGGACGAGAGGCACGGCGCCTATACGACCCAGCCGTCCCCCGAACCCGACCGCCCGGGGAGCCGGCCGTGGGTGCATCTCCTGCTGCTGGCGCTGACGTTCCTGACGACGACCTACGCCGGCGCAAATTTCTACGCCAACTACATCACCGCGATTGGGACGCGACCCCTGCCGGCCGGCACGACGCTGTTCTCGCTGCTCGCGGGCGGCCTGTGGTTCAGCGTCCCGGCCCTGCTCATTCTCGGCAGCCACGAGATGGGGCACTACTTCGCCTGCCGATATTACCGGATTCCAGCGAGCTTGCCCTATTTCCTGCCCGTCCCGACGTTGGTCGGCACCTTCGGCGCCGTCATCCGGATGGGTCTGCCGCGGACGAAACGGTCGCTCTTCGACGTCGGGATCGCCGGTCCGATCGCGGGATTCGTCGTGCTCGTCCCGGTGGCCGTTCTTGGTGTCAGTCAGTCGTACGTGGTGCGGTTGCCGCCCAACTTCACCCTTGCGGGTGGGCTGTATCTCGGAGATCCGCTGCTGCTGACGTGGCTGCAGCGGCTGTTCCACGGCACGATTCCCCAGGGCCACGATTTCGTGATGCATCCCGCGGGATTTGCCGCGTGGTTCGGACTGCTGGCCACGGCCTTCAACCTGTTCCCCGCCGGACAGCTCGACGGCGGCCACATCGTGCACGCCCTGGTCGGGCGCTGGTCGAGGTACGTCACACTGGCCACCCTCGGCGTACTCATCACGCTGGGGCTTGCCGTGTCGAGCAGTTGGCTGGTGTGGACGCTGCTCCTCACCGTGATGACCTTCATGTTCGGGCTCGACCATCCGGTCGTTGACGACGAACACCGGCCGATCGGCCGCGACCGCATCTGGCTGGGCGTGTTCGCCGTGGTGATGTTCGCGTTGAGCTTCACACCGGTGCCGATCAGCCCGATCGACTTCGTCGGCGGACGATAGCGCCGCGCTCGGGCTCGGCGCATGGTAGATGCATCCAACCGTCAGCGCTCACAACATCGTCAGCGGGTCCACGTCCACCGTGGCGCGGCGTGCGATCTCCGGGCTCGCCTGCAGCGCGGCCCGGACGGCCTGGCGCATCGCCGCACGATCGCGGCCCTTCAGGAACACCTGCACACGTGACTCGCCCCGAAGCCGGCCGAGGGGCGCAGGTGCTGGGCCCAGCACGGCAAAGCCTCCGCGCGCCCGCAGCTGGGTGGCCACGCGTTCCGCGTCACGCAGCGCGGTGGCCAATGCGGCATGGCGCACGATCACGTTGATCATCGACACGAAGGGCGGATAGCGCATCCGCTCCCTGAACTCGAGTTCGTGCGTGGTGAAGGCTGCGTAGTCCTGCCGGCCCGCCAGCACGATCGCGTAGTGATCGGGATGGAGCGTCTGGATCAAGGCCTCGCCGCCGGAGGTGCCACGCCCGGCGCGCCCGGCCACCTGCGTCAGCAGTTGGAACGTCCGTTCAGCTGCGCGGAAGTCGGCGACGCCCAGGCCGATGTCCGCCGAGATGACGCCGACGAGGGTGACCTGCGGGAAGTCGTGCCCCTTGGCAATCATCTGCGTGCCGACGAGCACGTCGATCTCGCGCCGCGCAAAGCGCTCGAGCACGCGGGCGATGGCGCCCCGTCGCGTCATGGTGTCGCGGTCCACGCGGGCCAGGCGTGCCCCGGGAAACCGGGCGGCCACTTCCTGCTCCACCCGTTCGGTGCCTATCCCGGTGAACTCGAGCACGTCGCCCTGGCAGGTGGCGCACTGGCGAGGCAGTGGCCGGGCGAAGTTGCAGTAGTGGCACCGCACTTCCCTGGCCGAGCGGTGTACCGTGAGCGTGACGCTGCAGTTGGGACACTCGACGGTGTCGCCGCAGGCGCGACAGAAGAGCGACGGCGCATACCCGCGTCGGTTGAGCAGCACCATCGCCTGCTCGCCTCGCTCGAGGCAGGCGGCCATCGACTCGACGAGGGGGGTGCTCAGCACGGCGTCTGGCCCGAGCGTGGCGTACTGCTCGCGCATGTCCACTACCCGGACCGCCGCGAGCGGTCGGTCGAGCACCCGCCGCGTCATCCGCAGCAACAGGTAACGATCAGTTGACGCGTTCCTGTAGCTCTCGAGCGACGGCGTGGCCGACCCCAGCACGACCAGCGCCCCGGCGTCGCGCGCACGCACCAGAGCGGCGTCACGACCGTTGTAACGAGGGCTCTCCTCCTGCTTGTACGCCGTGTCGTGCTCCTCGTCCACGATGACCAGGCCGAGACGCGGCAACGGCGCGAAGACCGCCGAGCGCGTGCCGACGACCACGTCCACCTCGCCGCGACGGATGCGGTGCCACTGGTCGTACCGCTCGCCGTCGGAGAGCCCGCTGTGCTGAATGGCGACGCGGCTGCCGAACGCCTGGCGGAACAGGCGCGCAACGGCTGGCGTCAGGGCAATCTCCGGCACGAGGAGCAGCACCGTGCGGCCCGCGTCGAGACACGCCCGCGCCAGCCGCAGATACACCTGCGTCTTGCCGCTGCCGGTCACGCCCTGGAGCAGCGCGGCCTGGAAGCGCGTGGTGCCGAGATGCGGCAGCAGCACGTCGAGCACCTCGCGCTGCTCGGCGGTGACATCGAGGAACAGGGCCTCGGGATCCGCGTGCTCCGCCGGGCCGGCGCTCGTCTCGCCCATCACGCCGCTGGTGAACGGATCGCGCTCCACCCCACGCCACTCGACATGCGCGAGGCCGAGCCCGACGAGGCGCCGGACCACATCGCTGCCGATGCCGCGGCGCCGGAGGTCAGCCGAATCGATGCCGTCGGGCGACTCCCGCAACAGGGCGCACGCTTCCGCCTGCCGCTTGCCCAAGCGGCCGACTTCGGCCGCGCCGGCCGCAGCCGTCAGCCTGACCCACCGTCGCCGCCGTGCCGCGTCGGCCTTGCCGGTGACGACGGGATGGGCCGTCACCAGGCCTTTCCGCTCGAGCCGGCGGATGTCTCTGGTGACGTCGCCGGGCCGAGGCGCGGCGGCACTGGCGCCTCGCTGTGCTCGCAGCAGCCTCTCGATCTGCGACCGTAAGACGGCGCCCTGCGTCTCGATCAGCTGCGCCACCGGCCCCTCGTCGCCGCCAACTGAGGCCTCACCTGCCGCGGGCCCGACCCACTCGAGGTTGACGTCGCTGCGCAGCCAACCCTGGGGCGGCAGGGCCGTGGCCAGGGCCTCGCCGGGACCGGCCAGATAGTACTCGGCAATCCACAGCGCCAGGCGGACGACATCGGCCGGCAGGAACGGCTCATCGTCGAGCACCTCGTGGACGTCGCGCAGGCGGACGCCCTCGGCGTCCCGCTCGTCGACGCCGCTGTTTGTGACGATGCCCGTGACCTTGCGCGGGCCGACAGGGACGATCACGCGCGCGCCCGCGTCGGCGGTGAGGCCGTCGGGCAGCCTGTAGGTGAGCACGCCAAGGCCGGGGACGGGCACCGCCACCCGGACGAGCGGCACTAGGGGCCCTCGCGGAGCAGCGCCATGACCTTCTTGAGGTCGTCCCAGGCGTCGCGCTTCTTGTCGGGGCTTCGCAGCAGATAGGCCGGGTGGAAGGTGGGGACGAGATGCACGCCACGCAACTCGTGCACCTGCCCGCGCAGCCGCGTGATGGGCGTGTCGGTGCGCAGCAAGGTCTGCGCGGCGAACTTGCCGAGCGCCACGATGACCTTCGGCTGCACGATGTCGATCTGGCGGAACAGGAAGGGCTCGCACGCCGCCACTTCGTCGGGCTCGGGATTGCGGTTGCCGGGCGGGCGGCACTTGATCACGTTGGCGATGTAGACCGTCTCGCGGCTCTGCCCCATCGCCTCGATCATCTTCGTGAGCAGTTGGCCCGCGCGGCCGACAAACGGCTCGCCCTGTGCGTCTTCATCGGCTCCGGGGGCCTCGCCCACGAACATCAGGTCGGCCGACGGATTGCCCACGCCGAACACCACCTGCCGGCGCCCGAGTCCTGCGAGCTTGCAGCGCGTGCACAGCGGACCGATCTCGTCGCGCAAAGCCTCGAGCGTCTCGCTGCTGGTCGCGCCAGCCACAGGCGGCGGCACCACGAGCGGGTCGTCGTCCTGCGGCGTGTCCGCGTCGGGCCCCGCACGGCGCTCGGAGGTCGCACTCGTGGACCACCAGGCCGCGTCGCGCGAGACGCCAGTGACGCCCAGTTCCTCGAGCCAGTCGAAGTGCCGGCGCAGCTGCTCCCGGCCGTCGGCCGTGTCAGCCATCGAGGTGCTCCACCACCCACTCGACGATACGGGCGGCGAGTGCGTCCTTGTGTTCGAGCGGATGCCGAACGCGTCCGTCGGCCGTGACAAACGTCGCCTGGTTCGAGTCGACTTCGAAGCCTGCGTCGGTGCGCGAGACGTCGTTGGCCACGATGAGGTCCACGTGTTTGGCCTCGAGCTTCTGCACGGCGTGGGCTTCGACGTCCGTGGTCTCGGCGGCAAAGCCGACCAGCACAGGCCGACGCCCCGCGCCGCGCCGTCGTCCCAGGTCGGCCAGGATGTCCGGGGTCCGTTCGAGGGCCAGCGTCAGGACGGCAGCGTCCTTCTTCAGCTTGTCGTGTGCACGCCCCGCCGCCGGCGTGTAGTCGGCCACGGCCGCCGCCATCACGACGACATCGGCGCTCTCGCTGTGGGTCAGCATCGCGGTGTGCATCTCGCGGGCCGAGCGCACGCGCACCACGTCCAGATCGGGCGGGACGTCGAGCGTCGAGGGACCGAGCACCAGGGTGACCCGGGCGCCGAGTCGGCGCGCTCGGCGGGCCACGGCCAGGCCCATGCGGCCGCTCGACCTGTTGCCGATGTAGCGGACCGGGTCGATGTCTTCGTACGTGGGTCCGGCACTGACGACGACGTGGCGGCCATCGAGCGGACGTCGCTGCGCGGCGCCGGTGGGCCCCACGCCCTCGAGCAGCGCACGGGCGGCCTCCACGATGACCTCCGGCTCGGCCAGCCTGCCCTTCCCCACCCATCCGCACGCCAGGAAGCCTTCGCCAGGCTCGACGAGGTGCACGCCGCGGCTCCGCAGGGTGTCCAGGTTGGCCTGGGTGGCGGGGTGGTCGTACATGTGGGTGTTCATCGCCGGCGCCATCATGACGGGCGCCCGGGTGGCAAGCAGCAGCGACGTGAGGAAGTCGTCGGCCATCCCGTGCGCGGCGCGGGCGATGGTGTGTGCGGTCGCGGGGGCGACGAGCACGAGTGCCGCGTCGCTGGCCAGGGCGATGTGCTCGATGTCGGCGTTGGCCCCTGGCGCCCACTGGCTGGTGATGACGCGCCGCTGCGTGATCGCCTCGAAGGTGAGCGGCGCCACGAACCGGCGCGCGGATCGCGTCATGGTGACGGCGACCTCGTGGCCGGCCTTCTGGAGGAGGCGCGTGACCTCGACGGCCTTGTAGGCGCTGATGCCCCCGGTCACGCCAAGTGCGACGAGCGCCACGCGTCAGCCCCGCCTTACTGGACGTCGATGATGATTTCTTCGGGCGTCCGCTGCACGAGGCCGGCAGCCACCTCGCGCTGGGCGGTCCGTGCCGGCTTCACGCTCGGGTCGACCTTCGGCAGGCAGCCCTGCAGCAGCTGCTTGGCGCGAGCCGAGGCCACGGCGACGAACTCGAAGGCGTTGGTGAGTTGACTGCGGTCCACGACGTTGGTTGACATGTCTGCTCTTCTTCCTGGAACTGGGTCGCCGGGCGGCGGCGGCCGGCCGTCACGGACGCGCGACGGGCGCGCGACCAAAGGTCTCGAGGATGGCTTCGGCGACCGCTTCCATCCGTGGGCGCTTCACCCGCTCGGCCTGCACGATGCACTGCATCGCCATCACGCAGGCGTCGAGGTCGTCGTTCACCACGACGTAGTCGTAGTCACGATACGAGGCCACCTCGAACCGGGCCGTCTCGAGCCGGCGCCGAATGGCGGCATCCGGGTCCTTCCCGCGCCCCCGCAACCGCTGGTCGAGCACGTCGAACGACGGAGGCAACACGAAGATCGTGACCAGCGGCAGGGCCATCGACCGCACCTGCGCCGCTCCCTGAACGTCGATCACCAGCACGACGTCCTTGCCCGACGAGACCAGTTGCTCGGTGTCGGCCCGGCGTGTGCCGTAATAGTTGCCGAACACGTCGGCGTGTTCGATGAACTCGCCGGCGGCGATCATGGCCTCGAACCGGGCGCGCGACACGAAATTATAGTCTATCCCGTCCCGTTCGCCCGGACGCGCCCCACGCGACGTGTAGCTGCGCGACATCACCAGGCCGGGCACCACCTGCACGAGACGCTCGACCACCGTCGTCTTCCCCGTGCCCGAGGGCGCCGACACCACGTAGAGACGACCGCCAGCGTCGGCTGCCGGATTACTCGACATTCTGGACCTGCTCGCGCATCTTCTCCAGCTCGGCTTTCGCAGAGACAATCAGCTCGGAGACCCGGGGCCCCTCGGCTTTGGCGCCTATTGTATTCACCTCGCGGTGCATTTCCTGCAGCAGGAAGTCGAGCTTGCGCCCGACCGGTTCGTCGGCCTCGACCAGATGCTGCCAGTGGCCCTGGTGGGCCCGCAGTCGCACCAGCTCTTCGCGGACGTCGGAGCGCGCAACGAACTTCACCACCTCCTGGGCGAGCAGCGCAGGGTCGAGCTGAGGCTCGAGCCGCAGCGCGTCGAGCCGCTCGTGGAGGCGGCGCTCGAGCGTCGCCGCGCCGTCAGCCGCGGCGGCATCGAGGCCGTCCACCAGCGTGGCGAGGGCCTGCAGCCGCGTCTGCAACTCGTCGGCAAGATACGCCCCTTCGCGGCGCCGCATGGCGTCGAGATCCTCGACCGCCGCGTCGAGCGCGTGCGCGGTGGCGGCGGCCAGGGCCGCCGCGTCGCCGGCATCCACGGCCTCGCGAATCGTCAGCACGTTGGGCAGACGCAACAGGTCGCCTGGCGTCAGGGTGCCTGCGACCAGACCGCGCGCCCTGACGTCGGCCAGCGCGGCATCGAGCGCAAGGAGCAGCGCCTCGTTCATCTCCACGACGGGGGTCGGCGCCTGCCGGGCCTGGCACGTGATGGCGCACTCCACCCGCCCACGCGCGACCGTCTGCTGGATGCGCGCCCGCAGGGCCGACTCCGAGGCCTGCAGCGAGGCCGGCACCCGACACTGGAGGTCGAAGTGCCGATGGTTCACGCTGCGGAGCGTCACGCTCACGGTCAGCGGGCCCGCTTCGTGGGTCACCGCGGCGAACCCTGTCATCGACCTGATCATCGATCCCGCACCAGTTGCATCGGCGCGCGCGAGCCGTCGGGGGCCGGCGCGACCGGAGGCGACGCCTCGCCGCCAAACACCTGAAGGGCGTAGAGGCGGCTGTACACCCCGTCGGGACGCGCAAGCAGCTCCTCGTGCCGTCCACTTTCGACAATCGTCCCACGCTCCACGACGACGATCCGGTCGGCGCTGCGGACGGTGGACAGACGGTGCGCGATGACAAACGACGTGCGGTTGCGCATCAGCGTGGCAAGGGCGTCCTGCACGAGGCGCTCCGACTCGGCGTCGAGCGACGAGGTCGCCTCGTCGAGGATCAAGATCGGCGGGTCCTTCAAGAGTGCCCGGGCAATGGCCAGCCGCTGGCGCTGCCCCCCGCTCAGGCGGCTGCCCTTCTCGCCGATGCGGGTCGCGTAGCCTTCGGGCAGCATGCGGATGAACTCGTGCGCGTGTGCGGCCCGCGCCGCCCGCTCGATGTCCTCAGCGGACGCGTCAGGCCGTCCGTACGCGATGTTGTGGGCGATGGTCTCGTCAAACAGCAGCGTGTCCTGCGTGACCAGCCCGATCTGGGCACGCAGCGATCGCAGCGTGACGTCGCGGATGTCGTGCCCGTCGATGTGGATGCTGCCGCCCGTGACGTCGTAGAACCGGGGGATCAGGTTGACGAGCGTCGACTTGCCGGCACCGCTGAGCCCGACGATCGCCACGACCTCGCCGGCCTTGACCGTGAACGACACGTGGTCGAGGACCTGGCGGCGGTCGCGGTCGCCGTACGCAAACGACACGTCGCGGAACTCGAGTTGCTGGCGCAGGGGCGGCAGCGGGGTGGCCCCCGGACGGTCCTGCACCTCGGTATGCGTGTCGAGCATCTCGAAGATGCGGTCGCCGGCGGCAAAGGCCTGCTGGAGCGTGGCGTTGACCCGACTGAGCTTCTTGATGGGGTCGTACATGAAGAAGAGTGCCGCCACGAACGACAGGAACTCGCCCATGCTCAGTCGCCCCTGGGCGATTTGCGACGACCCGTACCAGAGGATGCCCGCGACGGCGATGCCGCCCAGCCACTCCATGAGGGGCGGCAGCACCGAGACGGCGCTGGTGATCTTCATGTTCGTGCGGTAGACGTGCTGGGCCGCCTCGGCAAACCGCGAGGTCTCGCGCCCTTCCGCGCCGAAGGCCTTCACGATGCGGTGTCCCGAAAACGCCTCGCCGGTGAAGTGGTTGAGCACCTCGACGTGTTCCTGCGATCGGCGGGTGGTGCGCCGCACGCGCTGTCCGAGCCGCACGAGCGGATACACCAGCACGGGCAGACCGGTGAGCGACACCAGCGCCAGCCGCGTGTCGTAGTAGAACAGCAGCCCCACGTAGCCGAGGAGCGCCAGGCTCTCGCGCAACAGGTCGCCGAGCGTCTGCGAGACGGCCTGCTGCACGTGGTTGACGTCGTTGTTCACCCGCGACATCAACTGCCCGGTGGACCGCCGCGAGAAGAACGCCGCCGATTGCCCCAGGATGTGGCTGAACAACTGCACCCGCAGGTCGCGCACCACCAGCTGGCCGACGTCGGTCATCAGGTACGACGACACGTACGCCCCGAGGCCCTTGACGAGGTACACGACGACGATGGCACTGGCGACAGGCGCGAGCATCGACGGGTCGACGAGCGCGTTGTCGAGGATGGGCTTGATGAGATAGACGACGCCGGCGGACGCGGCGGCGTAGAACAGCATCGCCACCACCGCCCCGACGAGGCGCAGGCGGTAGGGTGCGGCGTAGCGGAAGAGCCGGAGGAACAGAGCCACTCGTGTCTAGTATCGGTCCTCAGTCCCCGTAACCTTCGGGGTGCGCCTCGAACCAGCGCCAGGCGCTGCCGACGATCTCATCGAGCGCGGCGTGGCGGGGCTGCCAGCCGAGCGTCGTCCGCACGCGGTCGTTGGCGGCATAGAGCGCCGACGGATCGCCTTCCCGCCTGGCCACGACGGTCGCCGGCACCGGGCGCCCGGCCACGCGACCCACGGCGTCGAGCACCTCGCGCACCGAATGGGGCGTGCCCGTCCCGACGTTGAACGCGTTCGACGGCGCGCCGCCCTCGAGTGCGTCGAGCGCCAGCAGGTGCGCGCTGGCGAGGTCGGCGACGTGGATGTAGTCGCGCAGGCACGTGCCGTCGGGCGTCGGGTAGTCCTCACCGAAGACCTGAAGCGGCTCTCCGCCGCGCGCCGCGAAGATGGCACGCGGAATCAGGTGAATCTCGGGGTCGTGATCCTCGCCGAGCAGCCCGTCGGGATCGGCGCCGGCTGCGTTGAAGTAGCGCAGCACCATGGACCGCAGGCCATAGGCCGTCTCGTAGTGCGGCAGCGCGCGCTCGATGGCCAGCTTCGTCTCGCCGTACGCGTTGATCGGGTGCTGCGGTAACGTCTCGTCGATGGGCACCCGCGCGGGTTCGCCGAAGGTGGCACACGTCGACGAGAACACCAGACGGGTGACCCCGGCGCGGCGCAGCCCGTCGAGCATCCCGAGCGTCCCTGCCACGTTGTTGCGGTAGTAGGCGGCGGGCTCACGGACCGACTCTCCCACCGACAGCCACGCGGCAAAGTGCATGACCGCGTCCACGCCGTGGTCGAGGCACGCCAGTTCGACCGCCTCCGCATCCCGGATGTCGCCGGCGACGACGTACAGTTGGCCGGGTCGCGCGATCGCACGCAGCGCGTCGCAGGCGCCCCGATGGCCGGCAGAGAAATCGTCGTACACCACGACGTCGCGCCCGGCCTCGATGAGGGCCTTCACGGTGTGGCTGCCGATGTAGCCGGCCCCCCCCGTGACGAGAATGGCCATCGCCTAGCGTCCGATCGAGACGTACGAGAAGCCGTGACCGCGCACCGCTTCGGGATTGTAGATGTTGCGGCCGTCCACGATGAGCGGCTGGCGCATGAGCTTCTTCATGCGCTCGAAGTCGGGCTCGCGGAACTCGTTCCACTCGGTGACGAGCGCCAGGGCGTCCGCGCCGACTAGCGCCTCGTAGCTCTTGGCCGCATAGGTGATACGGTCGCCGAAGATACGACGTGCCGACTCGGCAGCCTCCGGGTCGAAGGCCTGCACCGTGGCCCCGCCGGCCAGCAGCCCTTCGATGATCGTGCGTGCCGGTGCCTCGCGCATGTCGTCGGTGCGCGGCTTGAAGGCCAGGCCCCACATGGCCACCGTCTTGCCCTCGAGCGTGCCGAGCTGGTCGCGCAGGAGCCCCACCATCTTCTGCTTCTGTCGGACGTTGACGTCTTCGACGGCCTGCAGGATGCGGAACTCGTAGCCCTTGTCGCCGGCGAACTTCAAGATCGCCTTGACGTCCTTCGGGAAGCAGCTGCCGCCGTAGCCGACGCCGGGGAACAGGAACGACGGCCCGATGCGGGAATCGGAGGCGATCGCCCGGCGCACCTGGTCCACGTTGGCGCCGTAGAGTTCGCACACGTTGGCCACCTCGTTCATGAACGAGATGCGGGTGGCCAGCATGGCATTGGCGGCGTACTTGCACAGCTCCGCGCTGGCGCAATCCATCACCATGATCGGCGCGCCCGTGCGCGTGAACGGCGCATAGAGTTCGCGCATCAGGTCGCCGGCCCGGGTGTCGTCGGCCCCGATGACGACGCGGTCGGGCTTGAGGAAGTCTTCGACCGCCGCGCCCTGCTTGAGGAACTCGGGATTGCTGACCACACTGAAGGGGTGCGTCGTCTCGCGGCGGATCACGTCGCGCACCTTGTCGGACGTACCGACCGGCACTGTGCTCTTGTCGACGATCACCTTGTAGCCGTTCATCGCCTTGGCAATCTCGCGAGCCACGCCGAGCACGTGCTGCAGGTCGGCCGAGCCGTCCTCGGCCTCGGGGGTACCCACGGCGATGAAGATGATGTCGGAAGCCTTGACGGCTTTCGGCAGCGCGGTGGTGAAGGTCAGGCGGCCCTCGGCGGTGTTGCGCTTGACCACTTCTTCGAGCCCGGGCTCGTAGATGGGGATACGGCCGCGCTTGAGCGCTCGGACCTTCGCCTCGTCCTTGTCCACGCACACCACGTCGTTGCCGTTCTCGGCAAAGCAGGCGCCCACGACCAACCCCACATACCCCGTGCCCACGACGGCAAGCTTCATCGACGCGACTCTCCTTCGTCCGGGCGCCCCTGTCCACGGGACGACCCACCGGCCGAACGCCTTACGCTAGCATAGGTTGCGTGCGCGTGCTCTTCGACTACCGCCCGGCGCTCCGGGCCAGAACCGGGGTCGGGGAATACCTGCATCAGATGGTCTGCGCCCTGGCCGCGACCGCCGGCGCCGGCGACTCCGTGACGGCGTTTTCGAGTTCCTGGAAAGACCGCCTGGCTCAGCCGTGCCCCGGGGTGGACCTTCGGGACGCCCGCGTGCCGGTCGCGCTGCTCAACCTCGCGTGGCATCGCCTCGGCTGGCCGTGGGTCGAACAGCTCGCCGGCGCGGTGGACGTCACCCACTCGCCCACCCCCCTCATCGTGCCCTCCCGGCGCGGGAGGCGGGTGGTCACCATCCATGACCTCTTCTTCCTGGACCATCCCGATGCCACGACGGGCGAGGTGCGACGCGACTACGCGGCCCTCGTCGGCCGGCACGCCCGACGTGCGGACCTCGTGGTGACCTCCTCGCATCACGTCGGGGCGCTGGTCGTGCAGCGCCTGGACGTCGATCCCGGCCGGGTCCTCACCTGCCCGGCCGGAGCGCCCGCGTGGACCCCACGCCCCCACGTGCCCGCCGATGGCCCGGTCATCTTCCTGGGCACGCTCGAACCCCGGAAGAACGTCGGCGTGCTGCTCGACGCCTGGGAGCGGCTGATTGCCGCGGGAGGGCCCGTGCCGTCCCTGATCCTCGCGGGCGGACGCGGGCCTGACGCCGATGCGCTGCTCGCGCGCGTGGCCCGTCCGCCGCTGGCCGGCCACGTCACCTATGAGGGCTACCTGCCCGACGAGGACCGCGAGGCGTTCTACAAGCGCGCCCGGCTCCTCCTGTTGCCGTCGCTCGACGAGGGGTTCGGACTGCCCGTGGTCGAAGCGTGCGCGGCGGGCGTGCCGGTGCTGGCCTCGCGCAACGGCGCGCTGCCGGAGGTGGGCAGCGACGCCCTCGAGTACCTGGATCCGCTCGATGCCGACGCCTGGGCCTCGACGGTCGCGCGCCTCCTGGCCGACCCGGCGCGGCTGGAGGACATGCGCGTACGCGGGGCCGCACGCGCCGCCGCGTTCTCATGGACGGCTTCGGCGCGACAGCTCTGGGGCGCCTATCGCGACCTCGCCACGCGGGCGGCAGCATGAGTGCGCTCCGCGTGCTCGTCGACGCGCGGGAGCTGTTCGGCAAGCCGACAGGCGTGGGCCGCTATCTGCGTGAGCTGCTGTCGCGCTGGGCGACCTCGCCCTACGCCGACGGTGCCGAATGTGTGCTGATCACCCCCGTCGACCCCAGGACGGCGGCGCGCCTCCCGGTCGGCGACGGGGCCGTGATGCGGTGGCACCACGCGTCGGGCACCGGTGGCACGCGCTGGGAGCAGGGCGTGCTGGCCCACACCGTCAACACGCTGGGCGGCGACGTGGTGTTCTCGCCCGCGTACTCGACACCGCTGCGTGGGCGACTGCCGGTGGTCCTCGCCATGCACGACGTGTCGTTTGCCGCGCATCCTGCCTGGTTCGGCCTGCGCGAAGGCCTCAGGCGCCGGCTGCTCGCCCGCTGGTCGGCCCGCAAGGCCGCCGCCATCGTGACGCTCACGCGCTTCTCGGCAGGCGAGATCGTGATGCGCCTCGGGGTACGGGGCGGGCGCATCCACGTGATTCCTTTGGCCGTGGACTACGCGGGGCGCGGCATCGCCACCGAGGGCGGGTCACTGGCCAGCGACGGCTGCGGGGTGCTGTTTGTCGGATCGATCTTCGAGCGACGGCACCTGCCGCTGTTGCTCGACGCCGTCGCACGGGCACGTGTAGAGGTGCCGGGACTGCGGCTGGAGATCATCGGCGAGAACCGCACGCGTCCGCGGATCGATCTCGAGGCACAGGCGCGCGCGCTCGGCATCGCCGAGGTGACACGCTTTCGGGGGTACGTCTCGGACGCCGAACTCGCCACGGCCTACGCCGAGCACCAGATCTTCGCGTTCCTGTCGGAGTACGAGGGGTTCGGTCTGCCGCCACTCGAGGCCATGCACGCGGGGCTCGCCACCGTCGTCCTCGACACACCTGTGGCGCACGAGGTCTACGGCGACGGCGTGCGCTACGTGCCGCCGGGCGACAGCTCCGTCCTGGCGCACGAACTGGTGCGGCTGGCCACCGACCGAGCGTTTCGCGAGGCGTGCGTCGCGCGGGGCCGCGTCGTCGCCGACAGCTACCGCTGGGAGGAGACGGCCGCCCGCACCTGGCAGGTCCTCGAGACGACCGCGGTGCGGCCCGCATGACCGCCACGAACCACGGCGTCGACATCGTCGTGGTCACCTACAACGCGCGGGCCGACGTGCTGGCGTGCCTGGCATCGGTGCATTCCCATCCTCCCGCGCGGCCGTGGACCCTGCACGTGGTGGACAACGCGTCGGGTGATGGCACGCCGGAGGCCGTGGCCGAGCGGTGGCCGTCGGCCGTGCTCACCCGCCTGCCCCGCAACTGCGGGTTTGGCGCGGCCAACAACGTCGGCATCGCGCAGGGCAGACACTCGCAGGTGCTGCTGCTCAACAGCGATACCCTCGTGCCCGCCGGGCAGATCGAGCGGCTGTGCGAAGTGCTCGACGCCCACCAGCCAGCCGTCGGCATCGTCGGCCCCCGCCTGGAGGACGCGGCGGGCCGGCCGGAACTGTCCTTCGGCGCGATGATCGGCCCGCTCAACGAGGCCATCCAGAAGATACGGGGCCGCGCGCTGGCGGGTGGCCCGGCGTGGTGGCAGCGTCGCGAGTGGCGCCGGCTCGAGGAACCGAAGTCGGTCGATTGGGTGAGCGGCGCCTGTCTGCTCGCGCAGCGTCAGGTGCTCAGCGAGGTGGG
>JAEZDP010000202.1 GCA_023418055.1 Acidobacteriota bacterium
GACGAGTACCGCTTCTACCAGGTGCTGCTCGGGGCATGGCCGGCGCTCGCCCCGGACGCCACTGCCATGCCCGAGGCGTTCGTTGAGCGCCTGCAGGCCTACATGCTCAAGGCCATCCGCGAGGCCAAGCGGCATACGAGCTGGCTGACGCCGAACGACAAGTACGAACAGGCGACGGCGCACTACGTGGCCGAGGTGCTTGCCGGCCGCCCGACCCGTCGCGTGCTGGCGGCGCTGACGCCCCTGGCCGATCGGCTCGCACGCCATGGGGTGGTGAACTCGCTGTCGCAGACGGTGCTGAAGCTTGCCGCACCTGGCGTGCCCGACACCTTCCAGGGCACCGAGTCGTGGTCGTTCGTGCTCGTCGACCCCGACAACCGCCAGCCGGTGGACTTCGAGGCCATGGCCGCGACGCTGGCCGCGGCCGATGCCCTGCGTGACGAGGGGCGCGTCATCGACGAGCGAGGAGGAGTGGAATTGCTCGACGCCTGGCCAGACGGCCGCGTGAAGATGCTCGTCGCCAGCCGCCTGCTGCGTGCCCGCCAGCAGACGGCGGCCCTCTGGGTGGGAGGCGACTACACGCCGCTGGCCGTCGAGACCTCGGTCGACGCGTCCGCCATCGCGTTTGCGCGACGCCACGACGGACACGCCGCCATTGTCGTCGCCGCGATCCGCGCCGCCAGACTCGGCACGCACGAATGGCCCGTCGCCGGAGCCTGGGGCCCCTCGCGGTTGCTGCTGCCGAAGGACGTGCCAGCCACGCGCCTCCGCGACATCATCACGGGTGCATGCCACCCCGTGGTCGAAACCGACAGCGAGCGCTGGATCTTCCTGTCACAGGCCTTCGCGGCCCTGCCCGTGAGCGTGCTCGTGCCTGATGCTTGATGCCTCATGCCTCATGCCTCTAAAACGCTCGATGCCTGACGCTAGATGTCCCTCGCTCCTTCGTTCCTTCGTTCCTTCGTTCCTTTGTTCCTTCGTTCCTCTAGTACGCCCATCGCAGCAGCACCGAGCCCACGGTGAAGCCGGCGCCGACTGAGGCGAGCAGCACGAGGTCGCCTTTCTTCAGCCGGCCGTCCTTCACGGCGTCGTGCAGCGCCAGGGGAATGGTGGCCGCCGTGGTGTTGCCGTACTCCTGGATGTTGACGACGACCTTGTCGAGTTGCAGGCCGATGCGTTCGGCGGTGTTCTCGATGATGCGCTTGTTGGCCTGGTGCGACACGAAGAGGTCGAGGTCGTCGGGGCCGATGCCGTTACGCTCGAGCAGCCGGCGGCAGATTTCCTCGTTCTTGCGGACCGCAAACCTGAAGACCGTCTGGCCGTCCTGGTGGACGTAGTGCTGACGGTTGTCCACCGTCTCGTGCGAGGCGGGCAGGCGCGAGCCGCCGGCGGGCATGCAGAGGGCTGGACCGCCGCTGCCGTCCACCTCGTGGATGAAGTCGATGAGGCCGAGCCCGGGCTCCTTCGATGCCGACACCACCGCTGCGCCCGCGCCGTCGCCGAACAACACGCAGGTGGTGCGGTCGGTGTAGTCGATGATGCTCGACATCACGTCCGCGCCGATGACGAGCGCGTGTTTCGCCGCGCCGCCGCTCACGAAGCTCGCGGCCGTCGTCAGCGCATAGGTGAAGCCCGAGCACGCCGCGCCGAGGTCGAAGCCCCACGCCCGCGTCGCGCCGATCTTGTGCTGCACGATGCAGGCCGTGCTCGGAAAGATCGTGTCCGGCGTCGTCGTGCCGACGACGATGAAGTCGATGTCCTCGGGTGTGAGCCCTGCCTGCGCAATCGCGTCGCGTGCGGCTTCAGCGGCCAGGTCCGACGTGGCCACGCCTGGATCGACGATGTGCCGCTTGCGGATGCCGGTGCGCTGCAGAATCCACTCGTCGCTCGTGTCGATCATCTTCTCGAGATCGGCGTTGGTGAGCGTGCGCGGCGGCAGGTAGGTGGACAGTCCCGAGATGCAGCAGTCCACGGTCGTGCGTTGCCCGCTGAGGGCTCCAGTCAGCACCCGTCCAGTGGAGGGTCGAGTCACCACAGTCGAAAGTCCTTTCCACGGGGGTCGACCCCGAAGTAGTCGTACGCGCGCCGGGTCGCGACACGCCCGCGCGGCGTGCGCTCGAGAAAGCCGCCCTGGATAAGGAACGGCTCGTAGATGTCTTCGATGGCGTCGCGTTCTTCACCGAGTGCGGCCGCCAGGCTGCTGAGGCCGACAGGACCGCCGTCGAACTTCTCGATGATCGCGCGCAGCAGGCGGCGGTCGATCTCGTCGAACCCGAGGTCGTCCACCTCGAGCAGGTGGAGGGCCGCCCTGGCCACGTCAACCGTGATGGTGCCATCGGCCCGCACCTGCGCGTAGTCGCGCACGCGGCGCAGCAGGCGGTTGGCGATGCGCGGCGTGCCGCGAGACCGACGCGCGATCTCACCCGCCGCATCGGCCTCGAGCGTGATGCCGATGATGCGTGCCGACCGCGTGACGATCTCGCGCATGTCGTCGTCGCCGTAGTAGTCGAGCCGGTGGACCAGACCGAACCGGCTGCGCAGCGGCGCGGTCAGCAGCCCCGTGCGCGTCGTGGCGCCCACGAGCGTGAAGGGCTGCACGGCCACCTTCACCGATCGCGCCCCCGGGCCCTGGCCGATGACGATGTCGAGTTCGTAGTCCTCCATGGCGGGATAGAGGATCTCTTCGATGGTCGGCGGCAGCCGGTGAATCTCGTCGATGAACAGCACCTCGTGCCGCTGGAGATTGGCGAGGATCGCGGCGAGGTCACCCGGCCGTTCGATGACCGGGCCGGACGTGGCGCGCATCGGCGCACCCATCTCGTTGGCGATGACGTGCGCCAGCGTGGTCTTGCCGAGCCCCGGCGGCCCCGAGACGAGCACGTGATCGAGTGCTTCGCCGCGGTGGCGCGCGGCGTCCACCGCCACCTGCAGGTTCTCGCGCACACGATCCTGCCCGATGTACTCGTCGAGCGTGCGCGGCCGCAGGCCCGCCTCGTAGACCGCCTCATCGTCGGTGCGTCCGCCGGTGACCAGTCGCGGGTCGGTCATGGCGTCAGGCACGGGCCAGCTGCGCGAGGGCCTCGCGCAGGGCCTGCTCGAACGTCGCGTCGGGCTGCGCCTTCGCAACGGCGGCGACGACCTTCTCGACGGTGGGTCTCGGGTACCCGAGGTTGACGAGCGCCGACAGCAGGTCGGCTCGAATGCCGCCGGCACCAGCCGGGGCGTCTCCGGGCTCGCCGATGGCCGCCGGCAACCGGTCGCGCAGTTCGAGGACGATGCGTTCGGCGGTCTTGCGGCCCACGCCGGGAATGACGGTGAGGCGCGCGGCGTCGTTGGTGTGAACAGCCGTGACGAGGTCGGCCGGCTGGATGCCCGACAGCACCGCCAGGGCCACCTTGGGCCCGATGCCGCTCACGGCGAGCAGGCGCTCGAACACCTGCTGCTCGAGGAGCGAGGCGAAGCCGAAGAGCGCGATCTGGTCCTCGCGCACGTGCGTGTGGATGTGCAGGGCGATTTCCTCGCCGATGTCGCAGGTGCGTGCATACGTGGACAGCGGGACCTGGACGTCGTAGCCCACGCCGTGCACGTCGATGACGAGCCGCGGCACCACCTTGGCGGCCAACCGGCCGCGCAGCGCGGCAATCACCGGCGCTCCAGGTCGGCCGGCCGCACGTCGCGCCAGCGCCGTGGCAGACCCGCCGTGCCGCTGGCATGGGTGGCAAACGGCGAGGCCGATGCGTCGGCGAGGGGACCGCTCGTGTTCTGCGCGTGGCAGATGGCCACGGCGAGTGCGTCGGCGACGTCGTAGGGGGTGGGCGGCGCGGGAAGTGCCAGGAGCAGCCGCACCATGTGCTGCACCTGCTGCTTCTCGGCGCGGCCATAGCCCACCACGGCGCGCTTGACCTCGGCGGGAGCGTACTCCACAACCGGCAGTCCTGCCTGCGTGGCCGCGAGCACGATCACACCGCGCGCATGAGCGAGGGCAAAGGCGCTGCGGGTGTTCACGGCGTGGAACAGGCTCTCGACGGCCACACACGCCGGCCGCGCCTCGTCGATGGTACGCGAGAGCGCGCCGTGAATGGCCAGCAGCCGCTCGGGAAACGACAGCCGCGCCGACATCGCGACGACGCCGCTGCACACCATCCGGCAGCGCGTGCCATCGGTGTCGATGCACCCGTAGCCGGTTCGCACCGAGCCGGGGTCGATCCCGAGAATCCTCACGCCAGCGAGGCCTCGATCTCCTTCTCTTCGATGTCGAAGTTCGACCACACCTGCTGCACGTCGTCGTGGTCGTCGAGGGCGTCCATCAGCTTGAGCATCTGCTGGGCGGTCTTGCCCTCGAGCTTGATGGTGTTCTTCGGCAGCATGGCGGCGCGCTGCGCCGTCGCGGGCTCCACCGACAGGGCCTTGACGGCCTCGAGCACGGCGTCGAAGGTCGAGATGTCTGTGGTGATCTCCCAGTTGTCGCCGTCTTCGGCCATGTCGTCACCGCCGGCTTCGAGGACGGCGGCCATCAGCGCCTCTTCGTCCGCCTTCTCCTTCTCGACGACGATGTAGCCCTTGCGATCGAACATCCAGGCGACGCTGTTGGACTCGCCGAGGTTGCCGCCGTGTTTGGTGAGCAGGTGCCGGAGTTCGCCGACCGTCCTGTTCCGGTTGTCGGTGAGGGTCTCGACGATGACGGCCGCGCCGCCTGGACCGTAACCCTCGTAGGTGATCTCGTCGTAGGAGACGCCCTCTTCCTCACCGGTGCCCCGGCGAATCGCCCGCGCGATGTTGTCGTTGGGCATGTTGACCGCCTTGGCATCGGCGATCACGGTGCGCAGCCGCGGGTTGCCGGCCGGGTCGCCCCCCCCGGCGCGCGCGGCCACGGTCAGCTCCTTGATGATGCGCGTGAAGATCTTCCCGCGCTTGGCGTCTAGGGCACCCTTCTTGTGTTTGATGGTGTGCCACTTCGAGTGACCGGACATTGCGTAGGACTCCTGTAGCGAATCGCGGGTGAAAAACGGGCGAATTTTATCATGTCGCCCCGAGGCCCGTGTCCGCCGACCGGCTCAGTTTGACATTTGCAGGGGGCGGGCCGATAGTCGCGGCGGCCCAGCGCTCCGGCGGTCGTCGGTGGCGTGTGAGCCACGGGGGGGGCGACCATGGGACGTGCGAGATGGGCAGGGGCAGCGATCTGCACCCTGACGATGCTGGTTGGATGGGGAGTGCCGTCGGCGCGTGCGCAGGAAGCACGAGGCACGGTGCAAGGGCGGGTGCTCGACGCGAGCGGCGGGGTGGTGCCAGGCGCGCTCGTCGAGGTGGCCAACGCAGCCACCGGCGTGACGACACCGACCACGTCGAACGAACAGGGCAACTACCGGGTGCCGTTCCTCATTCCCGGCACCTACCGCGTCACGGTGACGCTCGACGGCTTCGGGCCGTTCCAGAGCCCGGACTTCACACTGCACGTCGCTGACGTGCTCACCGTGGATGCCACCCTCAGCCCTGGCCAGCTCACCGACGAGGTCACGGTGTCGGCCACGGCGATGACCATCGACCGCAGCTCGGCCAGCCTGGGACAGGTGGTCGACGCCCGTCGCATTGCGGAGCTGCCCATTCGCGAAGGCAGTGCCGTGGAGCTGGTCATTCTGGCGCCTGGTGTGGCCAACACCACCAACCTCCGCTCCCGCAAAGCGGCGTTCAACAACGGGCTGTCGCAGTTCTCGAGCGATGGCGCCGGTGAGAAGCGCAACGACTTCACCATCGACGGCGTGGCCAACGTCGCCGCCGATCGCGTGGCCTACAGCCCGCCCTCGGCTGCCGTCGAGGAGTTCAAGATCCAGACGTCCACCTACGACGCGGGTGTCGGCAACGCCATGGGCGCCTCGGTCAACGTCGTCACCAAGAGCGGCACCAACACGCTGACCGGGCAACTCTACGAGTGGTACCGCGGGTCGAAGCTCGACGCGCAGGACTTCTTCGACAAGGAGGCCGGGCGGCCCAAGCGCGACTACGTCGACAACCGGTTCGGCGCCGCCGTCGGCGGGCCCGTCCTACGCAACCGCACCTTCTACTTCGCCAACGTCGAGGTCAACCCGTTCGAAGTGCCGACACCGGCCGTCCTCACCGTGCCTACCGAGCGCATGCGCAACGGCGACTTCTCGGAGTTGCTCGCCCTCGGCCCGCAGTACCAGATCTACGATCCCGCCACGACGCGGCCACATCCCACCATTCCCGGGCGGTTCGAACGCGATCCGTTCCCCGGCAACATCATTCCTGCCGGCCGGATCGACCCCATCGCCCGGCGCATCCTCGACTACTACCCGCTGCCGAACCAGCCGGGCACCGCTGATGGCGGCAACAACTACGTGAACCCCACGTCGGTGGCCGACGAGATGTACTACACCGTCACCACGCGGGTGGACCACAACATCTCGGATCGCCATCGCGTCTACGGGCGCTACAGCTGGGACTTCTGGGAGGAATCGAAGAACAACCTCTTCGACAACCTGGCCTCGGGCATCGTCCTCAACCGGAAGAACCGCGTGCTGGGCATCGACGACGCCTACACGTGGCGTGACAACGTCCTGACCAACGTGCGCGCCGGATTCACGCGGCAGCTGTTTCCAGAGCGTCGCCAGAGCCAGGGGTTCAACCTGGGCGACCTGGGGTTCTCGCCGGCGCTTTCGGGGCTCGTGGACCCCGCGCTGGCGACGTTTCCGAACGTCGGCATCGGCGGCTATACCGCGCTCGGCACCTGGGAATCGGGCGATGGGTTCTTCACGACGGACGTCTACAACGCGACGGCCAGTCTGATGTGGCTGCTCGGCGACCACAACCTGAAGTTCGGCACCGAGTACCGCCGGTACGTGGAGCACGCGAGCCGCTACCCCACCGCCGTCTCACCGACGCTGACCTTCAGCAACCAGTGGACACGCGGCCCCGTGGACAACGCGCCCGGCGCGCCCCGGGGACAGGAACTCGCGTCGTTCATGCTCGGGTATCTCGGTGGGGGGTCGATGAGCCGTGCGGCCGAATACACCGAACGCAGCGGGGTGCTCGCGTTCTACGCACACAACGACTGGCGCGTGCGGGGCAACCTGACGGTGAACCTGGGCCTGCGGTACGAATACGAACAGCCGCTGACCGAAGCGCAGGGCCGCATGGTGAGCGGCTTCGACTTCACGTCGCCGCTACCCATCACCAACCAGGCCCTTGCCGCCTACGCAGCCAATCCCATCCCCGAGGTGCCGGTGCAGTCCTTCCAGGTGCGTGGCGGCCTGCTCTACCCCGACACCGGGGGCCCGCAGGCAGCGTGGCAGGCCAACCGCTCGAACTTCATGCCACGAGCCGGCTTCTCGTGGCAGCCCGGCGCGAAGACGGCGGTGCGCGGTGGCTACGGCCTGTACTACGACGTCCTCGGCCCCAACCGCATCAGCGTGAACCAGACCGGCTACTCACGCGTCACGCCGGTGGTGCCGTCGCTCGACAACGGGCAGACCTTCGTGGCGACGCTCGCCAATCCGTTCCCCGGAGGCTTGCTCGAACCGGTCGGCAGCGGGCTCGGGCTCATGTCCGACGTCGGGCTCGGGGTGAGCTTTCCGTACGTGGGCGACGTCCGCACCCCGCGCACCCATCGATGGTCGATCGGCGTGCAGCACGAACTGCCGTGGCAGTTCCTCAGCGAGGTGACCTGGGTGCAGGGCTACTCGGAGAACCTCACGGTCACACGTGAACTCAACGCGGTGCCCGGCGAGTACTTCTCGACCTCCGCGACACGCGACAACGCCACCAACAACTACCTCACCCAGCAGGTGCGCAACCCGCTTGCCGGCCTGCTGCCGGGGACAGGCCTGAACGCGGCGACCGTGTCCCGTTCGCAGTTGCTGCGTCCCTTCCCGCATTTCGGCAACGTGACGGCCGCCGAGACCACCGGCACGTCCGACTACAGGTCGCTGCAGGCCAGGCTCGAACGGCGTCTGGCGCAGGGCGTGACGGTACAGGTCGGCTACACGTGGTCGAAGACCATGACCGAAACCGACTACCTCAACGCGTTCGACTCGCAGCTGCACCGGGTCATCGGCGCCTTCGATCGCACCCACATGTTCGTCACGAGCGGCATCGTCGAGCTGCCGTTCGGACGGGACCGGCACTGGGGCAGCAGCTGGGGCACCCTGGCCGACACGCTGCTCGGCGGATGGCAGGTGTCGTACCTGTTGAAGCAGCAGAGCGGCGCGCCGCTGTCGTTTGGCAACTACCTGCTGAAGCCGGGCATGACCGAGGCCGACATCGCCCTGCCGCGGGGGCAGCGGACCATCGATCGGTGGTTCAATGTGGACGCCTTCGAACGTGCACCGGCGGCACAGCTCGTGTCGAACGTCCGGACGACCCCGCTGCGCCTCGACGACGTCCGCGGGCCGGGCTACGTGGTGCTCGACCTCGGGGTCATGAAGAACGTGAGCCTGGGCTCACGGATGCGGCTCCAGTTGCGACTCGAGGCCTACAACGCCCTCAACGAAACGAACCTCAACAACCCGAACACGACGCCGACGAACTCGGCGTTCGGCACCATCACGTCACAGAACCCGTTCCCGCGACAGTTCCAGCTGGCGGCACGACTCAGCTTCTGACGACTGACGGCTCATGCCTCATG
>JAEZDP010000217.1 GCA_023418055.1 Acidobacteriota bacterium
CGGCACCATCGTCCGCCAGGTGCCGACGGCGCGCGTCTACGTGCACGAACGTGGCGCCCGGCATCTCATCGATCCGGAGAAGCTGTTGCGGAGCGCCACCCAGCTCTACGGTGACCAGATGGACGAGTTGTGGGGCGCCTTCGAGGCCGTCCCCGCCTCGGCCGTGACACCGCTGACGGGTGGCGAACGGCTCGACCTCGCCGGACGCCACCTCGAGGTGGCCTACACGCCGGGCCACGCGCAACATCATGTGGCGTACTTCGACACGGCGTCGCGCCTGGCCTTCGTGGGGGATGTCGGCGGCTGCCGCACCCGCGGGATGACCGACGTCATGCCGCCCACGCCGCCGCCGGACATCGACATCGAGGCGTGGCGCGCGAGCGTGGATCGCATCCTTGCCTGGCAGCCCGAGGGCCTGGTGCTCACGCACTTCGGCGTGCACCAGCCGGCCGGCCCGCACCTGGCGGCCATGCTCGATCGGCTGGAACAGCTCGCGTCGCTGGCGCGCACCCTGCTGGACGACCCGTCCATCCCCGAGGCCGACCGCGAGATCCGCTTCCGCGACGAGGCCCGTCGAGCGCTGCGCCGGACCCTAAGTGACGACGATCTTCGACGGCTCGAACTGGCCGTGCCGCTGGAGATGTGCTGGCGCGGGTTGGAGCGCTACTGGAGGAAGCGGGCTGCCAATGCCTGATGCCTCATGCCTCATGCCTGGCGTTTGATCGCTAAGGCCGGACGCTGGTTGTCCTGCGGTCCACGACCGCGCGCCGCAGGTCTGCCCCCTATGTCTTCACGCGCCGCTCACGGGCCGGGCGCGGCGGCTGGTGGCCCGCCGACTGTAAGGCCGTCGTCCAGGTTCATGCCACGCGCGCCAACCCGCCGGCACCCCGGGGAGACCGTAGCGAGGCCCAAGAATGTCGCGGCCGATGCGGTCTTCCCGGTAACCGGCTACGGCGGGGGCGCAGCGTGGCCGACGGCCGCACCGGAGGCGGGGCCGCCAGGCGCCGCGCTCGGCCAACCACGCGGCGCGTTCCTGCCGCTGTCTGGAGCCGGGCATTCCGCTGAAATGCGTCTCGGAACTGCGGCCCCCCCACTGGAAAAGCCCGTGACGTTTCAGTAACATCTGCCGCCATCGGACCACACGTGAATACGGCAGCCATGACGGGCGGCGTTCTCGCGCAATGATCGGCGCCTCTGGCCGGTGGCCCACGTGGCCTCCGGCGGAGGGGACGCCGGGCGCCCCTCGTGCGGAGCACCAGAGGCGTCGGGGGGAGTGGTGCACCGCCAGGTGTGGTTCCGAGACCGCAGGGCCGGCACGGCGGCCGGTCATGGGGCCGAGCAAGACGCCGAGACGCAAGTCGGGGGGTTCCATCGTGTTACGAACACTGCTCTGTGCCATTACCTCCGTTTCACTCCTGTGCGGCGTTCCGGCCGTGGCGATGGCGCAGCTGGCCTCGCAAACGGCACTCGTCGGCACGGTGACCGACAGCGGCGGCGGCGTGCTGCCCGGGGCCTCGGTCGTTGCCGTGAACGTCGGGTCGGGTGACACCTACCAGACGGTCACCAACGAGCAGGGCCAGTACAACATCCCGTCGGTGCGCCTCGGCGAATACGAGATCACCATCACCCTCGACGGCTTCCAGACCTTCAAGGCCACTGGCGTGACGGTGCTCGGCAACCAGGTCGTACGCCGTGACGCGTCACTGCCGGTGGGCGATCTGGCCGAGACCATCACGGTGGAGGCTGGCGCCGCGGTGCTGCAGACCGACAGGGCCGCCATCTCGGCCACCGTCGAGAAGCGCGCCGTGGTCGACCTGCCCATGGCGGGCCGCAACGTCTGGCAGATGGCCGCGACCACGCCGGGCGTGCTGCAGGGCACGACGAGCGACATCGGCCTGACGTTCAGGGGCGCAGGCCAGCGCGACATCCAGAACAGCCTCACGCTCGACGGCATCAACTCGTCGTCGAACCTGCTGGCCGCGACCAGCGTGCGTCCGATCGCCGATGCGGTCGAGGAGGTGCAGGTGCAGACCGGCAGCACGTCGGCCGAATACGGCTCGTACCTCGGCGTGCACATCAACGTCGTGACCAAGGCGGGCACCAACACCCTCCACGGCTCGATCTTCGAGTACTACCAGAGCGAGAAGCTCGACTCGCGTGAGTACTTCCAGAACCCGAACCTGCCGAAGAACCCGCGCAGCAGCGACCAGTTCGGCGTCCAGATGGACGGCCCGATCGTGATTCCGGGGCTCTACGACGGCCGCAATCGCACGTTCTTCATGGGCGCGTACGAGGGCGTCCGTGCCGAGGGCTTGAGCAACCAGATCGTGTCGGTGCCGACGGCGCTGATGCGGCAGGGCAACTTCTCGGAAGTGAGCACGCCGATCCGCAACCCTCGGACGGGCCAGCCCTATCCGGGCAACATCATTCCCCAGTCCGACCTGTCGCCGATCGCGCTCAGCCTGCTGCAGTACTACCCGGCGCCGAACGGCCCCGGCACCGCCGCCAACCTGAACGCCACCCAGTCCAACCTGACCGACAACGACCAGGTGCTGTTCCGGATCGACCAGGTGCTGAGCAACTCGGCGCGCGTCAACGTCCGCTACAACTGGGACGACAGCTACATCAGCAACTTCGGCGCCGTGCCGAGCACGGGGTTCGCGCAGCCGCGCGTCAACAAGAACACCCTGGTCGGCTACACGCACACCATCACGCCGACGCTGCACAACGACTTCCGCGTCGGCTACCACCGCCTCGACTTCGATACGCTCAACAACTTCGCCGTCGACGGCATCGGCTCGGCGGGCACCGACCTGGGCATTCCCGGCTTCGACGCCGACTCGCGGTACAGCAATCCGGGCATTCCCACGATTGGCGTCACGGCATTCAGCAGCCTCGGCACCGGGGGCAGCAACTGGAGCCAGTTCGACACGACCTTCCAGTTGTCGAACGTGCTGGCCTACACCAAGGGCAATCACAACGTCCGTGCCGGGTTCGACATTCGTAAGATGGCGACCGGGCGCCGTGCCGCCAACGACCCCCGCGGCGCCTTCACGTTCAACGGCGACATGACGGGTTACTCGATGGCCGACTTCATGCTCGGCATTCCCCGCACCGTCCGGACGCCCGTCGATCAGTTGCAGGGACACGTGGGGCAGTGGCGCAACGGGTTCTTCGTCAACGACACCTGGCAGGCGGCCCGCAACCTCACGCTGAACCTCGGCCTCCGTTACGAACGCAATACGCCGGCGCAGACCTACGAGGGCCTCGCGACCATGCTCAACGCCGAGCAGACGCAGATCATCCCGACGACGCTGCCGTCCGTGGGCTTCGAGTTCCACGAGCCGAACAACAAGGACTTCGCACCGAGGCTCGGGGCGACGTACCGCCTGTCCGAGAAGACCGTCCTGCGGGCCGGGTGGGGCATCTACTACAACCCCAACCAGATGAACTCGTTCACGTTCCTCACGAACAACCCGCCGCTGGCGGCCGAGTTCACCTTCCAGAACGACCCGGGCAGTCCGACACTCTCGTTCGAGCAGCCGTTCGGCGTAGTGGGCCCCGGCGGGCCGCCGAACATGATCACGCCCAATCGCAACCTGCCCAACGCTCGCAAGAACCAGTGGAGCCTGGACCTGCAGCACGAGATCCTGCCGTCGACGGTGCTCGACGTCCAGTACCTCGCCTCACGCACGAAGAACCTCGACCGCAGCTACTTCAACAACACGCCGCGGCCGGGGGCAGGGCCGATCGACGCTCGCCGGCCGAACCAGTCGTTCCGCGAGATTCGCGTGATCCAGAACGACCTCATCGCCAACTACGACTCGGTCAGCCTCATCCTGAAGCGGCGCATGACGCGCGGCTTCCTGGCCGACGCCCATTACACGTGGTCGAAGACCCGTGACATGGCGAACCATTCCAACGGCGGCGGCTCGATCGTCAACGACTACGACATCTGGAGCGACTACGGGCCGGCGGCCTGGGACGTACCCCACCGCTTCGTCCTCAGCTTCATCTACGACACGCCGTTCTTCCGCGACTCGCCCAACGTCTTCCTCCGGCAGGTGCTAGGCGGATGGCAGATCGGCAGCGTCACCACGCTGCAGAGCGGCACGCCGCTGAACGTCACCATCCAGGGCGACCGGGCAAACATCGGCCGTGGCGCGCAGCGCCCGAACGTCACCGGCAGTCCTTCGCTCAACTGCCAGCCGAATCCCAACGGGCTGGGCCTGGTCAACTGCATCGATGCGTCGGCGTTCTCGCTGCCCGACCAGTTCACCTTTGGCAACGCGCCGCGCAACCTCCTCCGCGGGCCGGGATCCAAGGTCACCAACCTGTCGTTGATGAAGAACGTGTTCGTCGGCGGGCGCGCCCGCGTGCAGCTGCGCGCAGAGGTGTTCAACCTGTTCAACACCGTCAATTGGGGTAACCCGAACACCACATTCGGTGCCGCCAACTTCGGCCAGATCACGTCAGCCGGTCAGCTCCGCCGCATGGAGCTCGGGGCGAAGTTCTTGTTCTAACGGGCAAGCAGTCCACGGTCCACGGTCCACGGTCCACGGTCTGCGGGCTACGGTCACAGGTAAGCGTCGGGTGCCGGGGCGGGTAAGTAGCCGC
>JAEZDP010000226.1 GCA_023418055.1 Acidobacteriota bacterium
GACATCTACCGGATGGCCGGCGTGTCGACCGACGACAGCGTCTTCTCGCCGCCGGGCAGTTCGCTGCGCAAGCGGCTGCCGTGGCTCTACGTCAACCTGTGTACGGCGTTCATCGCCGTGGCGGTCGTCAAGTCGTTCGAGTCGACCATCGGCCAGGCGACGGCGCTGGCCGCGTTCATGCCCGTGGTCGCCGGCATGGGCGGCAACGCCGGCACGCAGACGCTCACGGTCATCGTGCGCGGGATCTCGCTCGGGGAGTTGAACCTCGGCAACTCGCGGAAAGCGCTCCTCAAGGAAGCGCTGGTCGGCCTGGGCAACGGGTTCGGCCTGGGCATCGTCGCGGCACTGGCGGCGTGGGGCGTGCAGGGTGATCCGTGGCTCGGCCTCATCCTCGGGCTGGCGATGGTCATCAACATGTTCATCGCGGCCACCGCCGGTACCCTGGTGCCGCTCGGACTGCGCGCGATGAAGGTCGATCCCGCTCTGGCCTCCTCGGTCTTCATCACGACGCTCACCGACGTGTTCGGCTTTCTCGCGTTCCTCGGGCTGGGCCGCGTGTTTCTCCAGTACCTCGGGAGAGGGTAGCCCGATCCCGAACCTGCTAGAATCTCCGAGGCCGAATGCCGCTTCACACTGGCGATGCGCTCGTGTTGCGGACGTACACGCTCGGCGAGACCGATTGCATCGTCGTGATGCTGACGCGTGATCGGGGGAAGAAGCGGGGCGTGGCCAGGGGCGCGCGCCGGTCGCGGAAACGGTTTGCGGGCGCGCTCGAACCCCTGACGCGGGTGCAGGTGGGGTACGTCGAGCGGGAGCAGCGCGATCTGGTGCAATTGAACTTTGCGGAACCGGTGCGGTCGCCGCTCTCCGCGCCGGGGGACGCCTGCACGTACGCGAGCTACTTTGCCGAGTTGCTCGACGAGTGGGCGTCGGAGAACGACCCGCAGGAACGGCTCTTCCGGCTTGGCGTGGCGGTGCTGGAGGCGTTGACCTCCGGGGCCGATGCGGTGGTGGTCGCCAGGTACTTCGAGTACTGGTTGTTGCGCCTGGAAGGGGTGTACCCCTCGGTGCTGGCCTGTCCGCGCTGTGGCGCGGGGTTCGGAGCCGGGGCCGTGCTGGAAGGCCGGTCGCACTGGTACGTGTGCCGGGCCTGTGGGACGGGCAGCGGCAGCGTGCGGATGTCGCCCGCGGCCCTCTCGTTCCTGGCGGCGCTCGGTGGGCGGGCGCCGGGTAATCTCGGCGACCTCACTCCGGGTCCCGGCGCGCTGGCCGAATTGCAGGCCGCGCATCGGTTGTTGCTGGTGTGGCACCTGGATCGCGAGCCCCGATCGGCACGCGTGCTTCGTGAAATGAATCCGTGACCTTTCAGGATCTGATCTTCAAACTCTCGCAATACTGGGCCGCGCAGGGGTGTCTCCTGCAGCAACCCCTCGACGTCGAAGTGGGTGCCGGCACCATGCATCCGGAGACGTTCCTGCGGGTGCTCGGCCCCTCGCACTGGAACGTGGCCTACGTGCAGCCGTCCCGGCGGCCGGCCGACGGGCGCTTCGGCGACAACCCCAATCGTCTCTTCAAGCACCATCAGTTCCAGGTGATCCTGAAACCCGCGCCCGACGAGGTGCAGTACCTCTACCTCCAGTCGCTCGAGGCCTGCGGCATCGACACGCGGGCGCACGACATCCGCTTCGAGGAAGACAACTGGGAGTCGCCGACCCTCGGCGCCTGGGGCATCGGATGGCAGGTGCTCTTCGACGGCCTCGAGATCACGCAGTTCACCTACTTCCAGCAGGCCGGCGGCGTGGAGTTGTCGCCGATTGCCGCCGAGCTCACCTACGGCCTCGAGCGCATCGCGATGGTGCTGCAGAAGGTGACGAGCGTCTACGACCTCGAGTGGGCCCCCGGCGTCTCGTACCGCGAGGTGCGGCACCGCGACGAAGTGGAGCAGTCCACTTACGCGTTCGGGCGCTTCGGCCTCGAGGGCGAGCAGTTCGCCGCGTTCAATCGTGACCTGTTCGACCGGCACTACACGATGGCCCGGCAGCTCATCGACGATGGGCTGGTGCTGCCGGCGCTCGAGCAGTGCCTGAAGTGCTCACACCTGTTCAATACGCTCGACGCGAGTGGCGGCGTGGGCGTGACCGAACGGATGGCTTACATCCTGCGGGTTCGTCAGCTGGCCGTGGCCATTGCGCGCCTGTATGTCGACCGCGCGCAACCCGCCCCCGTCACGGGCGCCTGAGCCGACGCTCTCGAGAGGACACGCACAACGGATGGATCGGGAACTTCTGCTGGAGATTGGCTGCGAGGAACTGCCGGCCGGCTGGCTGCCGCACTTGACCGAGCAGATCGGCCAGCGGCTGGCCGAACAACTCGCGGCGTTCCGTCTCTCGACCGACGGGCACGTCGAGACGTTTGCCACGCCGCGGCGGCTCACGGCCCGCATCGCGAAGGTCGCCGAGCGGCAGACCGATCTCGAGGACCAGGTCAGCGGCCCGGCCGTCGCCGCCGCGTTCGGGCCCGACGGCACGCCGACGCCCGCGGCCATCGGCTTCGCCCGCAAGCACGGCGTGGAGGTCAGCGAGCTGACCCGCACCACCACGGCCAAGGGCGAATATCTCACCGCGATCCGCCGTGAGCGTGGCCGTGCCGCGGTGGACATCCTGCCCGACGTGCTCGGCGCCACGCTGCGGACCATGGTCTTCCCGAAGCAGATGCGCTGGGACGCCTGGCTGGACGATGGGAAGGGCGAGTTCACCTTCGGGCGCCCCGTGCGATGGCTGCTGTTCCTGTTCGGCGGACGGGTGGTGCCCTTCACCATCCGGCGGTCGGCCGATGCGCACAGCGCGGCGGTGAGCGACGTCCGCACCGGCGCGTTGACCTACGGGCACCGGTTCCTCGCGCTGAGTGGCCGGGCAGGGCGCTCGATCAAGGTGCGCAACTTCGGCGACTACCGTACCCGGCTCGGCGAACACTTCGTCATCCTCGACCACCAGGAACGTCACGAGCGCGTCGTCCGCGAACTCGACGCGCATGCCCGGCGCATGGGCGGCCGCGTGGCGGCGCAGCCCGCCCTGATGCACGAGGTGGCCGACCTCGTGGAGTACCCGTCGGTCGTCGCCGGCGTCTTCCCGGCGGAGTTCCTCGACCTGCCCGACGAAGTGCTCACGACCACGATGATTCACCACCAGCACTACTTTCCGGTGGTGGATGCCGAGCAGCGGCTGCTGCCGGCGTTCCTGGCCGTCACCAACATCGAAGTGGAGCAGCCGCAGCGCATCGCCATCAACTCGGAGCGCGTCCTGACGGCGCGGCTGCGCGATGCGCGGTTCTTCTGGGACGCCGATCGACGCGCGACGCTCGACAGCCGACTGGACCGCCTCGACTCGCTGCTGTTCCACAAGGCCCTCGGCAGCTACCGCGCCCGCGCCGATCGGCTGGCCCATCTCGCCGGCTGGCTGGCGGGCGAACTCGGGCGTCCTGCGGATGCCGACGCCGCGCGGACGGCCGGGCGTCTCGCCAAGGCCGACCTGACGACCGACATGGTGCGCGAGTTCACCGAGTTGCAGGGCGTGATGGGCGGCGTGTACGCCAGGGCCGACGGACAACCGGCGCCCGTCTGGACCGCCATCTATCACCACTATCAGCCGGTGGGCGTCGAGCCGCAGGCTGGGCCGACGCGTGAGCAGTTGGGCGAGGCGGCGCCCGTGTGGGCCGCGCTGTCGGTCGCCGACAAGATCGACGCCGTGGTCGGGCTGTTCCTCGCCGGCGAGCTGCCCACCGGCACCCGCGACCCGTACGCGTTGCGCCGCCAGTCGCAGGGCCTCGTGAAGGTGCTGGTGGACCTGCCGGAGACGACCGGGCTGACGGCGTGGGTCGACCTCGGTCGGCTCGTGGACGAGGCGCTGGCGCAGTACGCTGCGCAGCCGGCCACGGCGGCACTCGCCATGACCGCCGATGTGCGCGCGTCGCTCGAGGGGTTTCTCATCGAGCGGCTCCGCTTCCTGTTCGAGCGCCGCGGCTTTGCCGCCGACGAGATCGCCGCCGTGCTGCCCGAGGCCACGACGCTCGCGGGGCTGGCGCCGCTCGGCGTCCGCCGGCGCATCGAGGCGCTCAAGGCCGTGCGCGCCACCCCCGACTTTGCGCCGCTGGCGGCCCTCTTCAAGCGGGCGACCAACATCGTGAAGGACGTCCCGCGGGCCACGGCGAGCAGTTATGATGTGGCGGCGCTCTCGACGGTGTTGACCGAGCCGGCCGAGCAGGCGCTGGCGGCCGCGCTCGACACGCGGCGCGCCGTCATTGCCGAGGCCGCGGCCGCAGGCGAGTTCCGCACGGCCCTCGGAGAGATCGCGGCCCTGCGCCCGGCCGTCGACCAGTTCTTCACCGACGTCTTCGTGATGGTGGACGATGCCGGCCTGCGGCAGGCGCGCCTCACGCTGCTGGCTGCGTTGCGAGACACGGTGCTCGACATCGCCGACCTTTCACAGATCGCGGGAGCGCAGGCCTAGCGTCCCGTCCGTACCACCACCACTGCCTCACAGGAGTCACCACGTTCATGGCCAAGAAAGCAGCACGCGCCCCGAAGCGCTCCGCCAAGGCCGCGCGTTCCGCGCGCCCGGCGAAGCCCGCCCGTTCCACCAGCCGCTCGACGAGCCCTGCGGCTCGCGTCGCCGCCTCGAAGCGCACCGCCAAGGCCGCGCCCGCCAAGGCGACGGCGCGCAAGGCCGGCGCCTCCGGGAAGGCCGAGAAGTACGTCTACGGCTGGGGCGCGGGCAAGGCCGACGGCAACGGCTCGATGAAGCCGCTGCTCGGCGGCAAGGGCGCGAACCTCGCCGAGATGTCGCGCATCGGCCTGCCGGTGCCGGCCGGGTTCACGATCTCGACCGAGGTGTGCACCTACTACTACGCTAACAAGCAGACGTATCCGCCCGCGCTGCAGCGGCAGATCGAAGCCGGCATCGCCCGCATCGAGAAGGTGATGGGCTACAAGTTCGGCGACGCCAAGGGCTTCCCCCTGCTCGTGGCGGTGCGCTCGGGTGCGCGCGACTCGATGCCCGGGATGATGGACACCATCCTCAACCTGGGCCTCAACGACGAGACCGTCGTGGCGCTGGAGCGTGCGACCGGCAACCCGCGGTTCGCGTGGGACTGCTACCGCCGCTTCATGCAGATGTACGGCGACGTCGTGCTGGGCGTGCAGAAGCGCCCCGGCGAGGATCACGAGCCCTTCGAGAGCGTGATCGAGCACTACAAGGACGAGGTCTACGGCGACCACAGCGTGGAGGACACGCGCCTGACGACCGACGACCTCAAGGCCATCATCGAGCGCTTCAAGACGCTCGTGCTCGACCGCACCGGCCGTGAGTTCCCGTCCGATCCCTGGGAGCAGCTCGATGGCGCCGTCAGCGCCGTGTTCGGCTCGTGGATGAACGACCGCGCCATCGTCTACCGCCGCAAGTACAACATCCCGGCCGAGTGGGGCACGGCGGTGAACGTGCAGGCGATGGTCTTTGGCAACACCGGTGAGGAGTCTGGTTCGGGTGTGGCCTTCACGCGCGACCCCGCCACCGGCGAGAAGGTCTTCTACGGCGAGTTCCTGATGAACGCGCAGGGCGAAGACGTCGTGGCCGGCGTCCGCACGCCGGAAGCCGTGGCGTTGCTGGCCCGGCAGCAGCCGAAGTCCTACAAGGAGCTCGAGCGCATCCGCAAGGTGCTCGAGTCGCACTTCAAGGACATGCAGGACTTCGAGTTCACCATCCAGGACGGCAAGGTCTTCATGCTCCAGACGCGCAACGGCAAGCGCACCGGGGTGGCGGCCGTCCGCATCGCCGTGGAGATGGTGAAGGAAGGGTTGATTGACTGGAAGACCGCCGTCACCCGCGTGCCGGCCGACCAGCTCGATCAGGTGCTCGCGCCCGTGTTCGACCGTGTGGCGGTGAGCAAGGCCGACACGATTGCCAAGGGGCTGCCGGCAGGGCCTGGGGCGGCGTCGGGCGAGATCTACTTCAATGCCGATCGTGCCGTGGAAGCGGCCGAAAAGGGCAAGAAGGTGCTGCTGGTGCGCGTCGAGACGTCACCGGAGGACCTGCGCGGCATGATCGCGGCCGAAGGCATCCTGACGGCGCGCGGCGGCGTGTCGTCGCACGCGGCTCTCGTGGCCCGGCAGATGGGCAAGGTGTGTGTGTGCGGCGCCGCGGCGCTGCAGGTGGACTACAACAAGCGCACCCTCACGGTGGGTGGCGAGGTGTACAAGGAAGGCGACTGGCTGTCGATTGACGGGACGGCCGGTGAGGTCTATGCCGGCCACATCGAGACCGGTGCGTCCGAGGTCATCCAGGGGCTCATCAGCAACGACCCGGTGGCCAAGAAGAGCCGCACCTACAAGAACTTCGTGCAACTCATGTCGTGGTGCGAAGAGGCGACGCGCATGTCGGTGCGCACCAATGCCGACACGCCAGAGCAGGTGCGTAACGCGCTCGCGTTCGGCGCCAAGGGCATCGGGCTCACGCGCACCGAGCACATGTTCTTCGAGGGCGATCGCATCGATGCGATGCGCGAGATGATTCTCGCCGAGACGCTCGAGGCCCGTGAGGCCGCGCTCGCCAAGCTGCTGCCGTACCAGCGCGAGGACTTCTTCGGCATCTTCAAGGAGCTCAAGGGCTACCCGGCCACCATCCGCTTCCTCGATCCGCCGCTGCACGAGTTCCTGCCGCACACCAAGGAGCAGCAGGCCGACCTGGCGAAGAAGCTCGGCATCACCGTCGAGAAGATCAACCAGCGTGTCGAGGAACTGCACGAGTTCAACCCCATGCTCGGCTTCCGGGGCTGCCGTCTCGGCATCCGCTTCCCCGAGATCACCGCGATGCAGGCCCGTGCGGTGTTCGAGGCGGCCGCCGACGCGAACAAGAAGGGGTGGAAGGCCAACCCCGAGATCATGATCCCGCTCGTCGGCTTCAAGAAGGAGCTCGACCTGCAGGTGGCCGTCGTCCACGAGGTCGCGGCGAAGGTGCAGGCCGAGCGCAAGACGACGATTGCTTACAGCGTGGGCACCATGATCGAGGTGCCGCGTGGGGCCATCACGGCCGACGAGATCGCCGAGACCGCCGAGTTCTTCAGCTTCGGCACCAACGACCTCACGCAGACGGCCCTCGGGATGTCGCGCGACGACTCGGGCTCGTTCCTGCCGGGGTATGAGGAGCTCGAGATCGTCCGCAAGAACCCGTTTGCGACGATCGACCAGAACGGCGTCGGGGCGCTGATGCGCATCGCCGTCGAGAAGGGCCGCCAGACGCGCCGTGACATCAAGCTCGGCATCTGCGGCGAGCACGGCGGTGACCCCGAGTCGGTGAAGTTCTGCGACGCGCTGGGCCTCACCTACGTGAGCTGCTCGCCCTTCCGTGTGCCCGTCGCGAGGCTGGCCGCCGCCCAGGCCGCCCTGGCGGCCGCGAAGAAGCGGTAACCGGCGCCCGCGCGCCCGGTCAGGTCAAGGGGGACGCCATGTGCACGCGCACACGGCGTCCCCTTGCTGTATCTATGACGCGAGCGGCCTCCTCCCGTCCTCCGTCGTTCCTTCGTTCCTTCGTTCCTTCGTTCCTTCCCTCCTTCGTTCCTTCCCTCCTTCGTTCCTTCCCTCCTTCGCTCCTTTCCTCCTTCGCTCCTTTCTTCCTTCGTTCCTTCAATAACTGGCTCGCCCTCCGGAGATGTCGAAGACAGCGCCGGTCGAGAACGAGTTCTCGGCCGAGGCCAGCCAGGTGACGAGCGACGCGATCTCGCCGACCGTCACGAACCGGCCCCGCGGGATCCGGCTGCGCATGTAGGCGATATGTTCAGGGGTCATCTGCTCGAGGATCCGCGTCTCGGCGGCTGCCGGGGTCACCGCGTTGACGGCGATGTCGTAGCCGGCCAGTTCCTTGCCGAGCGACTTGGTCAGGGCGATGACGCCGGCCTTCGACGCGCTGTACGCCGAGGCGTTCGGGTTGCCCTCCTTGCCGGCGATCGAGGCCATGGTCACGATGCGGCCGTACTGCTGCGCGATCATGGTCGGCACGACCGCGCGACAGCACAGGAACGCCCCCGTGAGGTTGATGTCGAGGATCTGTCGCCATGCGTCCACGGGATAGTGCCAGGTCTCGTGGTTCGGGCCGGCGATGCCGGCGTTGACCACCAGCACGTCGATGCGGCCCGCGTGGGCGATCGTCGCCGCGACGGCAGCCTCGACCGAGGCCGGCGCGGTCACGTCCACGCCCACGGCCGTCGCCTGGCCCCCGAGGCTCACCGCGGTGGCGTCGGCCGCCTCGTGGTCGACGTCCCAGATCGAGACGGAGGCGCCGGAGTCCAGCAGGCGCTCGGCGACCGCGCGTCCGATGCCCCTGGCGCCGCCGGTCACGACGGCATGTCGGTGTGTCAGGTCGTACTGGTGCATGCGCCATTATCCGCGGAGCGCCGGGGGCGCGTGGCATGATGGTCGGCGGCCATGGTGACCATCCACGTGCAACGCAACGGTCAGGACACGGAGCGGGCCGAGGTCTTCGACCCGGCGTGGCTGGCGCCGGAGGCCGGCGTCACGGTGTGGGTGGACCTGTCGGCGCCGTCGCCCGACGAGGGGCGCATGCTCGTGGACGTCTTCGGCTTCCACGACCTGGCGGTCGAAGACGCGCTCGAGGAGATCCACTTTCCGAAGGTGGACGACTATGGCGCCTACCTGCACGTGATTCTGCACGGCATCGACGCGCGGGCGCAGGCGTCCGCCGGCTTCTCGACCCACGACATCGACTTCTTCCTGGCCTCGCGGTACCTCGTCACGGTTCATGACGGCCGTTCGCGGTCGATCGAGCACGTGCAGCAGCTCTGCCTGCGAAGTGCGCGCCTGCTCGGTGAAGGGCCCGTGGCCCTCATGCACCGGATCGTGGATGCCATGGTCGACAACTACACGCCGGAGGTCGAGGCGCTGGAAGACCGCCTCGAGCACCTCGAGGAGGAGGTGTTTGCGACGGCCGACCAGCAGATCGTGCGCGACGTGCTCAGCCTCAAACGGGACATCGGCCGGCTGCGCCGTGTCATCACGCCGCAGCGCGACGTCGTCTCGCGGCTGGCGCGGCGCGAGTACGACCTCGTCACCGAAGGGCTGGCCTACCGGTTCCGCGACGTGTACGACCACCTGGTGCGGATTGCCGAGGAGGCGGCCATCATGCACGACCGCGTCACCACGGTGCTCGACGCGCACCTCTCGTTCGTCTCGAACCGCATGAACGAGGTCATGAAGGTGCTGACGATCTTCGCCACGGTCTTCGGGCCGCTGACCGTCCTGACGGGGCTGTACGGGATGAACGTCCCGTTGCCGGCGTTGCCCGGCGGCGAGCACGCGCAGTTCTGGTTCATCATCGCCGTCATGCTGGGCTCGACCGGGGGGATGTTGTGGTATTTCCGCCGCCGAGGATGGCTCTGAGATGACCCGCATCGCCATCCTGCCGCCGGCGCTGGCCAATCAGATTGCCGCCGGCGAGGTCGTCGAACGACCGGCGTCGGTCGTGAAGGAGTTGGTCGAGAACGCCCTCGACGCCGGGGCCACGCGTATCGCAGTGACCATCGAGCACGGCGGCAAGGCGCTCATCCGCGTGGAGGACGACGGGGTCGGCATGTCGCCGGAGGACGCCCGCCTGGCGGTGGAGCGCCACGCGACGAGCAAGATCCGTGATGCCGCGGATCTCGAGGCCATTCTCACGCTCGGCTTCCGCGGCGAGGCGCTGCCGAGCATCGCCCCGGTGTCGCGCTTCCGGCTGCGGACCCGTCCGCGCGGCGTGCCGATGGGCACCGAAGTGCTCATGGAGGCGGGCCGGCCGATGGGCACCGGCGAGGTCGGAATGCCCGAAGGCACGCACATCGACGTGCGCGACCTGTTCTTCAACCTGCCGGCGCGCCGCAAGTTCCTGAAGTCGGACAGCGCCGAGGCGGCACAGGTCTCTCGGCTGCTCACGCAGCTGGCGCTCGGCGCCCCGACGACCGGCTTCGTGTTGACGAGCGCGGGCCGCCGGGTGCTCAACTGTGCGCCGGCCTCCGACCAGGCCGAGCGGTTCTACCAGATCTACGGCGAGCGCGCCGACCTGATCGGCGTGCGACGGGAAGGTGGAGGCTTACGTGTACAGGGGTACATCGCGCCCCTCGCCGAGAACGGGCCCCTGCGCGGCCCGCAGCACGTCTACGTCAACGGCCGCATCGTGCGCGACAAGACCATCGCGCACGCCATTCAGGCGGCCTATGCGGTGGCGACGGTGCGCGAGCGCAGTCCGGAAGTGCACCTGTTCATCCAGATGCCCCCCGACCGGGTCGACGTCAACGTGCATCCCACCAAGGCCGAGGTGCGCTTCCTGGAGCAGTCGCTGGTGCACGAGGTGATCCGCCGCGCGCTGGCCGACGCCCTCGGCAGCACGGCCGCCCCCGAACTGCGCCTCCAGCCGACCTCGTCGCCGGCGCCGGTGGCGTTGACCCCGTCGCTGCCAGGTGTCTTCTCGCTGACCGATCGGGTCATGGGAGGACGGGAGGACTGGAGGACGGAGGGACGGGAGGACGGGCGGGCGGGAGGACTGGAACACACGCGCGTGGGAGCAGGGGCGACCCCGGTCGATGTGATGGAGGGGGGTCTTGCCGCGTCCGCACCTGGCGCATCGGCGCTCAGCGGGCCGGCGGGGGCCATGCGGCCCATGATGCTGCTGGGGCAGTTCCGCAACACGTACATCATCGCCGTCGATCCCGATGGGCTGTCGATCATCGACCAGCACGTCGCGCACGAGCGGGTGCTGTACGAGTCGATCTACGAGCGGCTGACCGCCTCGGCGCTCGAGAGCCAGCGGCTGCTCACGCCGCTCGTGCTCGACCTGGACCCGTCGCAGCGCGCGGCGCTTGCGGCACATCGCGACGACCTGGCGAAACTCGGCTTCGAGGTCGAGGAGTTCGGCGGCGACACCGTGCGCGTGACCGCCGTCCCCGCGTTGCTGTCGATGGCCGACGTCGAGCCCTCACTGCGCGCCTTGTCGCAGGACCTCGACGGGCTCGACCGCGGCAGCCGCGTCCACGACGTGCTCAAACAGATGGCCGCGACGATGGCCTGTCATGCGGCCGTCAAGGCCAACGACCCGCTCTCGCCCGAGAAGATGCGCTACATCCTCGACGAGCTGCATCGCACGGCCTATTCGACCGTGTGCCCGCACGGCCGGCCCGTGGTGCTGCGGCTGACCCGGTACGAGATCGAGAAGAACTTCCAGCGCATCTAGCGCACGCCGCGTCACGGGCCGGGTCGTTTGCGCGGCCTGCGCGAGGCCGCGTCGCGGCTCAGGGCTGCTCGACGGTCAGGTTGTTGGTGACGGCGAACGTCCCTGGCACACTGCGCGCCTGCGCTTCGGCCAGCTGGCTGTCCATCTGCGAGTCGACGATGCCCTCGAGGGTGATCCGGCCGTTGTTCACGATGATGTGGATGGGGGGCACCGCGTTCAGCGCATACCGTTCCAGGCTGTCGTGACGGTAGATGGCGCGGTAGGTGGCCAGGCGGATGCGGTCGTCCTGCGCACCGGCTGGCAGCACCTCGATCTCGTTGCGGACCTCCTCCACCCCCTCGACGCTCTTCGCGCGGGCTTCGGCATCGCTCTTGAGGCTGGGACGCCGCACCGAGCCCCGCAGGGTCACGACGCCCTTGGGTCCCACCTCGAACGCGAGATGATCGAAGACCCCGTAGTAGGGCAGCGTGACCAGCTCACGGTAGAGGGTCCAGCTGACGCGGTCGCGCGGGTCGAGCGCGCCTTGCGCGGCGGTGACGGCCGGGCCGGCCACGACGAAGCACACAGCGGCTGCCACCAGCCGCTGCAGGACATGCAATGGGCGAGTCGGTGTGTGTGTCATGGATCCAGTGTACCGAAGCGGCGTCAACGCACATGAATGGTCAGCTCAGGGGTATGTGTAGGGCGCCTGCAGGCCCAGGGGGATGCCCAGCGCCCAGTAGAGCAGCAGGAACGCGGTCCAGGTGACGAGCAGGGTCGCCGTGTAGGGCAGCATCATCGAGGCAATCGTGCCGATGCCGGCCTCGCGCGTGTAGCGTCTCGCGAACACGACGACGAGCGGGAAGTACGGCATCAACGGCGTGATGATGTTCGTCGTCGAATCGCCCACGCGGTAGGCCGCCTGCGTGAGTTCCGGCGAGAGCCCCACCTGCATGAGCATGGGCACGAAGATGGGCGCCAGCAGCGCCCACTTGGCCGACGCGGACCCGATCAGCAGGTTCACCGAGGCGGTCAGCAGGATGATGCCGACGATCGTGATCTGCCCGGGCATCTGCAGCGCCTGCAGCAGCGCCGCGCCCTTGAGCGCGACGAGGGCGCCGAGGTTCGACTGCCCGAATGCCGCCGTGAACTGCGCGGCGAAGAACGCCATGACGATGTAGTAGCCCATCGTGCTCATGGCCTTGCTCATGCCGGCGATCACGTCGCGGTGGCTCTCGACCGTGCCGGCCACCAGGCCGTACACGACGCCCGGCAGCAGGAAGAGGAAGAAGATGAGCGGCACGATGGACTGCATGATCGGGGCGCTGAAGGCCGACAGCTCGCCGCTCGGCGCGCGCAGCGGCGAGGTGACGGGCCAGGCCCACGCAGCGAGGAGAGCCACGCCCGCCAGCATCAAGGCGAGGCCGACCGTGAGGCCGCGGCGTTCGCGAGGAGTCAGCGGCTGCATGGCGGGCATGTCGGCCGTGTCACCGTCCACCGGCGTGGCCGCGAGGCGCGGCTCGACCACGCGGTCGGTGAGATACCACCCGACGGCCGTGACGAGCACCACGGAGGCACTCGTGAAGAGCCAGTTGCAGAGCGGGTTGACGAGACGTGCCGGGTCGATGATCTGGGCGCCGGCCTGGGTGAAGCCCTGCAGCAGCGGGTCGATGCCCGAGGGGATGAAGTTGGCGGCGAACCCGCCCGAGACACCGGCGAAGGCGGCGGCGATGCCTGCCAGCGGGTGCCGTCCCGCCGTGTAGAAGATGACACCGCCGAGCGGAATCACCAGCACGTACCCGGCGTCGGTGGCGGTGTGGCTCACGCAGGCGACCACGATGAGCATGGGCGTGAGCAGCCGCGCGGGGGTGACGCCGAGCATGCCCTTGAGTGCCGCGCCGATGAAGCCCGTGTGTTCCGCGACGCCGACGCCGAGCAGCGCCACGAGGACGATGCCGAGCGGAGGGAAGGCGGTGAAGGTGGCCACCATGGTCGCGAGGAAGTTGGCCAGGGCGGCGCCGGTGAGGAGGTTGTTGACGGCGATGGGTGCGTTCGTGCGCGGGTCGATCTCGGCGAAGCTGACTGGCGAGAGCGCGGCCGAGAGGATCCACGTGAGCAGGAGGGCGTACACGAAGAGCATGGCCGGGTCGGGCAGCCGGTTGCCGGTGCGTTCGATGCCGTTGAGGACGCGGTCGACGAGACTGGCAGGGCCGGCGGCGGGGGGCGGCGACGGGCGTGGGGGTGTCGGCACGGGAGCAGTCTACTGCCG
>JAEZDP010000369.1 GCA_023418055.1 Acidobacteriota bacterium
CCCTCGTCGAGGCGGCCGTGCGGTCGGCCCATGCCGAGTTGCTCACGGTGCGGCGCGAAGGGCAACGCCGCTTCGTGGTGCTGGCGATGCAGGAGGACGTGCCGCAATGAGCCGATCGGCCGAGTGGTATGCCTGGTTCCGTCGGCAGACGTCGCGTCTGCTCGGGCCCAACATCCTCAGCGAAGAGAACACCATCCTGGTGGCGGCCATCTTCGTCGGCATCCTGAGCGGCGTGGGATCGGCGGCCTTCATCTACAGCCTGGCCGGTGTGCATCACCTGTTCTTCGTCACCTTCGCCGGATGGCTGGGGTGGCTCGGCCCGTCGGCGGTGATCCTCCTGCCGGCCCTGGGCGGACTGCTGGTGGGCCCGTTCATCGCGCGGTTTGCGCCAGAGGCACGTGGGCACGGGGTGCCCGAGGTGATGTCCGCCGTGGCGACGCGGGGCGGGCGCATCGCCGGCCGCGTGGCCATCGTCAAGATCATCGCGTCGGCGATCTCGATCGGGTCGGGCGGGTCAGCGGGGCAGGAAGGGCCCATGGTGCAGATCGGCGCGGCCACCGCGTCTGCCGCGGGCAAGAAGGTGGGTGTGCCCCCGCATCACATGCGGACGTTTGTGGCCTGCGGAGCGGCCGGGGGGCTGGCGGCCGTGTTCAACGCGCCCATCGGCGGGGCGATCTTCGCGCTCGAGGTCATCACCGGTGAGCTGACGCCGGCGTTCGGCGCGGTCATCCTGGCCTCGGTGAGCGCCACGGTGGTGTCGCGCTCGCTGTTTGGCAACTTCCCGTCGTTCGTCGTGCCCCGGTACGACCTCGTGAGCAACACCGAGCTGCTGTTCTACGCCGTCCTGGGTCTGCTGGCCGGGCTGGCGTCGGTGGCGTTCGTGAAGACGCTCTACGCATTCGAGGACCGCTTCGACGAGTGGGAGTTTCCGCAGCAGCTCAAGCCGGTGGTGGGTGGCCTGGCGCTCGGCATCATCGGACGCTTCTTCCCCCAGCTGTTCGGCACCGGCGGCGACACGATTCAGGCGGCCACCTGGGGCACGTTGGCGCCCCTGCTGCTGCTGGCGCTCATCCCGCTGAAGATGATTGCCACGTCGCTCACGCTGGCCTCAGGCGGATCTGGCGGGGTGTTCGGGCCGTCGATGTACGTCGGCGCGATGCTGGGCGGGGCGTTCGGGTGGTCGGTCCACGCGCTGTTTCCCGAGCTGACCGCGGGCAGCGGGGCGTACGCGCTGGTCGGCATCGGCGGGGTGGTGGGCGGCACCGCGCTTGCGCCCCTCACGGCGATCATCCTGCTCTTCGAGATGACCGACGACTATCGCATCATCCTGCCGGTGATGATGGTGACGGCCATCTCGGTGGTGGTCACCCGGTCCTTCCTGGGGGGCGAGTCGATCTACACGCTGAAGTTGCGGCGGCAGAACATCGGCTACTACCAGGGGGCCGAGCTCGAGCGGACGCATGGGTTGACCGTGTCGATGGCGATGCGGAAGGAGTTGCCGGTGCTTTCGCCGACGACCGACGTGGTGGCCGCGCTGGCGCGGGCGGTGAAGGCACGGGCTACGGCGCTCGCGGTGGCGGGGGAGGACGGGCGGCTGCTGGGGGCGGTGACGGTGGAGCAGCTGTCCGGGGCCTCCGTGGACGAGAAGCGCCCGCCGGATGTCGGCACGCTGCTGCTCCCGGTCGAGCAGGTGCAGGTGGCCTCGGACGAGCGGCTCGACGCGGCGCTCGATCGGCTGGCGGGAGGCGACCACGACGTGCTGCTGGTGGTGGACCGGGGCGCTGTGGAGGGGACGCCGGCGCTGCTGGGGGTGGTGACGCGCCGGGACGTGCTGCGGATTTACGAGCGGGTGCTGCGGCGGCGGAGCTGACGATCAGGTGGGGTCAGGTCTCGAACGACAGCGTTTTGCACGCTGTGGCCCCGGAGGCCCCACGGATGCAACGCGTCCGCACGGCCTGCCCCCGCCGCGGCCTTCCATCGGCTGACCCGCCGTCCGCGCCCCGTCGTCCTCCGCGCCCGCCCCCGTCCCCCGCTGATACACTTGGCGGCGTATGAAGATCACCGTCGCCCACAGCCCCGATTCCGATGACGCCTTCATGTTCTACGGACTGGCGTCCGGCATCGTCGACGCCGGCGACCTCGAGGTGGAGCAGGTCCTCTCGGACATCGAGACGCTCAACCAGAAGGCCTTCGAGGGCACCTACGAGGTCAGCGCCGTCTCCTTTCACGCCTATGCGCATCTGTCGGACCGGTATGCGCTGCTGCCCCACGGGGCGAGCATGGGTGACAACTACGGGCCCATGGTCGTGGTGCGACAGGACGGCCCGACGTCGCTCGAGGGCGTCACGGTGGCCATCCCCGGTCGCCTCACCTCCGCCTGGCTGGCACTGCAGATGTACCACCCGGGCCTCGACGCCGTCGTCATGCCCTTCGACGAGATCCTCGAAGCGGTGCGCGACGGAAAGGTGGAGGCCGGGCTCATCATCCACGAGGGTCAGCTGACCTACGCCGACGAGGGCCTGCGCAAGCTGGTGGATCTCGGAGAATGGTGGTTCGAGCGGACGGGCGGGCTGCCGCTGCCGCTCGGCTGCAACGTCATCCGGCGGGACCTGGGGCCCGAGATGATGCAGCGCGTGTCCACGCTGCTGCACGACAGCATCGCCACGGCGCTCGGCAATCGCGAGCGAGCGGTGGATTACGCCATCGACTTCGGTCGCGGCCTCGACCGCGCGCGCACGGACCGCTTCGTGGGCATGTATGTCAACGAGCTGACGCTCGACTACGGCGAGCGGGGACGTGAGGCGGTACGCCGTTTCATGGGGGAAGCGCACGAGAAGGGGCTGGTGCCGCCCGTCGACGTCGTCTTCGTCGGCGAGTAGGAAGGGAGCGGCCGGTAGGCGTTGCACGTTCAGGGGAAGGGCCGGGGCAGCCGTGGCGCGAGTCTGACACGTCGACCGCACACCGCAGGTCTGACCCCCGCTGCAACGCCCCGCAGGTCTGACCCCACGACCATCACCTCGCAGGTCTGACCCCGCTACGATCACCGCGCAGGTCTGACCCCGCCCTCGGCCCGCGCCCCGCCAGCGCGCAACAACGCCCGCCCCAACTCCTCGGCCGCATCGGCCAGGCGCGGGCCGGGAATCACGAAGTCGTCGCCGTCCACCTGCAGCACCCTGCCGTCCCGCACGGCAGGAATGCTGCCGAGCGCCTGCCACGCCCGCAGCGACGCCTCGTCATCGGCTGCCGTCGCCCCGCGCCGCAGCTCGACGATGACCTCGGGGGCGCGCGCAAGCAGCACCTCGGTGCTCGCCTGCACGTTCTCCGTGTCGCTGTCGGCAAACACGTTGTCGCCGCCGGCCAGGTCGAGCAGGTCGTGCAGGAAGCCCCGGCCGCCGCTGGCCCACACCTGCCGCAGCGTGCCCGGCTCACGGCCGAACACCAGCAGCGTCCGCAGCCGCGGACGGCCCTCCGCCCGCATCCGCACCGCGTCGAACCGCGCGCGCATGCCGTTGGCCGTCATCCGTCCCGCATCGGCGTGGCCCGTGCGTGCGGCAAGCTCCTCGAGCATCGCCAACGTGTCGCCCAGCCCGCCGTGGCGGAACGTCACCGTGTCGATACCGGCCTGCGCCAGTTGGCCCTCGAGCGCCTCCTGAGAGCCATAGGTCACGACGATGTCGGGCTTCAGCGCAAGGATGCGCTCCAGGTCTGGATCGAGCAGCGCGCCGACCTTCGGCAGCGCCTGCACCTCCGCCGGCCGCTCGTCGAAGCTGCTCACGCCCACGACCTGCGGACCCGCGCCCACCGCAAACAGCATCTCCGTGGCCGCCGGCACGAGTGACACGACCCGCGGGCCGACCGGCTCGCGAGCGGTGTTGGCCTCTCCAGGGGTCGGGCCCCGCCCGCACGCCACGGTCCACACAGCCGCCAGCACGACCAGCCAGATGGCCATCATGCGAACACCAGCTCGAACAGTCATCATCGTGCCTATCGTCGGAACACCAGCAGCCAGAGGAAGAACGGCCCGCCGATCGTGGCGGTGACGACGCCCACCGGCAGTTCGACGGGCGCGATGATGGTGCGCGCCACGGTGTCGCACAGCACCATGAACGCGCCGCCGAACAGGAAGGACGCCGGCAGCACCACACGATGATCGGCTCCCACCAGCACCCGCACCAGATGCGGCACGATGATGCCCACAAAGCCGATGGGCCCGGCCAACGACACCACGACGCCGGTGGCCAGCGACGCGCTGAAGAAGGCGAGCCGCTGCACCAACAGCACCGGCACGCCACGGGTGCCGGCCTGCTCCGCGCCGAGGGCCAGCACGTTCAGGCTGCGCGGCAGCCATGCAAACGCCGCCCACGCCACGAGCAGCAGCGGCAGCGCCGTGGCGATGGGTCCCAGGCCACCGACATCGAGATCGCCCATCAGCCATCGCAGCGTGCGCACCGTCTGGGTGAAGTCCGACAGGTACTGCACCAGCAGGATCAGCGCCGAGAAGAACGCATTCAGCGTCACGCCGGCCAGCAGGAGGATCTCGGTGGAGAACCCCCGGTGCCTCGCCTGCGCCAGCCCGTAGACGATGAGCACGGCCCCGAAGGCGCCGGCCAGGCTCGCCAGCGGTACGGCGGTGATCGGACCCACGCCCCAGGTGGGGAGGAAGGTCAGCGCCAGCATGGCGCCGAGCGCCGATCCGGACGAGACCCCCAGCGTGAACGGGGTTGCCAGCGGATTGCGCAGCAGCGCCTGCACGACCACTCCCGCGGACGCCAGCGTGGCCCCGACGACAGCCGCGGCGAGCACACGCGGCAGCCGGGCGATGAAGAAGATCTGCGCGTCGAGGTTGGCCGCGTACGGCACGCCACGGTCGAAGATGCGCCACGGGTCGAGCGTGGTGGACCCCACGAGCGGTGCGGCCAGGAGGACGGTGACGAGCAGCGCGCCGTAGCCGGCCAGGACGCGCCAGACGCCTCGCCGACGCGTACGGGCGGTGGCGGTCGCCCGCTCGATCTCGGTCATCGCCAACGCTCCGGCAGGCCGACCGGCACCAGCGCCCGTCGTCCGTCGCGATGGACGAGTTCGTCCACGTCCACGCCATACAGCTCGCGGACGTGCTCGGGCGTCAGCGTCTCGGCGGTGGCGCCCGCGGCCAGCACGCGTCCCTCCTGCAGGAGCACGACGGCATCGCACACCTGCGCGGCAAACTGCAGGTCGTGGGTGGAGACGACCATCGTCAATCCGGCCCCTTGGTTCAGACGACGAAGCAGGAGCCCGACCTCCACCTGGTACCGCAGGTCGAGCGCCGCGGTCGGCTCGTCGAGCACGAGGACCCGGCTGTCGCCAGGGTCGGCAGCGACGGGGGGCGTTGCGGCACGTGACAGGTCGTCGAGCCCGTCGAACTGCGCCAGCGCGCTCGCGATCACGACACGCTGTTTCTCGCCGCCGCTGAGCGTCTCGAACGGCCGGCACTCGAGGTCGGCCGTTCCCGTGGCCGCCAGCGCCTGTCGTGCCCGCACGATGTCTTCCGGCGTCTCGAAATCGAAGGCCCCGAGGTGGGCGTAGCGTCCCATCAGGGCGAGGTCGAGGACCGAGTAGTCGAAGACGGGATGAATCTCCTGGGGCACCACCGCCACGCGCTGTGCCAGGCGTCGGCGTGGCACGTCGGCGAGCGGCACACCGTCGAGGGTGACCTGGCCTGCAGACGGGGCGAGTCCGCCTGACAGCACCCGCAGCAGGGTGGTCTTGCCCGAGCCGTTCGGCCCGAGGATGCCGACCACGGCGCCGCGTGCCACCGACACGCTGACGCCGTGCAGGACCTCGGCCCTGCCGAACGACACGTGGAGGTCAGCGGCCTGCAGCAACCCGCGCGCCCACCATCACCGCGCGGCCGAGCGCGGGGAAACCGAAGATCTCCTCGTACCGGCGGCCGAAGAGGTTGGTGACTCGCAGGTGCACCTGCACCCGACGGTGCACCGCCATGGCGGCCCCGGCGTCTGCCACGAGGTACCCCGCCGCGTCGTAGAGCCCGGCGCCCGCGCCGAAACTCGGGTCGATGTCGAGGGCGCGCCCGCGGCCGTCCACGCGGAAGAAGCCACTGACGCGTCCGGCCTGGAGCGTGGCATCCGCAAAGCCCGCATGTGTGGGCCGACGCACCAGCCGATCGCCCACCGCAAAAGGCGTCGGCGCCACGCCCGTGCCGTCCACGGCGAGAATTTCTGTGGCTTGCCAGACGTATCCGCCGCGCACCGACAGCGCACGGAACGGCCGGGCCGCGAGGCTGGTTTCGACACCGCGCGTGCTCGCATTGGAGATGTTGTCGCTGATGTAGCGGCTGGCGTCGGCGATCGACCTGCCCACCGTCACGATGAGATCGTCGTAGTGATTCCAGAAGCCCGTGGCGTCGGCGACGAGGCGGCCTTCGAGCCAGGCCTGCTCGACGCCGACATCGAGGCTTCGGCTGCGCTCGGGACGCAGGCCGGGGTTGTCGGTGAACGCGATCTCGAAGGCCCCGGGCGGGCGGATGCCCGTGCCGGCATTGGCGCGCAAGCGGGTCCACGACCGGCCGGTGTCGTGCAGCCTGAGGCTGGCTGACAGCCTGGGGTTCACCGACGTCACGACGTCCACGGCAAACGGCGGGCGCGGCTGGAACGCATCGCCGTC
>JAEZDP010000414.1 GCA_023418055.1 Acidobacteriota bacterium
CGACATCGGCTGCCCGGGTGCGCGTGGCCTGATCGGGACACCGCTGCTCGATGAGCTCGGCATTGACGAGCACGATTCCGAGGTGGTTGTTGAGGCGGTGGAAGGCCTCGGCAATGGGGTCTTGGGGACTCATGCGCGCGTTCAAGTGCTGGTATCGGTCCCAGCCGCCAGCGACTGTAGGGCGCGCCTCGATTCAGTCCTGCATTGGACGTGCGCAGGAAAGGGTGTCAAAATCCCGTCGCCCGATGGCTGCATCCCGCCCCCTCCTGCTCGTCGATGACGAAGGCGCCTTCCGGCGCGCGGTCGCCGACTTTCTCGAGGGCGTGGGGTTCGACGTCACCCAGGCCTCGACCGTCGCCGAGGCCATCGCCCGCCTCGAAGACTTCGCCTTCGACGTCGTCCTCACCGACCTTCGGCTGCCTGATGGGGAGGGCACCGCGGTGCTCGAGGCGGCGCGCACCCGCTATCCCGATCTGGTGGTCATCGTCGTGACGGGGCATGGGTCGATACGGGCGGCGGTGGAGGCCATCCGCCAGGGGGCGGCCGATTTCGTCACCAAGCCGTTCCAGCTGGACGAGCTGCAACTGGCGCTCGACCGGGCGCTCGAGCGTCAGGCCTTGAAGGCCGAGAACACCTTCCTGCGCCAGCAACTGCGCGACCGCTACCGGCTCGATCAGCTGGTCGGCCGGAGCCCGCGGATGCAGGAGTTGTTCAGCCTGCTCGAGACGGTGGCGCCGACGTCGAGCACCATTCTCATCACCGGCGAGACAGGGACCGGGAAGGAACTGGTCGCGCGGGCCATCCACGCGCTGAGCCGACGCGCGCAGGAACGCTTCGTGGCCATCAATTGCGGCGCCATTCCCGATGCACTGCTCGAGGCCGAGCTGTTCGGGCACGTGCGCGGGGCGTTCACCGGGGCGGTGGGCAACCGTGTCGGCCGGTTCGAGTTGGCGCACAAGGGCACGCTGTTTCTCGACGAGATCGGCACCATGCCGGTGGCGCTGCAGGCCAAGCTGCTGCGCACCCTGCAGCAGCGCGAGGTGGAACGCCTCGGCGAGGGACGGCCGATGCCCGTGGACGTGCGCGTGGTGGCCGCCACCAACGCCGACATCGGGCAGATGGTGCACGAAGGCACCTTTCGCGAAGACCTGTACTATCGATTGAACGTCATCCCGCTGCACCTGCCGGCGTTGCGGGAGCGGCGCGAGGACATCCCGCTGCTCGTGCGGCACTTCCTGGCGGTGCTCGGGGAGCAGTCGGTGCCCAGCCGGCGTGACGTCGTCTTCTCGCAGGAGGCCATGCGTCGGCTGATGGCCTACGAATGGCCGGGGAACATCCGTCAGCTCGAGAACACGGTGGAGCGCGCGCTCGCCCTCAGCCCGCAGCGCACCCAGATCGACGTGAGCGTGCTGCCGGCCGACATCCGGGGCGAGGTGGACGATGAGCGACCGGTGCCGCTGGTGCTGCCCGACGGCGGGTTCGATCTCGACTGGACGCTCGCGACGGTCGAGCGCGGGTTCGTGCAGCAGGCGCTCGGACGCACCGAGGGCAACCGCAGCCGGGCCGCCGAGTTGCTCGGCGTGAAACGGACGACGCTGGTGGAGAAGGTCAAACGGCTGCAGCGCCTGGGCCTGGAGGTCGAGTAAGTGTCTCGTCACGCATTCTGGACCATCATCGTGGGTGGCTCGCCCACGGCATTTCGCGCCCCGCTTCCCGAGGACCTGCAACCGACGCTCGTGCAGCTGCAGCGCCGGCATCCCGATGCCGTGCTCCGCTGGTTCGAGAAGGGCCAGCTCTGGGAGACGCCCGGTCACGCGCAGGACGCGGCGCGGGCCAGGCGCGAGGCGGATCGTCCGCACCGCGGCCCGTCGTGGCGTCCGGGGGGCGAGCACAAGGACCCGCGTGACAAGTACAAGCAGCCGCGTGACGTGAAGCGGCGCAAGTGGGCTTCGCAGGCGGCCGAGGGACGCGGGCCGTGGGTGAAGAAGGAAGGAAGGAACGAAGGAGCGAAGGAACCAAGGAACGAAGGAGGCAAGGACGGGAGGAAGGCAGGCTCCCCTCGACCTGAATGGCGCAAGCCGGCGGGTGACCGGCCCCGGCCGGACCGGCGGCCCGCGGGAAGCGATACGCGGACACCTGCGGCCGACCGGCGACCTCGTGCGTCGTCGTCGTCACGCCCGTCGTCGGCGCGCCCTCCTTCGGCACGTCCTCCCTCGGCACGTCCTCCCTCGGCGCGTCCTCCCTCGGCGCGTCCTCCTTCGGCGGGGAGACCCCCGTCGGGGCGTCCGCCCAGGCCACCGTCCGCTTCGACCGCGCCTGCGCCGCCGGCTGCCGCCCCGAAGCGCAAGCCGAAGGTGTACAAGGCCGGAGAGATGCCGCCGAAGCGGAAGACGCGCGAGGAAGAGTAGTCAGCGTGACCGGTGGCCCTTGGCCCCTACCCCGTGACTGTAGACCGTGGACCGTGGACCGTGGACCGATACGCTTCCCCATGACCTTCCACCTCGTGCTGTTCCGCCCCCGCCCTGACGTCAGTGCCGAGGAACGCGACGGCCTGCTCGCCGCGATGCGCACCGCCGCCGAAGGCATTCCGTCGGTGCGTCGTTTCGACATCGGGGAGCGCGTCACGAACCCGCCGCAGTACGTCCTGGGCGGTTTTCCTGACTTTCCCTATGTGGCCTGGCTGGAGTTCGACGACGAGGCGGGGCTGCACGCGTACCTGTCGCACCCGCTGCACGTCGAGTTGGGTCGGCGGTTCAACGGGGCGGCGGAGGCCGCGCTGATCTACGACTTCAATTCGTCGGAACTGTCGAGGGTGCGGTAGGCCGCGTCTCCTGTATTCTTCCGGCCATGGCGAAGAAGGCGGCACGCACGCGCGCATCGTCGCGCGCGGACATCCTCGCGTATCAGCACGACGAGCGTCGCGTGAACAATCCCGAGGTCGGCATGGTCGATCCCGACCTCGACCCTGGCGAAGACGCCAATAGGTGGCGGTACGACGCGCACATCGACCCGGCCCTCCAGTTCGACATGTCGCGCGGCGCGATCGAATCGCTCATCGACGAGGCACTCGCCAGCGGTGATCAGGAGGTGATGCGCCGTGCGCTCGAAGACCTGAAGCGCATGAGCGCACCCTACTTGAACTGGGCGGGCAAGGCGGAGCGTACCGCGTTCGACGTCGACACTGTGTCGTTGCACGTCCACGAGCGCATCGATCCGGCGACGATCCTCACCGCGGTGCGGCGCCGCATGAAGGCGACGGACACCTCAAGCCTGAAGCAGGGCGGGCTCTTTCGCGCGTGGTTCGAGCAGCCGCTGCCGTATCGCGAGGCCATCGAGTTCTACAAGCACGACCGCGGCTGGGCGAATCGCCTCGTGGCGGGCGACTCGCTTCTGGTCATGAACTCGCTCGTGCAGAAGGAGGGCATGGCCGGGCAGGTGCAGATGATCTACATCGACCCGCC
>JAEZDP010000419.1 GCA_023418055.1 Acidobacteriota bacterium
CACGTCGGTGGCGTTGCATGCTGCCGGCCCCTCGCTGGCGCGCCTGTTTGCACGAGCCACCACGCCCACCCGCCAGCCGGTGGTGCCGCAGCTCGTCCGCGCGATGTCGCCTGCCCTCCTGGTCGAATACGCCGCCGATGAAGCCGAAACACTTCCCGCCGACGCGCAGGCCGTCGATCCGGCCCTGACCGGCGGGGTGCCGCTGGCCTACGTGCGGCGCGAACACGGCGACCAGGCACTCGTCGTCTGGCTGCTCGGCCCGTCTCCCTCGGGGGATGCGGCCAGACGGGCGGTGCGCGTGGCCCTCCTTCGGGTGCATGCCGAGCAACAGGCACTGCGCCATGTCGTCACGTTGTTGCTCGACGGCACGATCACGTTCAGCCGCGGCACGCCCCACGGCGAGAGGCTCGAGGCGTACCTGAACCGCGCGGCGTCCATGTCGCCCGAGTCGTACCCTGGGGCTCCCGCCGGCAAGACCATCGCCAACATCCTGCACGCGTACAGCGAGCCCATCCCCGCCGCCCAGCGGTCGCGCCTGGCCGAGGCTCTCGCGCAGGTGAAGCGACAGATCGCGGCGAAGGTCGACCGCTATCTCACGGCCGGCGAGCAGGCGCGGGTGAACACGACCGCACCGGCCGATCGTCCCATCCGCGTGGTCGTCAGCTACAGCCATCAGGACGAGGAGTTCGTGGCGCTGTCGAGCCGCAAGTCGTTGCTGAAGTTCCTGGTCGGCCTCGAACGTGAAGGCTTCGTCTTCTGGCACGACCGCGACCTGTACGCCAGCGAGATCTGGGACGACCGCATCCGCACGGAGTTCTCACGCGCCGACGTCGCCCTCGTGCTGGTGTCGCAGTACTTCCTGAACTCGCGCTACATCACCGACACCGAGATGCCGACCCTCCTCGACGCCCGGCGCACCCACGGCCTGTCGATCGTGCCGCTGCTCGTGGCGCCGAGCGACTGGCAGACGCACGCCTGGCTCTCGGGCACGCAGTGGCTGCCTCGCACGGGCACCCTCGTGCGCGAATACCGCACCCGGGCCAGGCGCGACGAGTTGTACCTCGAGGTGTTCCACACGCTGCGGCGCCTGGGCACCGAGAAGCGCCTCGCCGCCACCTGATGCGCTCCAGAGACGGCGACCGCGTACCATGGGGGAACGACCTTCGACGGAGCTCCCATGGACCTGACAGCCATCACCGCTCGACTCAAGCAGGAAGAAGCCGAAGCCGCGGCGCGACGTGAGCGCGCCCTCGAAGCCGCACGCGAGACGCCGGACGAGGACGTGCCGGATGTCGGCGATCTCGGGCAGCGCACCGAGTTCAAGGACCGGCAGTTGGCCGACGCCGAGGCTGCTGACGGTCACCTCGAAGAAGTACGCGCCGCCCTGGCACGGATCGAAGCCGGGACGTTCGGCCTCTGCGTGGTCGACGGCGAACCCATCGAGGAAGAACGCCTGCGCGCCGTGCCCTGGGCGTCGCACTGCCTCCGCCACCAGGCCGAGCGCGAGACGTCCGCGACACGTCCGCCCTCACTCTAACTGTCTCCGACACGCATGATCGACCCGAAGGACGTCATCGCCGGCGCGAGCATCGCCGAACACTGCCACCGCGCCGAGCGCTACTTCCAGTCGGTCGAGGAACCCGACAGGCTGCTGGCCAAGCCGTTCATCTCGCTCAACGAAACGCCGCTGCTGCTCTACCGCCTCGGCCTCGTGCTCGCCGGGCTCAAGGTGGGCCCGACGATGCGGGTGCTCGACTTCGGCGCGGGCACCTGCTGGGTGTCGCACATCCTCGCGACGCTGCAGTGCGAGGTCGTGTGCGTGGACGCCTCCGACACGGCACTCGCGCTCGGCAGGCGCCTGTTCGAGTCGCGCCCCGTCGAGGGGTCCCTGCACCCGCAGTTCCTGCGCTTCGACGGCGAGACGCTGCAGGTGGAGTCGGGTTCGATCGACCGCATCATCTGCTTCGACGCGCTGCACCATCTGCCCAACACGGGCCGCATCCTGTCCGAATTCCATCGCGTGTTGAAGGATGGGGGCCTGGCCGGGTTCTCGGAGCCCGGACGGCAGCACTCGCGCAGCCCCGTCTCTCAGTACGAGATGGCGCACTACGGGGTCATCGAGAACGACGTGAAGCTCGAGGAGGTGAAGGCGCTGGCCGACGAGGCCGGGTTCACCGGCATGCTGGCGGCCGCGGAGGTGGGCTTCGACACCTGGCTCGACTTCTCGGAGGCCGAACCCGTCTGGAGCCGGCAGGCGCTGCCCGAGCGCTGGACCACCGCGTGCCTCCACAGCTTTCATGGCCGCAGCACGTTCGTCCTGCAGAAGGGCCGCTACCAGGGTGACAGCCGGCTCGGCGAGGGGCTCGCAGGAGAGCTGCAGATCGCGCAGCACCAGGTAGAGGTGCGCGTGGACGAGCCGCTCGTGTTCGACGTCACCCTGCGCAACACCGGCACGGCGCGGTGGCTCGCCAAGAACACCTCCGACATCGGCATCGTCAAGCTCGGCGCGAAGGTCCGGCGCAGCGACGCCCCTGACGCGGCGCCAACCGTCCATCGCACCTGGCTGCCTCACGACATCGCGCCTGGCGAGTCGCTCGCACTGCCGGTCGAGATCGCGTTCACGGAGCCGGCGACCCATACCATCACGCTCGATCTGCTCGACGAGCAGATCGTCTGGTTCGAGACCCTCGGACTGGTCACCAGGGAGATGGAGGTCTCGGTGCTGCCCGCCCTCACCGGCGCCTCCGCGCGCGAGGGCGGCACGCTCGCCCTGCCCTTTACGGCACGCCTCGCGCACATGCCCGTCAAACGCCTCTCGGGTTTTGGCGATGCCGAGCCCTTCGGACGTTGGACGACGGACGACACCGCCACCGTGGTGTTCCCGGCGCCGCTACCCTCCGCGTTCACGCTCGAACTGTCGTGCCAGGCGTTTGGCCCGAACGTCGGCAAGGATCTCGCCGTGACGGTCGGCGGCCAGGTCCGTCACATCCGGCTTACCGATGCCGGCCGGCAGACCTACGCCGCGTCCTTCGCCGGCGTCGCGCCGGCGACGCAGGTGCGCCTCGACATCCCCGCGCCCACGCGTCCGCGCGATCTCGGTGTGGGCGACGATGACCGGCGGCTGGGCATCGCGCTGTCGGACGTGTCCATCGCGTCAGCCTGACGCGCTCACCGGCTCGCCGCGTCGTACCGGGCCACCATCTGCTCGAACTCGTCGATCGAGCGCCCGGCAAAGGCTCGCTTCGACTCGGAGGTCGTCAGGATCTGCAGGCCTTCGCGGGCCGCGGCCAGGGCCTCGTCCGTCCGCCCGAGGTGGTCGCCCAGGACCTCGGCACGCCAGCCCAGCGCGCCGGCGAGCACACGGGGCTCGTTGACGCTGCGCAGGGTGGCAATGGCCTCGTCGAAACACTGGAGGGCGACGTCGGGCCGGCCGAGCCCCACTCGCGCACGTCCCTCGTGAATCCGTCCCCAGCAGGTGGTGAGCGAGTCCTGGATCGAGGCGGCCAGGTCGCGCGCCTCGGAAGCGAGGCGCAGCGCGTCGTTCGGCGTGCGGCACGCTAGGTGGGCGGCGGCGAGGTTCGACAGCGTGATGGCCTCCATGCGCCGGTTGCCGACGTCGCGATGGATGGCGAGCGCGTCCGAGAGGGTAGCGATGGCATCGCCGGGCCGCTCCATGTAGAGAGCGGTGATGCCGAGGTCGTTGAGGTCCACGGCTTCGTTGGCCCGGTCGCCCATGTCGCGATGGATCTCGAGGGCCTGTTCGAAGAACGGGATGGCGAGTTCGAACTCGCCGCGGACGAACTGCACCGATCCGATCTTGTTGAGCAGCGCCCCGCGCATCGCCTCGTCGTCGAGTTCCTCGGTCAGGCGGAGGGCCTCGCTGTAGCGGGCCATGGCGTCGTCGTAGCGGGCCAGCCGCCAGTAGGTCTCACCGAGGTACTTGAGGGTACGCGCCTCCATGTGGCGTCCGCGGCGCGACCGGTTGCCGCGATGGCTGGGCAGCGCGCGGCCCAGCAGGTCGAGCGCCGTGTCGTAGTGACTGCAGGCACGCTCGACCTCGCCGAGGTAGCTGAGCACCGTGGCTTCTTCGTCCTGGTCGCCCAAGGCGCGGGCCGCGTCGAGGGCAGCCATGAAGAACGGCCGTGCGGCAGGTGGTGTGCGGCGTGCGTGCCATCCGCCAAGCACGCGTAGGGCCACCAGTTCGCCTCGGCGGTCCCCGAGCGCACGCGCAGACGCGAGGCCTGCCTGCAGCACCTGCTCGCCTCGCTTGCCCAGGCCAGGGCGTCGGATGACGTAGGGCGCAACGGCAAGCGTGTAGGCCAGCATCAGTTCGGCGGCGGTCTCGTCGGCCTGATTCAGCGGAGGTACCGGGGCGAAGGGTACCGCCTCGGGACGACTCCATGCGTCGATGTCGCCGAGCGCCTTCCCGACGTGCTGCACCAGGATGCCGCCGATGGCCCACAGGTGCGCCGCGTACGGCCCCATCCAGTGCAGCCACTCGCGGACAGGTCCTTCGAAGGCCACGGTGGCGCGCTCGATGACGTACCTCGCGTAGCGGTGCTGATGCGCGCGCAAGCGGTCCGGCTGGCGTGCAAGCAGCGCCGTGGCGCAGGCGCGCAGCAGCGGCTGCAGCGAGTAGCGCCCGGTGCGTTCATCGAGCCGCACCATGGCCTGGGCCTGCAGGCCATCGAGCGCGAGCCACGCGGCAGCCCGGTCCTCTGGCTGGACGCCCCAGGTCGCTTCGATGAGTGGACGGTCCATCCAGGCATCTTCGGGAAACACCCCGAGGTCGGCAAAGCGCTGCCGCCAGTCGGTGCCGGCCGCCGCGTCGAGCGCATCGATGTCGCGGAGGCTGATGCGCACACACGCGGCGACGCTCCGGGGACCGAGGCCCACGGTCGCGCGGTCGTCGTTGTCGAGGCGCGACCAGGCGCGGGCCATCTCGGCGTCGAAGACCTCGAGGGCCAGGTGGGCGTCGTGCAGGTAGCGGATGCGTCCAGCCGCGAGGTCGAGGGCGAGGGGATGTCCGTCCACGCGATCGACGAGCGTGGCCAGCACGTCACGGACGGCATCGAACTGCGCGTCGAACGCCGGGGCGTCCAACCTCGACTTGGCCCGCAGCCGGTCGGCCAGCATCGACATGGCGTCGGTCTGCGAGAGGCCGCCGACGACGTGGACCCGGCAGCCGAGGTCGAGTGCGACATCGAGCGAACGCGTGGTGATGAGACGCGTGGCGTCTGCGGGCAGAGCCTGCAGCAGCGTGGCCACCTCTCCCACGTCGTCTGGCGCCACGTCGTCGATGAGCACGAGGAGCTGGCCGAAGGCGCTCAACAGGTTTCTCACCTCGGCGGGCGCGTATTCGGTCGCCGACGAGCGGCCGCGGGCCAGGCCGGCCCAGCGTTGCAGGGTGGTGGAGGCCGGCTGCGCCGGTCGGCCTCGCGTCTCGACGAGCACACCGCCGGGATGGCGCGACGTGAGTCGGCGCACGAGTTCGTGCGCCAGGGCCGTCTTGCCGACGCCGCCCATGCCGTGCAGCGCCACGGCCTCGCGCGCCGTGGTCACCTGGAGCGTGGGCGGCCCGAGACGCGCCACCACCTCGGCCAGCTCCGCTTCGCGACCGATGAAGCGTCCCGACGAGGGCGGCACCTCCCTGGCGAGTGCCTCGCCGTCGCGCCCGACGCTACGAACGATGGCGTCTCGCAGCGCGGCAAGCCCGAGCTGCTCGTCGGAGAAGTCCACGCACTGCACGTCCCGAAGATGCGGCGGAATGACCGGCACGAACTGCAGTGGCACGACCGTACGATGCAGCCGCGCGGCTTCTTCGTGCTCGTAGAGAATCCAGGTGCGGTCGCGCTCGACGTCGGTCGAGTGAGACGTGAGCAGGGCCACCAGGACGTTGCACTGCAGCAGGCCCTCGCGAATCTCGGCCTTCCAGTCGTCGCCGCCGACAATCTCGTGACGGTCCATCCACACGGTGGTGGCCAGGCCGTGCAGGCGCAACGCGTCGCGCACGCGTTCGGCCAGCGCACGATCTTCGCTGGCATAGCTCAGAAAGACGTGGGCCGGCAGCGGACGATCGACTGAAGGCCCGGCCATCGTCAGATCCCGGGTACGCCCTCGCGCATCAGGACGTCCAGCACGTCACGGTAGCGGTCAACGAGCAGCGTGTGGCCGTCGGCCAGATAGGTGGACGCGTCGAACGCCTGTCCGAAGGCCTCGCTGATCCGGTAGGCACCCGTCCGGGCCCATACGACGTCGGTCCAGCGCGGCAGGAGGGCGTCGGGATCGCGCACGATCCAGGCGGCATCGGGCTGTGAGGCATAGACGAACGCCTCACCGGCCGGTTCGTCGGACGCAAAGTGCCGCATGGGCACGCGCACCCGTGCGTAGTAGCGTTCACGCACGTCGAGCTGCGCCAGTTCGTCGGCGCTGACCTCGAAGGCGATGGCGTTGAAGGTGGCGTCGGCGGCGGGTTCGATGTTGGAGGCGCCGGCCTCGATGGCACGATCGCTCAGCCTGAAGCTGGGCTCGTAGTGGGTCGGGCGCAGATTGAAGAGCCGCCGGTACCCGTGGACCGTCACGGGACGGAACGTCTTGGCGGCCGAGGCGTCTCGGCCGACGGTCGTGGCCATCGACTCGCGATAGAGCAGCGTGCCGTAGGCGAGCAGGGGCATCTGCACGAGGCCCGCAGTCTGGCGCCACGTGGCGCACGCTGTCAACGCGGCCCGGTGGGCCGGGTGGGGTCAGACCTGCGCCGCGTCGTCCTGGGGTCAGACCTGGGCCACGTCGTCGCGGGGTCAGACCTGCGGCGCGTCGTCGCGGGGTCAGACCTGCGCCGCGTCGGCCTGGGGTCAGACCTGATCCCGCGCGGCACAGGTCCGCCGCCCTCCGGCGTCAGAAGTTCACGTTCACCGACAGCCAGAAGCGGCGCGGCTCCTGGAGGTTGTTGTAGGGACTCGCATACTGTGTCTGCCCGTTGACGATGAACGGCTCGTAGGCGAGAAAGTCGGTGTCGAGCAGGTTGTAGACCGTGGCGTTCAGCGTCACCGCCCGCGTCAGCGCGTACCCCGCCCCGAGGTGCACGAGACCGTAGGGCTTGAAGTCGCCGAGTGCGGCGGTGGCCGCGAGCGCCGTGGCGCTCGTCCCGCGCGTGCGGCTGCTGCGGCCCTCGACCCGCAGCCACGTGTCGAGCGCGTCGGTGGCGGCATACCGCACGTTGCCGTTCACCATGTGCCGAGGCGTGTTCACGAGCGGCAGCCCGGCAAGGTCGCCACTGCGCTGTTCGCTGTAGGTGTAGGTGTAGTTGGCCGTGGCCTGCCAGCGCGTCAGGAAGCCCATGCGCAGCGCGCCTTCGACGCCGCGCGTGACGGCCTCGTCGATGTTGATGGACTGGCCGAAGAGGTCCACGTTGGGCCACACCCCGAAGTCGGCACACCCCGGACGGTTGGGCGACAGGCGGAAGCTGCAGTTCTCGAGGCCAGGCCCACGCGCGATCTTGTCGCTGAACGTGTTGGTGAAGGCCGTGACGTTGGCGCCGAAGCGGCCGCGCGCGTAGAACGCCGCGACTTCGCTGCTGGTGCTCGTCTCCGGCTTCAGCCCGGGGCTCCCGATGAGCGGAATGGTGCCCTGCCCACCGAATCCGGTGATGCCCTCGGCGAGCTGATCGAGGCGGGGCGTCTTGAAGCCCCGACTCACGCCGCCCTTGATGGTCCAGTCGCGATGCGGCGTGAAGACGACGTAGGCGCGTGGGCTGGTGTTGCCGCCGAAGGTGCTGTGATGGTCGTGGCGGACGCCCAGCGTCAGCGACGCCCAGGAGGCCAGCCGCCACTCGTCCTCGGCAAAGACGGCCGACTGCACGTGGGCATAGGGCGCCGGCGCGACGGCATCGATCATGTCGGCATCCCACCACTGCCCGCCGACCGACAACGTGTGCGTCCGCCACGGCGCGATGAGCCGCGTGTCGACAATCGTGTTGGTGGCCGAGAGGGTGCGCGGATCGCCAGGCATGCGGCCGGGCGTGCCCGGCGGAATCGTGCGGCCGGTCGTCTCGGTCGTGTTGCGCGTCACGCTCGAGTCGAGCACGCCGAACGGCAGGCGCGCCATGTGGGCCGCCACGTACTGCCGGCGGTCGAACGACAACCGGTCCTGATAGCCGCCCTGCAGCCCGACCGTCCCCAGCTCGCGATTCGAGTTGTCGTACGACTGCCACGCGCCGTCCACATCGACGTAGACGTCGTGGTCGCGATGCGGCAACACGTTCAGCCGTGTGCCTGCGGTGCGGATGTCGGCCGACGTGGGGCTCAGCCCGAAGCTGGTGATGGGCACCGCCTCGCCGTCGGCATCGACGTAGCGCAGCCTGGCGGCCTCACGGTGAAAGGCGCTGGTGCGCACGGCCAGGCCGGCACGTCCCGGCGCGACGGGGCCAGCGAGGTAGGCCGTCACCTGCCCGGTGTTGCCGTAGTCGGCGTTGCCCTGGAGCGTGCCGTCGGCAGACGCGGTGCCACCCCATCTGTCACTGACCTTGCGCGTGATGATGTTGACCACCCCGCCCATCGCGTCCGACCCGTAGAGGGTGGACATCGGGCCGCGCACCACCTCGATGCGCTCGATGGCGCCGACAGGCGGCATGAAGCTCGTGGAGGTCTCGGTGAAGCCGTTGGGCGTGACGTTGCCCGCGGCATTCTGTCGACGGCCGTCCACGAGCATCAGCGTGTAGTCTGCCGGCATGCCGCGCAGGCTGATGCTGAGCCCGCCCGTCTTGCCGACGTCCTGTCCCACGTCCACGCCTTCGACATCGGCCAGCGCCTCGGCCACGTTGCCGAACCGACGCCCCGTGAGCGTCTCGCGGTCCACCACCGTGACGCTGGCGGGAGCCTGACGCACGAGCTGCTCGAAGCCACCGGCGGTGACGGTGACCGCCTCGGTCACCTGCGCAAGCGCGAGCGCCACGTCGTGACGCAGCCCCTCCCCCTCCACGCGCAGCTGGTCGGCCGCAATCTCGAACCCCGGCCGCTGCACGAGGATGTCGTACACCCCGGGCGGCAGGTCGAGCGCGTACTGACCCGCGGCGTCGGTCACCACGTCGCGCATGTCGGCGCCGCATCCCACAGAGACGGTGGCCCCAGCGACGGCGCTGCCGGTGGCATCGGTCACGCGGCCCTGCACGGCGACGGGGGTGCCGTCGCCCACCGCACAGGGCGGCACGGCCGGCTGTGTTTCGGCAACGGCCGGTGCGGCGGCCGCTGCGAGCACCGCACAGAGGGTCAGGCACGCCACACGGCAGTGGGTAGTAGCAGCGGGACAGGTGGACGGGCGCCGCAGCGCTGAGAAGGGCGACCGCTCACTCGACGACACGACACGGGACACGCAAGGACTCCTGGGGCTAGGGACAACCGCGAGGCGAGATGAGACCGTTCTCATCTTGGCCGCAGCGAACTGTAGCCGGTGAAATCCGACGAGTCAAGTCGCATATGTGTAAGACATTTGTAAGTCTCGTGTCCATGGTAATTTCCTGATTGACGACCGGCATGGTCGGCTATAGCATCGCTCCGCTGTTGAGACTGATCTCACTTCTGATCGAGCGTTCATGCTGCTGCCCCTTCGTCGAGTCGTGTTCTGGATGCATCTGGTGGCCGGGGTGCTGGCCGCCGTCGTCGTCCTCGTGATG
>JAEZDP010000421.1 GCA_023418055.1 Acidobacteriota bacterium
GCGCCAGCCCCAGCAGCATGAGCCCGCCGACGAACCAGGTCCGCTGCCAGTCGAGACGCCGCTCGGTCAGGACCAGCGACACGACGCCGAGGCCCGCGGCCGCACCGGCAGCGCGCAGCGCGACCTCCGGCGGTACCTGCCACAGAATAGGTAAGGCTGCGGCGACGCCTGCAAACACGGTACAGGCGAAGAAGGCCGCCGTCAGCAGCCGCCGCTCGGCCAGGTGGCGGTCGTACACGAGATCGAGCGTCGAGAGCAGCGCGCACACGCCCAGCACGACGAGGCCCAGCACGTTTGGACTGTCGATGGTGGTGCTCAGCGCGAAGATCGGCAGCATGAAGAAGAGCAGCTGCTGATAGAAGTTCTTGTTGAAGTAGTTGACGACGAGCTGGACGCGCGGATGCCACACCGGCGTCAGCCGTGCGCTGCGCAGCACGAGCGGCAGCAGGAGACTCGTGATCCAGATGAACGCGACGTGGACGATCGCGACGCGCAGGTAGGTGGAGTTGCGCGACCCCAGCCACATCACCCCGATGCCGAAGGCCAGCGCCCACAGGCTGTGCAGCCACCAGAGCAGCGTCTCGTGCCGATGCAGCCACGCGCCGGCGGTCGCGCGCAGCGTCGGGCGGGCGGCGGTCGTCTCCACGCGCATCACTGTAGCAGGCAGGTTCCTGCTATCGTGTGTCCCGCATGCGCATCGGCGTGGATCTCGGCGGCACAAAAATCGAACTGCTGGCCCTCGACGAGGACGGACAGGAGCGACATCGCGAGCGCGTGCCGACACCGCGGCACGATTACGAGGGCACCGTGGCGGCGATCGCTGCCCTGGTGCGGCGTGCCGAGGAGGCGGTCGGCACGAACTGCACGGTGGGCGTCGGTATGCCAGGCGCCATCTCGCCGGCCACCGGACTCGTGAAGAATGCCAATTCGACATGGCTGAACGGCCAGCCGTTTGCCGAGGATCTGCAGCGTGTGCTCGACCGGCCGGTCCGCTTTGCCAACGACGCCAACTGCCTCGCCTTGTCTGAGGCGACCGACGGCGCGGCCGCGGGGGCGCCGCTGGTGTTCGGCATCATCCTCGGGACGGGCGTCGGCGGGGGCGTGGTCGTGCGCGGTGACGTCGTGATCGGCGCCAACGCGGTCGGCGGCGAGTGGGGGCACAACATGTTGCCGTGGCCGCAGGCCGGGGAATGGCCAGGAGAGGCATGCTACTGCGGGCGCACCGGCTGCATCGAGACGCACTTGTCTGGTCCGGCGATGTCGCGCGAGTTCCAGCGACTCACGGGGCGGCAGGCGACCCCCGCGCAGCTGCTCGACTGGGCGGCCGCCGGGGACCAGCAGGCGCAGCAGGCGTGGCATCGCTACGAGGACCGGCTGGCGCGCGCGCTGGCCTCAATCATCAACGTGCTGGACCCTGACGTCATCGTCGCGGGAGGCGGGGTGTCGAACGCGGCGCGGCTCTATGAGCAGGTGCCGACGCTGTGGGGGCGGTGGGTGTTCTCGGACCGCGTGGACACGCGGTTCGTCCCGGCGGCGTTCGGCGATTCGAGTGGTGTGCGCGGCGCGGCGTGGTTGTGGCAGTGAGCGGTGTGCTGGAGGTCTGACCCCAGGATCATCGTCCGGCAGGTCTGACCCCGAGACCACCACTCCGCAGGTCTGACCCCGGAACGGCACACCGCAGGTCTGACCCCGGCCCCGCCGGCCCCACCGTCAACACAATCCGGGACACCTCCGCCGCCTGCACCTCCACCTCGCACGCGCCCGGCCACAGCGCCCCGTCGCGGCGTGCGCTGAGCCGGTACCGGCCTGGCGCGAGCGCCACCAACGCAAACACCCCGCTGCCGTCGCTGACCGCGGTCGCCGCAGCCTCGTCCACCACGCCGACGCCCACCCCGCTCGCGACGGCCTGCACCTCCACGCCGTCGAGCGGCCGCCCCGCCTCGTCGCGCAACTCGCCGAGGACGTGTCCCTCGCGCGTCTTCCAGGGCAAGGCCGGCACCGCCGCCGGCTCGGCAAACGGTCCGGCGGATGCCGGGTCGACGGGCAGGCCCGTCGTGGTGCGGCCAAACCGCAGGCCTGCGGCGAGGTCCTCCACGGCCCGCTGCGGTGTGTCGCGCCCGGGCGGTACCGACAGGGGATTGCTCACCACGGGCGCGTTGTTGGCCGCCAGCGAGAACAGCGCCACGCCCGCAAACGGCGGCTGCCCGGCAGACCCAGGCTCGAGCGCCGTCCACACCTGGCGCACCGTGCCCTCCACCGAGTTGAGATAGGCCCCGAGCCCCATCACCACACCGCGGCGCTGCTGCCCGGCGCGCGCCCAGGCCATCCAGCTCGCCGCAGTCTCGGCCTCGCTCGCCACGTGTTCGGGGAGGAACAGGTGCGGCACGACCAGATCGACCATGCCGGTGGACAGCCACGCCTGCCAGTCCTGAAACAGGAGACCGTACGGCACGCTCTCGCTGAAGCCCCCGCCGAGCAACGTAGGCGGCGGGCCCGAGGCCGACGCGGCGACCGACACGACCAGCGAGGGCCGCACCGCCAGCAGGCTGGTCGTCAGACGTCGCACGAGGCTCGTGACCTGCTCGCGCCGCCACGCGCTGAACCGCGCATCGTCGGCCGCAGGCAGCCCGGCGGTGCCGTAGCGCGCGTTGTAGCGGGCCACGGCGGTCGGGTTGTACCCGACGCTGAGCACCTGGGACCCGGAGGCACCTGGCACTTCGGGGTACTGGACGCGGTCGAGGTGCACGCCGTCCACCGGATAGCGGGTGACGAGCCGCACCGCGAGGTCCACGAGGTAGTCGGCCACGTCGGGGTGGCCCGGGTCGAGCCAGAAGTCGTTGCCGAACCGGTACCCGTCGTGGGACGTCCCCGCCCCGTCGCCGACGAGCGTGCGCGTCAGCCAGTTGGCCCGGCCATCAGGGGCGCGCCCGCTGCCCAGCCCGTGGCGATTGAAGACGTGCTGCGGCGAGATCGGCGGGGTGGTCAGGTTCCAGACGGCGCCCAGCGTGACAAACGCGTGCACCTGCAGGCCGCGCGCCCGCGCCTGGCTCAGCACCTCACCCAGTGGATCGAAGCCGGCACCGACGCCTTCGCCTGGCGGTTCCTCGCTGTCGAGATACCACGCGTCGCCTCGTCGCCGGACCTGCACGAACAGCACGTTGGCGTGCAGGGCCTCGGCGCGCGCCACGGCCGTCGCTACGTCGTCGCTGCTGGCCAGCCGTGTATTGAAGGTGTCAATCCAGACGGCGCGGAACTCGGGGCGGGGCGCTTGCGCGTGCGCGACGCCTGCCGCGCATACCCACGCGACCGCACACGCGATCAGCATGCCGCCGGCTCGCCATCCAGTTGCCATCACGGCACGCACATGTAATCGTAAGCGGTTGGCTGAAGGGTTGTCCATCGCTTGAACTTCGTTTCCTTCGCGTTTCTGGGTCTCCTCGGCGTCGTCCTCGCCGGGCGCCTGACCCTCGGCCGTCGCAAGATCGAGCCCGCCTACGAGTGGCTGCTGCTGGCAGCGAGCCTCGTCTTCTACGCCTGGCACATTCCCGTCTACCTGACGGTGCTGCTGGCGAGCGCCGTGGTCGACTACGTGGCGGCTCTGGCGCTCGTGCGGCCTGGCCAGACCCCCCGCCGACGACGGTGGCTGCTCACGCTGTCGTTGGCGACCAATCTCGGCCTGCTGGCAATCTTCAAGTACTTCGGCTTCTTCCTCGACAACCTGCAGAGCGCGGCTGGCATCGCCGGCGTGGACTGGCAGTCGCCCACGTGGCGCGTGTTGCTGCCGATGGGCATCAGCTTCTACACCTTCCAGTCGATGAGCTACACGATCGACGTCTATCGCGGCGAGCTGGCGCCGCTGCGCTCGTTCTCGCGCTTCCTGCTCTTCATCAGCTTCTTCCCGCAGTTGGTGGCCGGCCCCATCGTCCGGGCCTCGGAGTTCCTGCCGCAGATGCCGCGGGTGCGGCGCGTACGCTGGGCGTCGGTCAGCACGGGCGTGGCGCTGACGGTCGAGGGCTTCTTCCTCAAGATGGTGTGCGCCGACAACATCGGGCCCTACGTGGACCGCTACTGGGAGGCGGCCTACGAACCCGGTGCCAACAGCGTCGTGCTCGTCTGGCTGGCGCTGATGTTCAGCGGCCAGATCTTCTGCGACTTCGCCGGGTACTCGCAGATTGCCCGCGGCGTCGCGTACCTGCTCGGGTACCAGTTGCCGGTGAACTTCAACCAGCCCTACATCGCAGGGTCGTTCAAGAACTTCTGGGAGCGCTGGCACATGACGCTGTCGCGCTGGCTGCGCGACTACCTCTACATCCCGCTCGGCGGCAACCGCGTCTCGCCGACGCGCACGTACATGAATCTGATGACCGTGATGCTGCTCGGTGGTCTCTGGCATGGCGCGGCTTGGACGTTCGTGGCCTGGGGCGCCCTCCACGGTGGGGCGCTGGCCGTGGAGCGTGCGCTCGGGCTGCACGTCGGTCTCGACCGGCGTCCGTGGTACCTGCGCTCGGCATGGGCGATCGTGGTGCAGGTGACCGTCCTCGTCACCTGGGTGTTCTTCCGCAGCAACTCTTTCGGCGGAGCAGTGCAGTTCCTCGCCAACGTCGTGGCCTTCGAGTGGGCGCGCCCGACGCCCGAGATGTGGATGGGCTCGATGTTCCTGCTGCCCGTGTTCATCGGCCATCTCTGGGCGCTGGCCGTGGCGCGCGGGCACGTGCGCCCGCTCGGTGCCACCGGCCGGGCCGTCCTCACGGGCGTCCTCTTCTACGGCATTCTCGCCGCCTACGGCAACAGCAATGCGTTCATCTACTTCCAGTTCTGAGGCAGGGGCGCGGCGGGGGCTGCGGAGCGGCGTCGCGCATCAGCGGCCGTGGCGCCTCGTGCTGCTGACCGGCGCCTCGCTCGCAATCTGCGTGCTCGCTGGGTGGGCAGGCTGGAAGCACACGTCAGCCTCCGCCTACCTGATGGACGTGGTGACCGCGGCCGATCCGCCGCCTGACCACTACCTGGCGCACGATCGCGGCGGCCACGTCGATCATCACGTGCTCTTCCATGGTATCGATGCGGCATCGCTCAGCGCGATGCGCCGTGCCGACGTCCTGCTCATGGGCAACTCGCGGCTGATGTTCGCGCTGCGGGGGGACAGCCTGCGGCAGTATTTCCTGCCCCGTGGATTGCGCGCGTTCGCGCTCGGGTTCGGCCACCTCGAACAACACGAGTTCCCCCTCGAGATCTTCCGGCGGTTCGAGCTGCGCCCGCGCGTGGTGATCGCCAACGTCGACAACTTCTTTGCCGGGGTGCCCAGCCCCTGGGCGCGTCGCGTCATGCGCGACAGCGCGTTTGACGCCTACAAGACGGCATTCGAGGCCAATGCGGCGTACCAGACCCGCCGTCTCCTGCACCGCGTCGTGCCGCACGTGCCCGAGTTGTGGAACGAACACCGCGAGTTCCTCATCCACCGGTCGCGGCAGGATGGCTCGTGGTTCCTCGGCACCCGGTTCGGCAGGGGGCTGCCCCTCATGGACTTCTACGAGGGACGCGACACGTTGCGCGACCACAACCTGGCGCTCGGACGGGCTTTCAAGGCGGAGGTCGAGGGCGCGGGTGCGCGGCTGGTGTTCGTCCTGGTTCCCGGACGGGACGTGTCGCTGACGGCGGCGCAGATGCTGGCCGACGCGTTGGACGTGCCGCTGGTGGTGCCGCGCGTGGACGGGCTGCGCAGCATGGACGCATCGCACCTCACCGACGAGAGCGCCAGGCGGTACGCGCTGGCGTTCTTCCGGGAACTCGACCCCGTCCTGGACCGCATCCTGGCCGAACCGTGACGCCCGCGTCCACCGTACGTCGCTGCGGTACCATCGCTGCATGTCCCGCCTCGCCCTCGTCACGTCCTGTGGTGCTGGCGCCGCGCTGTGGCTCTGTGCGAGTCTCGCGGTCACGTCGCCCATGAAGGGTCCCGCCGTGCGTCAGGGATCGCTGACCGATGTCACCGGCATCGAAGTGGGGCACGCCGTCATGGACGGGCGGCCCACCGGATGCACCGTCATCCTCACGCGGGCAGGCGCGGTGGCGGGCGTGGACGTCCGCGGTGCCGCACCCGGCACCCGAGAGACCGACGTGCTCGACCCGCTCAACTCGGTCTCGACCGTCCACGGCATCGTCCTGTCGGGCGGCAGCGCTTTCGGCCTCGACAGCGCGAGTGGCGTGATGCGCTACCTCGACGAGCAGGGCATCGGCTTCCGCGTCGGGCGCGCGGCCGTCCCCATCGT
>JAEZDP010000382.1 GCA_023418055.1 Acidobacteriota bacterium
GTACAGTACAGGACGACCTCGCGATCGCGTGGAATCTCGGCGTGCCGTTCCGGCAGATCCTCGGCCGGAATGTACAACGCGCCAGGGATCACGCAAGGGTCGCTTTCGAAGTCGAGCGGATGGCGTAGGTCGAGCACGAGCGGCGCCGCGTCGGTGTCGAGCCGGCGCTTCAGCTCGTGCACCGAGATCCGCGCCATGCGCAGCTGCCGGAGGACGATGCGGCGACGCACCTGCTTCCAGGCCACGTAGGCGGCCAGGGACCCGGCCGCGACGAGGACCCACGATCGTCCCGACCAGGGTGCCCTCGAGCCGATGGCGACGAGGGGCCCAGAGGAGAGGTAGCCCACCGCCAGGTAGGCGCCCACCCACAGCAGCACGCCCGGAATGTCGTGTGCGACGAACCGCCGCGGCCGCATGCCGAACACGCCGGCCAGTGGCAACGCCACCGTGCTGAGGCCGGGGACGAACTTGGCGAAGATGAGCGCCGCGGCGCCATAGCGCAGGAACAGGTTCTCGGTGCGCCGCAGGCAGGTGGACGGCTCGAGCGCCATCCGGCACAACCGGCCGAGCACCGACCGTCCGCGCCGTCGCCCGATGCGGTACCAGAGGAAGTCGCCCGCCGCAATGCCCGTCGTGAGGGCGACGAGCACGAGCGGCAGCCGCGTCTCTCCGTGCGCGGCCAGCGCACCGGCGCCGATGAGCAGCGGCACGATGGGCACGAACATCAGCGCCTGGGCGGCAAACGCGCTGAGGGCAAGAACGAGGTAGGTCATGGGAGGCAGGTCATGCGTCGGGCAAAGGGCACGTTGTCAGCGTACCGCGTGCGGCGCCTCCGCAGCTCGTGAGGCATGATGTCCCCGTGCCGCCTCCGTCCCGCCTGACACCCGACAGCTGCCGCACCGCCACGCGCGTGCTCGCCAGGCGCGACCCGAAGCTCGGCGCCGTCATCCGCGCCTGGGGCGGCTGCGATCTCGGCACGCCGAGCCGACGCGACGGCTTCGCGGCCCTCGTCCGCATGATCGTGTTCCAGCAGCTCTCCGGGAAGGCAGCCACCACCATCCATCAGCGTGTGGTCGCCGCCATGGGCTGCACCTCGTGTCCGCCCGCCCGCACCTGGCTCGACACACCGCCCGAGGCGCTGCGCGCTGCCGGGCTCAGCACCCAGAAGCTCGGCTACATCCTCGACCTCTGCCAACGCGTGGACGAGGGCTCGCTGCCGCTGCGGCACCTGTGGCGACTGCCCGACGAGGAGGTCATCGCGCATCTCACCCAGGTCAAGGGCGTCGGGGTGTGGACCGCGCAGATGTACCTCATGTTCCAGCTCCGGCGGACCGACGTCCTTCCGCTCGGCGACCTCGGCATCGTCAACGGGTTCTCGAAGGTCTATGGCGATGGCCTGCGGCTGACCGCCGACGAGATGACGACGATTGCCGAGGCGTGGCGCCCCTACCGGACGATCGGCTGCTGGTACCTGTGGCGATCGCTCGAGATCGAGGTGCGTGGGTGACGCGTCACGCCTTACGCCTTACGCCTTACGCCTTACGCCTTACGCCAGATGATAGACACACATATGAGTAAGCGATCGTTCACGTTCACCGCAGCCCTCGCCCTCGGCCTGTCACTCGCGCTGGCGGCGCAGGAGAAGCCTGCACCTGATGCCGCGAAGGAGAAGCCGGCGGCGTGGGACGTCACCGCGCCGCTCGGCGGCGCAACGAGTACCGTGGCCTTCGAGACCGACGAAGGCACGTGGATGAACGTGGACGTCAGTCCGGACGGCCGCGAGATCGTGTTCGACCTGCTCGGCGACATCTACGTGATGCCGATCGAGGGAACGGGCGAAGGCGAGGCACGCCGCCTGACGAGCGGCCCGGCCTTCGACATGCAGCCGCGCTACAGCCCCGATGGACGCCGCATCGCGATCTCGAGCGACCGCGGCGGGCTCTGGAACATCTGGACGATGGACCGCGACGGCGGATCGCCGACGCAGGTGTCGAAAGACAGCAAGTGGTTCGTGAACAGCCCCGAATGGGCGCCCGACGGCCTGTCGATCTACGCCCGCCGCCACTTCGTCGGCACGCGCTCACTCGGGGCCGGCGAGGTGTGGCAGTACCACGTCAGCGGCGCCGAGGGGCTCCAGATCACCACGCGGACGAGCATCCAGAAAGACGCCGGTGAGCCTGCCGTCTCGCCCGACGGTAAGACGCTGTACTACAGCAAGGACGTCACACCCGGCGCGAACTTCGAGTACAACAAGAACCCTCACGGCACCATCTACGCGATCGTCGCGCGCGACCTGCGCACGGGCGAGGAACGGACCGTGACCGCGCGGCCCGGCGGCGCGGTCGCGCCACGCGTCTCGCCGGACGGCCGGACACTCGCGTTCGTGCGCCGGGTGGACACGGGCAGCCGGCTGTTCCTGCGCAACCTCGAGACGGGCGAGGAGCGGAGCCTGTTCGATGGCCTCGACAAGGACCTGCAGGAAGCGTGGGCCGTCCACGGCGTGTACGCGCAGTACGACTGGCTTCCGGACGGATCGGGCCTCGTCGTCTGGGGCCAGGGCCGGATCTGGCGCGTGGACGCGGCAACCGGGACGGGTACGCCGATTCCGTTCCGCGCGAAGGTCGAACAGACCGTCAACGAACCGCTGCGCTTCACGGTCGACGTACATCCCGACCAGTGGCCAGTGCGCATGCTGCGCCACGCCCGTGTGTCGCCAGACGGCCGCCAGGTGGTCTACTCCGCGCTGGGGCATCTCTACATCCGCGCCCTGCCCGACGGCGAGCCCCGCCGCCTGACGAGCGACGCCGCCCACGAAGCCTGGCCGTCGTTCGCCCCTGATGGACGCTCCCTGGTCTATGTCACGTGGGACGACGAGGCGAAGGGCCGCGTGAAGGTGGTCGGCCTCGACGGGTCCGGCGCGCGCGACGTCGTCTCGAGCCCGGGTCATTACGCGATGCCGTCGTTCTCGCCGGATGGGACGCAGATCGTCTTCAGCGCCGTCGGCCCCGATTCGAGGCGAGGCCTCACCCATGGCGTCGAGACGGGAATTTTCGTGGTGCCGGCCGCGGGCGGCACGCCGCGCAAGGTCACGGCCGGCGGTGACGCGCCGCAGTTCGACCATACCGGCCAGCGTCTCTACCTGCGCGCCCGTCGCGACGACCAGTTCATCCTGCGCAGCGTCGACCTGCACGGCGGCGACGAGGTCGTTCACGTGCAGTCGGCCAACGCCACCCAGGTCGTGCCCTCGCCCGATGGCAAGTGGATTGCCTTCGCCGAGCGCTGGAAGACCTTCGTGGCGCCCTTCCCGTCCACCGGCCGTACGGTGACCCTGGCCACCTCGGGTGCCGCATGGCCGACCGCGCAGATCTCGCGCGACGCGGGCTTTGCGATCCATTGGTCTGGCGACAGCCGCCGGGTGCACTGGACGCTCGGACCAGAGCTGTTCACGCGCGACCTGACGTCCACCTTTGCCTTCGTCGAAGGGGCGCCCGAGAAGACCGCCCCACCCGAAGCGGACGGTGTCCAGATCGGCTTCACGGCCGATGCAGACGTGCCCGCAGGCACGACCGCCCTCGTCGGGGCCCGTCTCATCACCATGGCTGGCGACGGTGGCACCGAGGTCGTCGAGCGCGGCACGGTCGTCGTCGAGGGCAACCGCATCGTGGCGGCCGGACCGTCCAACCGGGTGCAGGTCCCGGCGGGCGCCACACGTATCGACGTTGCGGGCAAGACCATCATGCCGGGCATCGTCGACGCCCATGCGCATCTGGGCGGTGCCGGCGACGGGCTCATCCCGCAGGCCGACTGGGCCCTCATGGCGAATCTCGCCTACGGCGTCACGACGTCGCACGACCCGTCCAACGACACCGAGACGGTGTTCACCGTGAGCGAGATGGTGAGGACGGGCGCGCTCGTCGGCCCACGCGTCTTCTCGACGGGCACCATCCTGTACGGCGCCGAGACGCCGTTCAAGGCCGTCGTCGAGTCGATCCACGATGCGAGGTCGCACCTGCGGCGGATGAAGGCGGTGGGTGCCATCAGCGTGAAGAGCTACAACCAGCAGCGGCGCGACGCGAGGCAGATGATCGTCAAGGCCGCACGCGAGCAGGAGATGCTGGTGGTGCCTGAAGGCGGGTCGCTCTACTACCTGAACGCCTCGATGATGCTCGACGGCCACACCGGCATCGAGCACAACATTCCCGTGCCGATCATGTACAAGGACGCGGTCACCCTGTTTGCGAAGAGCGGGCTCGGGTACACGCCGACGCTCGTCGTCTCGTACGGCTCGCAGAGCGGCGAGAACTACTGGTACCACCACGACGACGTCTTCAGGAACGATCGGCTGCTGACCTTCGTGCCTCGTGACGTCGTCGTGCCGCGTGCACGACGGCGCACCGCGTCGGCCGAGGACGACTATGCCCACGTGCTCGTGGCGCAACAGGCAAAGAAGGTGCTCGACGCCGGCGGGTCCGTGCAGCTTGGCGCGCACGGGCAGCTGCAGGGGCTGGCGGCGCATTGGGAGCTGTGGATGTTCGTGCAGGGCGGCATGTCGCCGATGCAGGCGCTGCAGAGCGCCACCATCAACGGCGCGCGCTACCTGGGCATGGACAAGGATCTCGGGTCACTCGAGGCCGGCAAGCTGGCCGACCTCGTGGTGCTCGACCGCAACCCGCTCGCCGACATCCGCAACAGCGACTCGGTGGCGATGGTCATGGCCAACGGCCGCTTGTACGATGCGGCCACACTGAATCAGATCGCGCCCGAGAAGAAGGCACGGCCGAAGTTGCACTGGGAGCGGTAGGGTCATGCGTCATGCCTCATGCCTCATGCCTCATGCCTGACGAATGGGCGACGCATGTCTGAGCCTTCTGCTGACGGACTGCCGGCGACCGTACGTGATGTGATCCGCGACGGGGCCGCGCGCATTGCCGGCAGCCAGGTCACGCGGTGGGCGTACCCCGCGGCGATGCGGCGGGCGCCCGTCGATCACCCGATGGTCGTTGCCACGACAGCCTGGATCGCCGAGCGGCTGCTGGCCCATGGGTTCGCACAACCCGCTGGGGCGTGGTGGCGTCACGCCGCGCGCGAGCTCGTGACGGACGTTGGGCAGGCACAGGCCGTGCACGCCGCTTTCTGTGATCTCGTGGCCCGGGCACGGTCCATCGACATGCACGAGGGGACGTCCCTCGACGACCACCACGTACGCTGGGCGCTCAACCGCGAGATCGAAGGCATCGTGCGCTGCCTGACGAAGACGCGGGTGCCTCTCGATGCGACAGTCTTCACTGAGATCCTCGAGTGGTCCGGCTGGGACAACGGCGAAGGTCCTGTCCAGTGGTACCTGAC
>JAEZDP010000484.1 GCA_023418055.1 Acidobacteriota bacterium
GAGCCTGCGCGACGTGATCGCCGCGGCCAACGTCAACCAGCCGAAGGGCAACTTCGACGGGCCCGAACGTTCGTTCATGCTGGACGCCAACGATCAGTTGCGGTCGGCCGACGCCTACCGCGACCTCATCGTCGCCTACAGCGGCGGCGCGCCGTTGCGGCTGTCGGGCGTGGCCGACGTCGTGGACGGCGCCGAGAACACGCGACTGGGTGCATGGGCCGACGACCTGCCCGCGGTGCTCGTCAACATCCAGCGCCAGCCCGGCGCGAACGTGATCGAGGTGGTGGACCGCGTCACGGCGCTGCTGCCGCAACTCACCGCGAGCCTGCCGTCCACGCTGACGGTCGCCGTCCTCAGCGACCGGACGCAGACCATTCGGGCCTCGGTGCGCGACGTGCAGCACGAACTGATGTTTGCCGTGGCGCTGGTCGTCATGGTCACGTTCGTGTTCCTGCGCAACGTGCCAGCCACGCTCATCCCCAGCGTGGTGGTGCCGCTGTCGCTCATCGGCACCTTCGGCGTCATGTACCTCGCGGGCTTCTCGATCAACAACTTGACGTTGATGGCGCTCACCATCGCCACCGGCTTCGTCGTGGACGATGCCATCGTGATGGTCGAGAACATCGCACGCTATCTCGAGGAGGGCGCCACGCCGATGCATGCCGCGCTCGAGGGCGCACGGCAGATCGGTTTCACGCTCGTCTCGCTGACGCTGTCGCTCATCGCGGTGCTCATCCCGCTGCTCTTCATGGCCGACGTGGTCGGCCGCCTCTTCCGCGAGTTCGCCATCACGCTGGCCGTGTCCATCCTCATCTCGCTGGTCGTGTCGCTGACGCTGACGCCGATGATGTGCGCGCGGCTGCTGCGCCAGGAGTCGGAACAGCAGCACGGTCCGATCGCACGGGCCACGGGCCGGTTCTTCGACAACATGATCGCGGTGTACGGGCGGATGTTGACGTGGGCGCTGCGCTACCAGACGGTCACGCTCATCGTGGCGGTGGCGACGCTGGCCTTGACGGTCTGGCTGTACGTGATCGTGCCGAAGGGCTTCTTCCCGACGCAGGACACCGGCGCGATCCAGGTCATCACCGAAGCGCCGCAGTCGGTGTCGTTTGCGGCGATGGCTGAACGGCAGCGCGCGGCCGCCCGGGCCATCCTCGAGGAGCCCGATGTCGTCGGGCTGTCGTCGTTCATCGGCGTGGACGGCTCGAATGCCACGTTGAACAGCGGCCGGATGCTCGTGACGCTGGCGCCACACGACGAGCGGACGCGGACCGCCACCGACATCATCGCGGCGCTGCGTGATCGGGTGGCGCGGGTGCCGGGCATCTCGCTGTACATGCAGCCCGTGCAGGACCTCACGATCGAGGACCGCGTGAGCCGTACGCAGTTCCAGTTCACGCTGGAGGATCCCGATGCCGATCGCCTGGGCGAGTGGGTACCGCGGCTGCTGGCGCGCCTGCAGGACTCGCCGGCCCTGGCCGACGTCGCGAGCGATCTGCAGGATCGCGGCCTGCAGGCCTTTCTCGACATCGACCGCGACGCGGCCAGCCGCCTCGGCATCCGCGTGGCAGCCATCGACGACGCGCTCTACGACGCGTTCGGCCAGCGCCTGATCTCGACCATCTACACCCAGGCCAACCAGTACCGCGTGGTGCTCGAAGTCGCCCCACGTTTCCAGATCGGGCCAGAAGCGCTCGGCCAGGTGTTTGTGGCGACTGCCGACGGCCGCCAGATTCCGCTGTCGAACATCGCGACCATCGAGAATCGCAACACGCGTCTGGTGATCAACCACACTGGCCAGTTTCCGGCCGTGACGATGTCGTTCAACCTCGCCGACGGCGCCTCGCTCGGCAGCGCGGTCGAGGCCATCGAGACCGCCCAGCGCGAGATCGGCATGCCTGCGAGCATCACCACCACGTTCCAAGGCGCCGCGGCGGCCTTCCGCGCGTCACTCGACAGCACCCTGCTCCTGGTGCTGGCCGCCATCGTCACGATGTACATCGTGCTGGGCGTGCTGTACGAGAGCTACATCCACCCCATCACGATCCTCTCGACCCTGCCATCGGCCGGCGTCGGCGCGCTGCTGGCGCTGCTGATGACCGACACGGACCTCAGTCTCATCGCGGTCATCGGCATCATCCTGCTCATCGGCATCGTGAAGAAGAACGCGATCATGATGATCGACTTCGCGCTCGACGCGGAGCGCAGTGAAGGGCTGAGCCCCCGCGATGCCATCTACAAGGCGGCGCTGCTGCGCTTCCGTCCGATTCTGATGACCACGCTCGCCGCGCTGTTCGGCGCCCTGCCACTCATGCTCTCCACGGGCTCGGGCGCGGAGATGCGGCAACCGCTGGGTCTGGTGATGGTGGGCGGGCTGCTCGTGAGCCAGGTACTCACGCTGTTCACCACACCGGCCATCTACCTCTTCTTCGACCGCCTGGGGCGGGCCTGGCGCACGCGGCCCGTCGCGCCGCTCACCGTCGAGGAGCACGCATGAGCCTCTCGTCGCCGTTCATCAGCCGGCCCGTCGCCACCACGCTGCTCAGCCTGTCGATCGTGCTGGTCGGCGCGCTGAGCTACCTGCTGCTGCCGGTGTCGCCGTTGCCGCAGGTGGACTTCCCGGCGATCTCGGTGACGGCCTCGCTGCCTGGCGCCAGCCCCGAGACGATGGCCTCGAGTGTGGCGACACCGCTCGAGCGTGCGCTCGGCACGATTGCCGGGGTGAACGAGCTGAGCTCGCAGAGTTCGCAGGGCTCCACGCGCATCAACGTCCAGTTCGACCTCGACAAGAACATCGACACGGCCGCCCGCGAGGTGCAGGCGGCCATCAACGCGTCGCGCTCCTTGCTGCCGAGCGCGCTGCCGGGCATGCCCTCGTACCGCAAGATCAACCCGTCGCAGGCGCCCATCATGCTGCTCGCGCTGACATCCGCTCAGGCGACGACGAGCGAACTGTACGACCTGGCCTCGACGGTGCTCGCACAGAAGGTGGCGCAGGTGACCGGCGTCGGCGACGTCACGGTCGGTGGTGGCTCGCTGCCCGCCGTGCGCGTCGAACTGCAGCCCCAGGCCCTCACCCAATACGGCATCTCGCTCGACGAGGTACGTCAGGCGATCAGCAGCGCGAACCTGCTGCGCCCCAAGGGCGTCGTCGAGGACAGCGATCGGCACTGGCAGATTCAGGCGAGTGACCAGCTCGCTGAGGCCGCCGACTACCAGCCGCTCATCATCACCTACCGGAACGGCGCCCCGGTGCGACTCTCGGACGTCGCGCGGGTGTACGACGGCATCGAAGACCGCTACAACGCCGGCTACTTCAACGACAAGCCCGCCGTGCTGCTCGTCGTCAGCCGTCAGGCCCAGGCCAACATCATCGCGACGGTGGACGGCGTCCGCGCCCAACTGCCCGCGCTGCGCGCCTTCCTGCCGGCCGGTGTGAGCCTCGACGTGGCGAGCGATCGGTCGCCGACGATCCGCGCCACGTTGCGCGAGGCACAGCACACGCTGCTCATCGCGGTGGGTCTCGTGGTGCTCGTCGTGCTGCTCTTCCTCGCCAACCTGCGCGCCGCGCTCATCCCCGTCACGGCGGTGCCCGTGGCGCTCGTCGGCAGCTTCGCGGTGATGTACCTGTGGGGCTTCTCGCTGAACAACCTGTCGCTGATGGCACTCATCGTCGCGACGGGGCTGGTCGTCGACGATGCGATTGTCGTTCTCGAGAACATCACGCGTCATGTGGAGGAGGGCGTGGCGCCGTTCGAGGCGGCGTTGAGAGGGGCCCGAGAGGTCGGTTTCACGCTGCTGTCGATGAACCTCTCGATCGTGGCGGTGTTCGTCTCGATTCTGTTCATGGGCGGCATCGTGGAACGCCTGTTCCGTGAGTTCTCCATCACGCTCGTCGCGGCGATCCTGATCTCGCTGGTCGTCTCGCTCACGCTCACGCCGATGTTGTGTGCGCGCTGGCTCGTGGCCCGTACGGCGGCTCGACCCGGGCGCCTGCAGCGGTGGAGCGATGGCGCGTTCGGGCGCCTGCGCGCCGGCTACGACCGATCGCTCGGCTGGGCGCTTGCCCACGCGCCGCTCGTGCTGATGCTGTTTGTGGGCGTCGTGGCGTTGAACGTCCACCTCTACGTCAACGCTCCCAAGAGCTTCCTCCCCGACCAGGACACGGGGCAACTCGGCGGCTTCATCCGGGGCGATGACGGGATGTCGTTCCAGATCATGCAGCCGAAGATCGACGCGTTCCGCGCGGCGGTGCTGCGCGACCCGGCGGTGGACAGCGTGGCCGGCTTCATCGGCGGCGGGCGCGGCATCAACAACGCGCAGATCTTCGTCCGCCTGAAGCCACTCGACGAGCGCCAGGTATCGGCGCAGGTGGTGGCCGAGCGCATCCGGCAGGGGCTGCCGAAGGTGCCGGGCGCCAGGCTGTGGATGAACGTGGATCAGGACATCCGGTTCGGCGGGGGCTTCGGCGGCGGGTCGTATCGCTACACGTTGCGCGCCGACGATCTCTCCGAACTGCGCGTCTGGGCCCAGCGCGTGCGGACCGCACTCGCGCAGCTGCCCGAGCTGACCGGCGTGGAAGACGAGCAGGTGTCGAGCCAGCAGATCACGCTCGAAGTGGACCGCGAGGCCGCGCGCCAACTCGGCATCGAGATGGCGACGGTCACACAGGCGCTCAACAACGCGTTCGGGCAGCGACAGGTGTCCACGATCTACAACGCGATGAACCAGTACCGCGTCGTGATGGAGGTGGCCCCGCAGTACGCCCAGGGGCCGGAAGCCCTCGACCAGTTGTACGTGGTGGCCGACGGGCAGCGCGTGCCGCTGTCGGCGTTCAGCCGCTACACGCGGACCTCCGAGAACGACCGCATCAGCCGCAGCGGGCAGTTCGCGTCTGAGAATGTGTCCTTCGAGCTGGCGCCTGGCGTGAGCCTGAGCCAGGCCGAGGCCGCCGTCACGCGAGCCGTGTCGCTGTTGACGTTGCCGACGTCCATCCAGGGTCGTCTCGAAGGCAACGCCAGCCTCTTCCAGACGATGCAGGGCAACCAGCCGATCGCGATTCTCGGCACGCTGCTCATCGTCTACATCGTGCTGGGGGTGTTGTACGAGAGTTATCTGCACCCGCTGACGATTCTCTCGACGCTGCCTTCGGCCGGCGTGGGCGCGCTGCTGGCGCTGCTGCTGCTCAACACCGAGTTCAGCCTCGTGGCGCTGCTCGGCGTGTTCCTGCTGATCGGGGTGGTGATGAAGAACGCCATCCTGATGATCGACGTCGCGCTGCAGATCGAGCGCGAGCGTGGCGTGTCGCCGAGGCTGGCCATCCGGGAGGCCTGCCTCCTGCGACTGCGGCCCATCCTCATGACAACCATGGCGGCACTGCTCGGGGCGCTGCCGCTGATGATCGGCAGCGGTGAAGGCTCAGAACTGCGCAAGCCGCTCGGCATCGCCATCGTGGGCGGCCTCGTCGTCAGCCAGGTCCTGACGTTGTACACGACACCGGTCGTGTACCTCTACCTCGAGAACATCCGCGTGCGCGTGAACCGTCGACGGGGACGCACGGTGACCGACGAGGTCGTGGGCGACGAGCCTTCGATGCGGCACGCCTGACGACGCACGCCGCGGGCCGCACCTGGCACGCGAACGTCAGCGGGCCGTCAGCTGCCGGATGAGCGCCGTTTCCTTGGGGTCGTAGGGCGTGCCGTCCGGGTGGAAGACTTCGTGGAACCAGACGTCTGGGTCGCGGTCCACGTAAGGTCGCCGCCACGAATCCCACGGCAGGTGCGTTTGCGCCTTGCCCTTGACGAGCCCCCAGTTGATGGCGGCCACGTTGTGGCGCTTCGCCAGCGGCAGGACGCCCTGAAAGGTGCTGCCGTTGCCGCGTGCCATGTATTCGGTGCACAGCAGCGGGCGCTTGTAGCCCTGCAACTGGGTGACGCGCGCCTCGAACCGGTCGGGTGGATCGTAGCTGTGAAACGAGATCACGTCGGACAAGTGGATCTGCACGCGCTCCATCGCCGTCAGCTCGTTCGTCTTCGACCAGTCGCCGCCCTTCCAGACGCCGGTCGTGAGCGGCTGCGTCGGCCCCGACTCACGCGCCCAGGCAAACACCTGGGGCAGCAGGGCGAGCACGAGTTCCACCTTGTTCGTCGGCTCGAGGCTCATGTACGCGGGATCGTTCATGTTGTCGGGCTCGTTCCACAGGTCCCACGCGAGCACGCGGCGGTCGTCCTTGAAGCGCGACACCACGCCACGCACGTAGGCTTCGAGTCGCGGGTGTTCCGCGGGGTCTTCGAGCGCGACCTTGCCCGGGCTCTGCATCCAGCCGGAGTTGTGCACGCCGGGACGCGGCGGACGCTGCGGTCCGACCATAGGGAACGGGTCCCACACCGAGTCGAACAGGACGAGCATCGTACGGATGCCGTGGCCATCCGCGATGGCGAGGAACCTGTCGATCCGCGTCAGGAAGCCCTCGGGGTCGTCTCTGTACGGCAGGTCGTGCAGGTACACCCGCATCGTGTTCATGCCGATGCCCGCGGCCCAGCCCAGTTCCTCGTCGATGCGCTCGGGGTCGAACGTGTCGGCCTGCCACATTTCCATCTCGTTGATGGCGCTGGCCGGCAGGTAGTTGGCCCCGACGAGGAAGCCCTGCCTGGCGTACCACTCGTTGGCCTGCTGCTCGGTCCAGCGCCCCTGTGCCGAGGCCGACGTCGCCAGCAGCGTCACACAAGCCATCATCGTCGTCAGCCGCCGCGCGGCCCTTTGCATGCTCATGGTTCCCTTGTCCTCCGGCGTGCGACAGAATACCGCGCATGCATCGACGGCAGTTTCTCGCAACCACCGGTGGCGTGATCGTGAGCGCGGCGGCCCGGGCGCACGGCCATGTCGCGTCGACGCAGGCGCCTGCCCCCGTCATCGACATCCACCAGCACCTGGGCTACAGCGGTCGGACGGACGCGGCCCTGCTGGCGCACCAGCAGAAGATGGGCGTCACCACCACCGTCCTGCTGCCGTCGGGCCGGCCCGAGAAGCGACCCTCCACGCACGACGGC
>JAEZDP010000006.1 GCA_023418055.1 Acidobacteriota bacterium
GCCTTCCCGCGTGGCGATGAACGCCATCTCCGGCGTGATCTCTCCGCGACGCGCGTAGTGCAGCTGCGTGACGCACTGCCCGGGCCTCGCCTGCAGGCGCGTCCGCGTGCGGCCGAGCAACGCCGGCGGCATCTCACGCTTCCACGACGACAGCTGCAAGAACCGGGGAACTTCCTCCACGTCGCCGCGCGCCTCGATCCATTCGCGCCGGAGTTGCGGCAGCCCCTCGCGCACGTCCACGCCCTGCGGTCCGCTCGAGTCGTACACCCGCAACGGCGGTTCGCCGCCATGCAGCGCAATCTCGCGCATCGGCACCCGCACGTCCTGTGGGCCTTCGACCAGAACCTTGCGCGAGGCCGGAAACGCCTCTTCGTAGGACAGGAGCGCGTGCGGAGACGTGACGGGTGTGGCCATGACTGCTCTCTCCGGGCCGCTGGTCGGCCCCTGGCACACACGGATGGACGGGAGTCACTCGTCAGGAGCATGCCTGACGCAATGCCGCGCTCCCTCCGCCGGTGTGAGCCGGTTCAGGTTCCAAGGGTGTGATCTCAATCCCTCGCGGGATACCCCTGGCGGACGGAATCATCATGCGTCATGCCTCATGCGTCATGCAATGCGGGCGTACAACCTCGACGCTCCGTGCGTGCGGCCATCCCGGCCAGACGCCGCTGCCCGGCGGGGTCAAGGCGCATCCGACGTGACGAACCGCACGGGGCCGTCGTGGCCGATGACGCCGACGACGGTGAAGGGCCGGTACGGGAAACCTGCGTCTACCGCCGGCGCCGCCGGGCCTTTGCCTAAACGCCAGTGCACCACAAGGCCGTCGCCCTCGCGTTCCACCCGCTCGACGACGGGCTGCACCGGTGCCGTCGGCTCGGCATCGACCACGACGGCGAAGAGCGTGACGCGCGCGAAGTCGATGTCGGGCGGGCGCTGGCTCGTGGGCAGCCCTTCCCAGAATGTGTGCCACGCCGCCTCGTCGCGGATCACGATCCCGCCTGCTGCCGGATGACGGGTCGAGGGCCCGCTGGCCACCGGCAACGGCGTCACCGATGCGCCCGCTGCGGGCGCGCTGGTGGACAAGGCCTCCGGCGGCGGACCAATCGTCACGGGCACCGCGTGGCGTACGGTCGCTGCCGGGTCCGGCCCACGCGCCTCGACGACCAGCACGTAGTCACCCGGGGCGAGACCCGCGGTCGGCACCACGGCCGTGGCGCGCTTCACGTCCGGCCGGGTCCCGGCGTCGAGCACGGCATCCACCTCGCGCACCGATCGTCCTTCGTCGTCTCGAAAGGCAGCCGTGACCGCAACCGCCTCATCGCGCACAGCCCGGCCCGCCACCTCCACCTGCAGGCCGACCGGGACGCCGCTGTCGACGGCACGCGCCAGTGTCGGCGCAGGCGCGGCGCCTCCCGCGCCCATCAACAGTACCGGAGGTGCCATCATGAGCGCACGTCCGGGCTGGACGATCTCCACGGGCACGATGACGAGTCCCGTGCGCGCGCCATCGTCGGTGACGGCCGCCACACGCACCTGATGCCCTCCACGGCCCAGTGCCAACGGCGTCGTGAGTTCCCAGTGCGCTCCGTCATCCGGGCGAGACATCCGGAAGGCCTGCGTCTCTCCCACCTTCCCATCGTCGGCCACGCTGATGACGGCGAGTTCCACGGCGCTGTCGCCTGCCGAAGCCGCGTCGACGCGTACGGTGACGAGCGCGCGGCCCTCACGGCCCGTGGCGAACTCCGGTACGGCCTGGACGGTCATCGCGAGTTGACCCTGCGGAACCGAGCCGAAGGCAATGTCGCGCAGCAGCGTCGACCGACTCGCGACCGGACCTCCGGCATCCGCCACCGCAGACGCCACGGACGCCTCGGCGACCACGTAGCCGCGGCGGGCAAAGACGCGAGTGCCCTGACGGGTCACGCGGACGTCGATGCGGTGCCGCCCAGGCGTCTGCGTGCCCTCGGCTTCGAACGCCAACACATACGATGTGGAGTTCTGGACGACGACTTCGGCCAGCACGGTGTGGAGGTCGTTGGCGTTGGTGATCCAGCGCCCCCCGCTCTCGCGCGCGACCTGGTCGAGCGTGACGGCCACCATCTCGTCGGTGTTGAGTTCGACGGTCGTCCCCGGCTTGCCACCCCATTCCGAATCTGCCATGCCCACCCGCATGCGTCCCCCCGAACGGCGGTCGGGACGATTGTCGCCACGGTCGCCTTCGACGATCTCTGCACGGTCGCGAGCGTCGGCGTGCCCTTCGCGCGGGTTCACGGGATACACGGCGACATCGGCGTTGAGCACACGCTGCAGCATCGCGCGCTGCGCGGCCTGGTTGCCGCGGGGGTCGAGCGGCGAGACACCCATGTCCTCGGTGATCCAGAAGACGACCTTGCGCCGCGATCCAGCATGGCTCAGCACCCGCGCCACGGCGTCGATCACCTCGGCACGTTGCGCGGCACGGGTCGGGTCGCCGCAATCCTGCGACTGCAGGACGGCTGAGCCGACACCGCATGGAGCGTCCACCGAACTCGAACGGGTCTGAGGAGCGTTGGCGTTCGGTTTGGGCCCCGACAGCAGCACCCGCCCGCGGAACTCCCGGATGCTCGCCGCATGGTCTGGCCCCGGCGGCGTGAGGGTCAGCAGCGACCCGCCCAACCCGCTCGTCATGACGACGGCGACGAGGGCATCCTGTGGAATGGCGCCGAGCACGCCGAGGCCGGCGCGGATGGCTCGGTGCGCGTCGTAGGGGCTCGTGTTGAGGTCGTCGAGTACGAGCACGAACGCGGGGGCGTCCGCGACGCCGGCGTTTGTCGCCAGGGCCTCCAGCCGCGCCCCTTCCACGCCGACCACATCGCGCGTGATGTCACGCCGGCCGGCGACGAGGCGGCGGAAACTCGTGATGGGCCGTGGCTGCCCGTCCTCCAGCACCTCGAAGTCGGCAGCCGTGAGGTCGCCAACCGGCCTGCCACTCGCATCGGTGACGACGGCCGACACCTCCACCACCGCCACGCCCGTCCTGAAGGCGGGTGGCTGGGGGGGTTGCGCCTGCACCAGCCCGCACGCCCCCAGCACGCACAGCACACCTACGGCACGCATCCGCATCGGCTTCTCCGGCATTCAGGCTGGCTGGCCTGTCAGTATAGCGGCAGTGCCGCGCCGCGCCCTCCCTATAGACCCGCACGTGCCACGCTGCGTCGACTTGCTGTCGCGACGTCGCGCGCTGGTCGTGACCGCTCCGCCGGGCAGCGGCAAGACCACCCGCCTGCCCCCGGCACTGACCCCGCTTGGCCGCGTCATCGTCCTGCAGCCACGACGGGTGGCTGCCCGTTCGCTGGCACGCTTCGTGGCCGAAGAGCAGGGGTGGACGCTGGGCGACGACGTGGGCTGGCACGTGCGTCTCGAGCGGCGTTTCACCGCGAGGACGCGCGTGCTGTTTGCCACCGAGGGCATCCTCACGGCGCGTCTGCAGCACGACCCGCTGCTCAGCGAGTTCGGCACCGTGGTGCTCGACGAGTTCCACGAGCGCAGCATCCACGCCGACCTCGGCCTGGCCCTGGCGCGTCAGGCGTGGCAGGCCCGAGACGACCTGCACCTGGTCGTGATGTCGGCGACGCTCGACAGCGCGCAGGTGGCGGCCTATCTCGACGACTGTCCCGTCGTGGATGTGCCGGGCGAGGCACCTGCTCTCGACGTGCACTACATGCCAGGGGCGACGGCGGCCGAGGGCGTGACGACCGCCCTCGAGCAGAGCACAGGCGACGTGTTGTGTTTCCTGCCCGGAGCCCGCGAGATCGAGGCGGCGCGCGTGGCGCTTGCCGCGCGGACGCGGAGTCTGGACCTGGTGCCGCTGCACGGGGGCCTGTCGGCCGACGCCCAGGAGTCCGCGCTGCGCCCGGGACAGACCCGGCGGGTGGTGCTGGCCACCAACATCGCCGAGACGTCGCTCACGGTGCCACGCGTCCATGCCGTGGTGGATGTCGGCCTGCAGAAGGTGGCGGCCTACGACGCCGCGCGGGGGCTCGACCGCCTCGACACGGAACGCATCACTGCCGACGCGGCCGCGCAGCGGGCCGGTCGTGCGGCCCGTCTTGGCCCGGGCCTCGCCATACGCCTCTGGGACCAGCGGGACCGCCTGCGCCCGTACCGTGAGCCCGAGATCCGCCGCGTCGATCTCGCGCCCCTGCTGCTGTCGGTCCTCGCCTGGGGCTCGTTCGACGAAGTGCAGTGGCTCGAGCCTCCGGATGCCTCGCGGTTGAGCACGGCGCGGGCGCTGCTGCGCCGACTCGGGCTCGTGGACGCGAGGGACAGGTTGACGTCTACAGTAGAGACCGTGCAGCGGCTGCCCCTGCATCCACGCCTCGGACGGCTGCTGGTGGACGCGTCGTATGCGCGTCCCGCGCGCCTTGCCGTGGCCGCCCTCTCGGAGCTGCGCGAGCTGCGGGGCGATGGCGTCACCACGCAGTGCGACCTG
>JAEZDP010000115.1 GCA_023418055.1 Acidobacteriota bacterium
GGCTACGGGCTACGGGCTACGGGCTACGGGCTACGGGCTTCGGGCTACGGGCTTCGGGCTTGCGGGTCGGACGCCTCCGCCCCGATCCCCGATCCCCGATCCGCGATCCGCGATCCGCGATCCGCTATTGTACTGACGTGTCGCTGCTCGAACGCTTCGCGCGTGTGGCCCGTGACCGGGCAGACGAGGTGCTGGTGTGGGCACCGCAGGAAGGACGCGCGTCGCGCGCCGCCGACCTGCTTGCAGAGGCTCACGCGATTGCCCGCGGCCTCGCGGACGCCGGGCTCGGGCCGGGTCAGGCCGTGCTGGCCACGGTCGGTAACCAGACGAGCTTCATCACGCTCACGCTGGCCTGTCTGCGCCGCGGCTGGCCGCTGCTCGCGGCCGACCGCAACACGCCGCCAGCCGAAGTGCACGCGCTCGTGCGCCGGTGGCGGCCCGCGGCCTGGGTAGGCGTCGACGCAACGACCTCGCCGGGGCCACCCACGACGACCATCCCCCTGGTACCAGGCCTCGAGGCGCAGATCTTCGCGCAGAGCGATGCGGCGCGCCGCTATGGCGACGCGGTCCTGCTGAAGCTGACCTCCGGGTCCACCGGCACACCGAAGCTGACCCTCACGCAGGAACGGCACCTCGTGGCCGACGTGGCGCAGATCGTCGAGGGCATGCAGATCGGGCCGCGCACGCGGCAGCTTGGTGTCATCCCGCTGTCGCACTCGTACGGGTTCAGTAACCTCGTGTTGCCGCTGCTGTGGCAGGGCTCACCGCTTCTGCTGCATCCCGGCTTCGTCCCGGCTCACGTGGCGGCCGACGCCACGGCCTTCGGCGCCGAGACGTGGGCGGGGGTGCCCTACATGTTCGAGCACGTGGCACGTCACGTCACCGCGCCCTTCCCGCCAACCCTGCGCATCGTGATCTCGGCCGGCGCGCCCCTACCGATCGAGGTGGTGCGGGCGTTCCACGCGCGTACGGGCCGCAAGGTGCACTCGTTCTACGGGTCGAGCGAGACTGGCGGCATCTGCTACGACGGCAGCGACGAGATCGACGAGGACGTGCCCGTCGGGCGGCCGCTCGGCGCCACACAGGTGCAGTTGCTCGAGGACGGCGATGCCCCTGACGGATCGGGCCGCGTCGCCGTGTGCGGTCCGGCCGTGGTCGAGGGCTACGCCGATGGCGCCGACGCCGACGCGTTTGCCGGCGGTGCGTTCATCACCGGCGACTTCGGCAGGTTCGATGCGCGTGGACGGCTCTGGCTGACGGGCCGGGCGGCCGCAGCCGTCAACGTCGCCGGCCGCAAGGTGCTGCCGCTCGAGGTCGAAATGGCCATCCGGGCGGTGCCCGGGGTCCGCGACGTGGCGGTCATCGGCGTGGAGGACGCCCGGCGAGGGCAGACGGTCGGTGCGTGTTTCGTGGCCGCCGAGGTCATACCGCCCCACGTGTTGCGGTCCGCGCTCGCCTCGCGCCTCGCCAGCTACAAGCTGCCGCGCGTCATCGTCCAGGTCGATGCGCTGCCGCGCACCGCGCGCGGCAAGGCGGACCGCCAGGCCGTGGCCCGGCTGCTCGACGAGGCCCGTGCGGCCGGGGACGTGGTGGTCAGCGCGCCTCGGGCGGATCGATGACGGCGACGACGCCGGGGTCGGCGAGGTTGTCGAGCGTGACCATCAGCACGCCCGTGTCCACGATGGGCGGCACCTGCCGCCCCTGCAGGTGATCCACGAGCGTCTTCACGCTCTGATAGCCCATGTTGACGGGATGCTGGACCACGAAACCGCGCAGGTGGCCCTGGCGCAGCGGTTCGATGAACGACGAGCTGTAGTCGAACCCGACAAACGCCACCTGGCCCGCGCGGCCGATGTCCTGCAGGGCCAGCAGCATGCCGGCCGTGGACGACTCGTTGGGGGTGAAGATGCCATCGAGTTGCGCTGCATAGCGATTCAGGAGGTTCTCGGAGGCGCGCTTGGCGGTGTCGCGCGTCGCGCCAGCGTACTGGTCCGACGAGATGACCTCGATGTCGGGAAAACGGATGGCGATCTCTTCGAGAAAGCCGCGTTCGCGCTCCTCGGTGGCGGCCGACCCTTCCTGGTACCGCAGCATGAGCACGGTGCCGGTGCCCTCGAGAATCTCGCCCATGCGCTGGGCGGCGAGGCGTCCGCCCTGCTCGTTGTCGGTCGCCACGTAGCTGACCGCGGGGTTGGGCGACTCGAGCGCCGAGTCGAAGACCACGGTCGGGATGCCGGCGCGCTGCGCCTCTTCCACGGGCCGCAGCAACGCCCGGCTGTCGAGCGGCGCCAGCACGAGGCCCGAGACGCCCTCGCTGATGAAGCCTTCGACGACCTGCACCTGTTGCTCGCGATCGTCCTCGCGGAGCGGGCCCTTCCAGATCACCTCGACCCTCGTGCCACCCTCGGTGAACTCGGCGGCGGCCTTCTCGGCCCCTATCCGCACGCGTTTCCAGTGCTCGTGCGTGGCGCCCTTGGGCACCACGGCGATGCGAATCGCCTCGTCCCTGGGTGCGCGGCAGCCGGCGACGACCACAAGCGCCATGGCGGCCAGCACGGCCCGGCGCGCGGTCACGACTGGCCTCCGGCCAGGATGGGGATGCCAGCCTTCAGGATGCGCGACACGGGACAGGCGTCGGCGATCTCGTGCAGCCGGGCACGCTGGCCGTCGTCGAGCGGACCGCGAATCTCGAGGGCACGCGACAGGGACGGCGACTTGCCGCCCGTCATGCCGATGGTGACGTCCACGCCTTCGAGCGGCCAGGCCTTCCGCTCGGCGTACATCCGCAGGGTGATCGCCGTGCACGAGGCGAGCGACGCCATCAGGTATTCGTAGGGACTCGCTGACACGTCGGCGCCACCGACCTCGAGCGGTTCGTCCGCGACGAGGGTGTGGGTGCGCGTGGACATGACGGTGGTGTAGCCCTCGCGCCCGAGCGTGGCCGTGAGCGTGCGTTCACTCATGGGGGTAGCCTACCGCAAGTGCCCGACGGAGCAGCGCCACCTGTCCGCCGTGGTAGGCGAAATGCTGCGTGAGGCCGTGCACCAGTTGCTCGAACGACACGGGCGCCACCGCCACGGGCTCACGGGGGTCGACGATGGGGTGGCTCCAGCGCGCCTCCGGGAAACCGGCCACGACCTTCTCGAGGTGCGCGACGGCCGTGGCAAGGGCGAGGGTCATCGCCGCCCAACCCGCTGGCGTCGCCGCCAGCGACGGCGGCCAGTCGCCCTCCTCAGGAGTGCCCGCCGGGAACCCCTCGAGCCGGCGCGACACCTCGTGGGTCCATGCGGTGAGGTGCGCCGTGATCTCGCCTATCGAATGCGCGCCGGCGATGGGATACGCCTCGGCCTCGGCGGCCGTGACGGGCCGCAGCAGCTCCATGACCGAGGGCCCGTGCCATGGGTCGCCGTCGAAGGCGCGATGCAGTTGATCGATGAGATGGGAAGCGCGATGGGTCATGTCGAACCTCGGCGAGGGCTACGCTAGGGAGACGGCACGTCGAGACCGAGCGCCACGTGCGACCGCCGCGGCTCGGCGCCACCTTCGAGGTGCCCCGTGTCTGGGTCGAACGACACCGCGGCCGCGAAGCCGTACCGCAGTTCGCCCTTCCGTCCGATCTTCCGGAACACGTGCCCCCGTGCCGTGAGGGTGTCGAGCAGGTCGGTGGGGAAGCGGTCTTCGATGTCCACGCGGGCGCGCGTGCCGGCCGGGTCGGCTGGGTCGCGGGCCACGAGGAACCGCGGGGCTTCGACGGCCGCCTGGGCACCGAGGCCGCCGTCGACATGCGCGGCGATGATGCCGTAGACCGAGGCGCCAATCCAGGCGTTGCCGGCCGCACCGAGTGCGAGCCGGGGCCGGAGCCGGCCGTCACGCTCGTCGCACACGATGGTGGGCGCGCTGGTGCTCGACGACCGCATCAACGGCAGCAGTTGTCCGTAGGCGCCGCGCGTCGTGCGATAGCTCCTGAGGTGGTTGTTGTAGAGGAAGCCGAGGCCCTTGGACACGTAGAAGTTCCCGCCCCATGTCGACAGCGTCTGCGTGGCCGCCACCACGTTCCCCCGGCCGTCGGCGACCACGAAGGCCGTGGTGCCGCGCCCGAGCCGGTCGCCCTGACCGACGCCGCCCTCTCCGTCTTCGGGAAAACGCCCCGCCTGCCCGGGATCGATCGTACGGAACAGCCCGTCGGCATGGCCGGGCTCGAGATGCGGCGAGGTTTCGACAGGCCACAACGCCGGGTCGGCGATGCGGCGGAGCGGGTCGCGCACCTTCCACGACTCGATGGCATGGTGGAAGAAGTCGGCGTCGCGATGCACCAACGCGCCCCGCGCGGGCGTGAAGCGGTTGAGAATCTGCAGCGTCTCGATCAGGCTGACACCCGTCGGCACCGGTGGCGGCGGGCCGAAGACCCGGAGGTCGCGATAGCGCCCGCTTACGGGCTCCCGCTCGACGACGTGGTATTGCGCCAGGTCGTCGAGGCCGATGAGGCCGCCGTTGGCGGCCATGTCCTCGGCGATCCGCTTGGCGATGTCACCCTTGTAGAACGCCTCGGCCCCGCCAGCCGCAATGGCTCGCAACGTGGCGGCCAGGTCGCGGTTCACAAAGCGGTCGCCGCTTGCCGGTATACGCCCGTCGGCCAGGAACACGCGCCGCGCCTCCGGATAGCGCTCGAGCAGCGCACGGCCCTCACGCAGCGTCGAGGGCAGTGCGGCGTCGAGCACGAAGCCGTCCTCCGCCAGTCGGATGGCCGGCTCCACGAGCCGCCGCCACGCGATGCGGCCGGACCCGTAGGTGCGGTGCAGATGCTCCATGCCGGCGACCACGCCGGGAATGTTGGCCGCGGCCGGACCGTCGGCCACCAGACGGCCCGCGCGGAAGATCGCCGGGTTGTTGAGCGTCGCGTGGATGGGCGACTGGTCCTTGTAGTCGACGGCCACCGGCTGCTCCATGCCGTCGAGGAGCACGAGCGCCATGCCGTCGCCGCCGATGCCCGACGCGTCGGGCTCCACGACCCCCAGTGCGAAGGACACGGCGATGGCGGCGTCCACCACATTGCCGCCCTCCGCGAGCACGCGCTGTCCGGCTTCGCTCGCCAGGCGGTGGCCGGACACCACCACCGCATGCGACGCGCGGACCGGCGCCTGCACGAGCGGCTGGTCGGCCACGAGGTCGTCCACCACGCGTTCGAGATCGGCCGCCGATTGCGCCGCAGCCGCTCGCGGCCGATGGATGGCGCGCAGCGCGTCCCACCGATCGGCTTCTGCGCCGCCTCGATAGTAGAGCGCACGCAGCAGTTGCCAGGTGCGGTCGAACGCCAGCGTCCAGCGTGCGGGCCCGCCAATGTCGGGAACCGCCACCGGGTGCTCGCCGGTGTCGGGCGGCAGCGGCGCAGGCAGGGTGCGCAGCCTGTAGGCGCCGTCCCTGGCGTAGAGCGGTGGAGGGTCGGCGGTGGAGCGCAGGGGCGCGCCGTTGTATCCGGCATCCAAGTCGGCCAGGTCAGCCAGCAGGAGCGTACGGCCGTCTGGCGACCACGACGCCGCGGCCGGCCGCCGCGACACCAGCACCGGGCCTTCGGCCGACGTACGCTCGCCCGCCGATCGCGCCGACACGATGAGGTCGGGAACGGCCGCCACCCACACGCCGCCCACCCCGTCGCGCCTCGCGGCATACACCAGGCGCGTGCCATCGGGGGCCCAGCCGGGATGGCTCTCGCGGTCGGGCGTGGAGGTCACCCGCAGCGGCACCCCCGGCGCGTCTGCCGCCGCCTCGAGGTCGCCGTCGCGTGCGTCGAACGGCGCCGCGATGCCGCCGAGGCGCCGAACCCAGATGTCGTCCTGCCCCACCGCATCCCGCGCCGACGACGCGTAAGCCACCCATTGCCCGTCGGGCGACACGGCCGGCTGTTGCTCGTCGTCGCGCGTGCTGGTCAGCGTGTGGACGATGGGCGGCACGCCGGGCGCGGTGCCGTCCACGTTGATGACCGCGAGGTCCCACTGCTCGCGCGATCGATGCGCGAACACCAGGCGGCCGTCAGGCGTCCACGACGGTTCGCGCTCGTCGCCCGGGAGGAACGTGAGTCGCCGCGGCGTGCCGCCCGCCGCCTCGACGATGTACAGATCGAAGCCGTCGCCGCGATCCGCAGCAAAGGCCAAGCGTCGCCCATCGGGCGCCCACGCCGGGTCGCGTTCGACGACGGCGCTGCCGTCGGGCCAGGTGACGACCACGCGCGCGTCGGCGCCGGTCGCGGTCATCACGTGCATCTGGTCGAGGATGGTGACGGCCACCAGCGGGTCGTGCGGCGACCAGGCAGGGTCCCTGGCGCCGGCACCGTCGTGGCGCTGCGAGCGGAGGCCTTCGCCGCCGGCCGAAATGGCGAGCAGCGTCGCCGCGAGCAGCAGACGGCGGTGACGCACCACCCGAAACTCCACGCGTCGCGCCTCGACTCGCGCGTCAGCGACCGCTGACGTGTGCCCTGATGGTGCGCGCCAGGGCTGCCGCCGACAGGCCGTTGGCCTCGAGCAGCTGCTCCGGCGTTCCGCTGCGCGGCACCCCGCGCACGGCCACCCGCACGACGCGGTGGCCGTCCGGCGACACCACTTCGCTCACGGCGTCGCCGAGGCCGCCCGCCGCGTAATGGTCTTCCACCGTCAGCAGGAGGCCCGTCTCGCGCGCCGCCTCGAGCAGGGTGGGCGCATCGATCGGCGCCACGCTGTAGGCGTCGATGACACGGACGCCGATGCCCTCCGCCGCGAGGGTGTCGGCGGCCGCGATCGCTTCGTGGACTGTGACACCCGCCGTCACGACCGTAATCCGATCGGCGTCGCTGCGCCGGAGCACCTTGCTGCCGCCAATCGGGAAGCGCTCGTCCACGCCGTAGAGCATCGACGTCTTCGGCCGGCTGGTGCGGATGTAGGCCATGCCCGGGTGATAGGCGGCCTCGGCCACCAGTCGCTCGGTGCTGACGGCATCCGACGGATAGAGCACCGCGCAGCCCGGCACGGCGCGCATCATC
>JAEZDP010000121.1 GCA_023418055.1 Acidobacteriota bacterium
GCCTCCGAGGCCGTGATGATGCCGTCGGTCACCGTGCGCGGGTCGAGCTGCACGCCGATGACGCCCGTCGACATCACGAGCACTTCCTCCATGTCGCAGTCCACCGCCCGCGCGGTCTCTGCGGCCATCAGGTGCGCCACGCGCATCCCGGCATCACCGGTGCACGCATTCGCGCACCCGGAGTTCACCACCACCGCGCGCGCCTGTCCGCCCGAGGCCTGCAGGTGATCCCGCGACACGACGATGGGCGGCGCCACCGCCAGGTTGGTCGTGAACACACCGGCGGCCGAGGCCACGCGATCCGATACCACCAGCGCGAGGTCCAGCCGGTCACGGTTGGCCTTGATGCCGCAGTGCACGCCGGCGGCGCGGAAGCCCGCGGCCGCCGTCACCCCACCTTCCACGAGTTCGATCATCGATGCAGTACGAGGACGGACTCACCGGCCGTCCGCGGTTGGGCCGCACGACGGCTCGTGCGGGTGCTGGTCATGCTGCCGACGGCCGTCCCGCGCAGCGGCAGGGCGACCGCGTATTGGCCACACACCCGGAACTTCGGGCACACGCGGCAGTCGGTGGCGATCTTCTCGGGCAGCCACGGGTGCGGCACGATGGTGAAGCCGAGACGCACGAAGTGCGCGGCATCGTGCGTGAAGGCGCACAACGTGCCGAACTGCTCGACACGCGCCTTGCGGCTGAGGGCGTCGATGAGCTGTGGTCCGAGCCCTTTGCCGCGGTGCGCGGCATCGATCACGAGCGAGCGTACTTCGGCCACCGTGCCGCTGAGCGGCGCCAGTTCCGCGCACCCGACGATGACCTCGTCGTGCGTCATCACGAGGAAGCGATGCGCATGGCGTGTCAGGTCGTCGAGGGTGCGCGGCAACAGGTGCCCCACCTCGAGATTGGCGGTGATGAGCGCGAGCATCGCCGGCGCATCGGCCGGCACACCCGGACGGATCATGTACCCCGGGGGAAGGGCCATCATGACGTCTCCACCGCCGTGAGCGCCGCATCGAGTCGCGCCAGGCCGTCGCGGATCTCTGAGGCCTCGATGACGTACGGCGGCAGCATGCGCACCACCGTCTCGGCAGTGCGATTGACGATGAGCCCGCGTTCGAGGGCGGCCGGCACCACGGGGGCGGCGTCACGATCCAGCACGAGACCCTGCATGAGCCCCGCGCCTCGTACCTCACGCACCATCGGATGCGCCTGCGCCAGCGCGCGCAATCCCTCGGCAAAGACGTCGCCCACCTCGCGGACGTGGTGGAGCAGGCCCTGTTCGAGCGCGTCGAGCACGACCAGGGCCGCGCGGCACGCCATCAGGTTGCCGCCGTAGGTCGTCCCGTGGTCCCCGGCGCTGATGGTCTCGGCCACGCGCTGCGACACCAGCACGGCGCCGACGGGGAAGCCACCGCCGAGGGCCTTGCCGACAGAGATGAGGTCGGGCCGCAGGCCGAGACGCTCGGCGTGGAAGGCGTAGCCTGTGCGGCCCAGCCCCGACTGCACCTCGTCGGCAATGTAGAGCGCCCCGGTCGCGGCGCACGCCTCGTTGATGGCTTCGGCCATGTCGGCCGACAGGGGACGCACGCCGCCCTCGCCCTGGATGGGTTCGGCGATGATTGCCGCCGTCGTGTCGGTGACCGCCGCGCGCAGCGCCTCGGGGTCGTCGTTGTCAACGAACGTGACGCCCGGCACCAGCGGCTCGAACGGCGCACGGTAGTGTTCGTCCCACGTCGTCGACAACGCGCCCATCGTCCGTCCCGAGAACCCGCGCGAGAGCGCGACGATGCCGGGCCGAGGGGTGCCTTTCGTGTACCAGTAGCGGCGTGCGAACTTGAGACACCCTTCGACGGCTTCGGCGCCGCTGTTGCAGAAGAAGGCGCGCTGCAGGCCAGACAGGCGCGTGAGCCGCTCGGCGACCTCCCCCTGCAGGGGGTGGAAGTAGAGGTTGGACACGTGCATCAGCTCGGCGGCCTGCGCCGACAACGCGTCGGCGAGCCCGGCGTGGCCGTGGCCCAGCACGTTGACGCCGATCCCCGAGAGGAAGTCGAGATAGCGGCGGCCGTCGGCATCCTCGAGCCAGACCCCGCGGCCACGCACGAACACCACCGGCTGACGCTTGTAGGTCTGCAGCACGTACATGGCCTCGCGGGCCTGTACCTCGCGCGTGAGCGACGAGGGTGTGGTGGGGGTGAGCGTGGTCATGGTACGGGCCTCCGAAAGTGTTGCGGTCTGCGTTCTACTGTGTGCGTCTGCTAGCCGGTCACACGCGTGCCGCGGCGTTCGGTCAGGGCCTCGGCGGTGCGGCCATCCACGATCCAGACCTCGTCGGCCCCGGCGTCGAGCGCGCCGAGCGCGGCTTGCAGCTTGGCCACCATGCCGGCCGAGGCCGTCCCGTTCCCGATCAACTCCAGCGCTGATGCGCGGGTCAGCAACTCGATGGGGGAGCCCGACGCGTCGAGCACGCCCGCGGTGGTGCCGCAGATGACGAGCGTGCCTGCCCGAGCCAGGGTCGTGACGTGCGCCGCCAGCGTGTCGGCATTCACGTTGAGCACCTGGCCGTCGGCGTCGATGCCCAGGCTCGCGACGACCGGCACGTAGCCCTGGGCGACCAGATCGATGACCAGTACGCTGCGCGACTCGGCGTCGGGCACGCCGACCAGCCCGAGGTCGACCACGCGCCCGTCCACCGCCGTGTAGGCGGGCACCCGCGTGGACTTCGCCAGTGCGCCGTCCACACCCGTGAGGCCGACGGCGCTGACGCCGCGTGCCACCAGAGCGGCCACGAGACGCGTGTTGACGGTGCCGGCCAGCACGGCGACCACGGCGTCGAGCGTGTCGGCGTCGGTGACACGAAGCCCGTCGACGGACTGCTTGGCGATACCGCGACGCTGCAACTCCGCGTCGATCTCGCGGCCCCCGCCGTGCACGACCACGAGCGGGCCTTCGGCAGCCAGGGCCACGAGGGCAGAGGCGACTTCCCGAAGCCGCTCGGACGATTCGAGCAACTCGCCGCCCAGCTTGACGACCAGCGGGCCAGGCATCAGATGAGTCCCTCGGTCTCGCCGAAGCCGCAGGCGAGGTTCATGTTCTGCACGGCCTGGCCGGCGGCGCCCTTGACCAGGTTGTCGATGGCAGACACGAGGATGAGCCGCCCCGTGTCGGCGTCGAGACGCCACCCGATATCGCAGAAGTTGGTATGCGCGACGTGCTTGATCTCGGGCAGGCGGTCGCCGGTCAGGCGTACGAAGAACGCCCGCTGGTAGGCATCGGCCAACGCCGCCTGAACCTCGTCAGCCGTGGTGCCCGGACGCGTCCGCGCGTAGATGGTGCAGAGCAGGCCGCGATCGAGCGGCACCAGGTGCGGGGTGAACGTCACGGGCAGGCCGAGCGCCTGCTCCATCTCGGGCGTGTGGCGATGCCCGAAGAGCCCATACGCGGCCACGCTGCCGTGGTTCTCGGAGAAATGGGTGCGTTCGGACGGCGTCTTGCCGGCCCCCGAGACGCCCGACTTCGCATCGACGATGACCTCGCCGGTGAGAAGGCCGGCGGCGGCGAGCGGCTGCAGCGCCAGGAGCGTGGCCGTGGGATAGCACCCCGGGCACGACACCAGGCGCCAGCCGGCCCATGCCGCGGCGGGTGTCAACTCCGGCAGCGCGTAGATCGTGCCCTCGGGTAGGGTCGTCGTCGCCGGGTAGAACCGGGAGCGGAGGGACGCATCGGTCAGCCGGAAGGCGCCCGAGAGGTCGATGACCCGATGGCCACGGGCGAGCAGGTCCGGCGCGGCGGTCCCGGCAAAGGCCTCGGGCGCACCGAGGAAGACGATGTCGCAGCCGTCAAGCGCCTCCGGAGCATAGGAGGTGACCTGGCCGTCCCACAGACGGGCCAGGGCGGGCAGGGTGCGGGGGGCATCGGTCTGTCCCGACGCGAGGGCGGCGGTCACCCGTACGCGTGGGTGCCTTGCCAGCAGGCGCACCAGTTCCTGTCCGCCGTAACCGGTGGCTCCCACGACTCCTACTGCGATCTGCGTTCCGTGTGTCATTGTCGAATACTTATTCAGCGCGACGAACGGCCATTATCAGGCCGTCCATTCTGGATTTCAAGAAAAATGTTTCAAATGGACCAGTGGGCCGTGATACGTTATGCGTCGCACTGCATAATCATGAAAGACTTTCGCCACCGCGTGATCCTCGAGCTGATCGAGCAGGAGACCATCTGCAGTCAGGAGCAGCTGCGGCAGCGGCTGCTCGGGCAGCAGATTGACGTCACGCAGGCGACGTTGTCGCGCGACCTGAAGGAGCTTGGCCTCGTCAAGCGCGCCATGGACGGGGCCTACCAGCGTCCGGGCGAGGCGGCCTCGCGCCCCGCGGCCCTGCCGGCGCTGCAGCGACTCGTGAGCGAGTTTCTCACGAGGTCCGACCGCGTGGAGCAGATGGTGGTGTTGCGGACCGACGCGGGGCAGGCGCAGATGCTGGCGCTGGCCATCGACAGGGCGCCCATGGCCGAGGTCGTCGGCACGATTGCCGGCGACGACACGATTCTGGTGATCTGCCGCGATGCGGCGCAGGCCTCGGCCTTCGTCGCGCGGCTGCACGCCTGGCGCGCCACGCGCGTGGTCGGGCACGAGGGATGATGGGCAGGGACCGAGTGGTGCTGGCGCATGCCGGCGATGCCGAGACGTTGTTGGCAATTCATGTGCTGGCCCGCGACCACGACGTCGTGACCGTCACCGTCGATGTGGGGCAGGGCGACAGCCTGCTGGCGGTGCGCGAGCGCGCCCTCGAGGCCGGCGCCGTCCGGGCGCATGTCCTCGACGAGCGCGAGACCGTGGCGCACCAGTACGCGCTGCCCGCCCTGCGCGCGGGGGCGGTCGGCTTCGACGGCGACCCCCATGCGGCGATGCTGGCCCTGCCGTGTGTGGCCCGCACGGTGGCGCACGTGGCCGCCATGGAGCAGGCCCAGCAGCTTGCCCACGGTGGGCGCGGCGCCGCCGCGGCGCGAATGGCCCGCCTGTTCAGCTCCGTGTCGAACATTCCCGTCCGGCCCCCGGTCGCGCAGTTGCCCGCCGATGCCCTGGACGCGGCACGGTCCGCCCTGCAGCTGGATGCCGCCGCATTCGGACGCCACGCCCGTGCCACCGTCTGGGGACGATCGCTGGCCGCGGGCAGCGTCATCGGCGATGCGATGGACGAGTCGGCCTTCACCCGGACCCGCCCCATCGTCAGTTGTCCGGACACGCCCGCCTTCGTGGACGTGGGCTTTGCGGCCGGCTCTCCGCGGTCGGTCAACGGCGTCTCGCTGCCGTTGGTCGAACTGCTCGACAGCCTCGAGACCATTGCCTCCGTCCACGGTGTCGGTCGCGTGGACGTGCTCGTCCCCGAAGGCGACGTCGTGGCGCGCGAGGTGGCGGAGGCTCCGGCGGCGACCGTCCTGCAGCTCGCGCTGCGCGAAGTGGAGGCCTTCGCCTTGCCGTGGTCGCTGCGCAAGCTGCGCCGGCGCCTCGCCGAGGCGTACGTGGACCTGCTGCGGGCCGGCGAGTGGTTCTCGCTGACACGGGAGTCGGTGGACGCGCTGGCCGACCGCGCGCTGCGAGACGCCACGGTCACCGTGCGCCTCCAGCTGTTCAAGGGGGCCTGCCAGGTCGTGTCGCGGTTGACGCCTGATGCCTGACGCCGAACGCCCTACGCCCTACGCCCTACGCCCTACGCC
>JAEZDP010000189.1 GCA_023418055.1 Acidobacteriota bacterium
AGCAGCACGCCGCCCTCGGCGAGCACGTCGGCCACAGCCCCGGCCATCGCCCGCTGGCTGTCGCGCACCTCGAACCCGGGCAGCGCACGCGCGAGCGCGCCGCCTGGGCCTATCACCTGTTCGGTGCCGGCCTTCAGGCGGCCGGCTGATAGAGCGGGAACGTCCGGCACAGCGACTCGACCTCGGCCCGCACCGCGCGCAGCGCCGAGTCATCGTCAGGCGTGCGCAGGGCCCGCGAGATGAGTTCCGCGATGCGGTCCATCTCGTCGAGGCCCATGCCCCTGGTCGTGACGGCCGGCGTGCCGATGCGGATGCCGCTGGCGACCATCGGCGGGTTCTGGTCGAACGGGATGGCGTTCTTGTTGACGGTGATGCCCGCGACGCCGAGGGCGTGTTCGGCCTGCTTGCCGGTGAGGCCCTTCGAGAACACGTCGACGAGCATCAGGTGGTTGTCGGTGCCGCCGCTGACGAGCCTGAAGCCTTCCGACGCGAGCGCCGTGGCGAGGCGGGACGCGTTGGCGGCCACCTGCTGCTGGTAGTCGCGGAACGCCGGCTCGAGCGCTTCCTTGAAGCAGACGGCCTTGGCCGCGATCACGTGCATAAGCGGCCCACCCTGGACGCCGGGGAAGAGCGCGCGATCCACCGCCTTCGCGTGCGCCTCCTTCGTCAGGATCAGACCGCCGCGGGGGCCGCGCAAGGTCTTGTGCGTCGTGGTCGTGACGTAGTCGCTGTGCGGCACGGGGCTCGGGTGCACGCCGGCGGCGACCAGGCCGGCGATGTGCGCCATGTCGGTCATCAGGCGCGCGCCGGTGGCCTGCGCGACTGCACCGAGGCGCGCGAAGTCGATGACACGCGAATAGGCACTGGCACCAGCGATGATGAGTTTGGGCTTGTGCTCGTGCGCGAGGCGTTCGACCTCGTCGTAGTCGAGGTGCTCGTCCTCCTGGCGCACGCCATAAGGCACCACCTTGAAGTACTTGCCCGAGAAGTTCAGCGGGTGCCCGTGCGTCAGGTGTCCCCCGTGTGCGAGGTTCATCCCGAGGATGGTGTCGCCCGGCTCGAGCCACGAGAGGAACACCGACATGTTGGCCTGCGCGCCCGAGTGCGGCTGCACGTTGGCGGGCTCGGCGCCAAACAGCGCCTTCGCGCGAGAGATCGCCAGCGATTCGGCCACGTCGACGAACTCGCAGCCGCCGTAGTAGCGCTTGCCTGGATAGCCTTCGGCGTACTTGTTGGTCATCACCGAGCCGGCCGCCTGCATCACGGCGACGCTGGCGAAGTTCTCGGACGCGATGAGTTCGAGCCCGAGGTTCTGGCGCTCGGTTTCGTCGGCGATGGCCTTGGCGATCTCGGGGTCGATCTCGGCAAGCGCGCGCTGCACGAGGGAAGCAAGCTGATGGGCCATGGTCTTTGAGGGCGCCACCGCCTCAGGCAGGGGTCTGGCGCTGTTCGAGGGCCGCGATCTTGTCGAGGCGGCGTTGATGCCGACCGCCCTCGAAGGGCGTGTCGAGAAAGGTGGTGACGAGGTCGAGTGCGAGCGCCGACGGCGTCACACGTGCCCCGAGGGCCAGGATGTTGGCGTCGTTGTGCGCACGGCCCAGGCGGGTCGACTCACGATCCACCACGGGCACGGCCCGCACACCCGGCACCTTGTTGGCCGCGATGGCCATGCCGAGACCGGTACCGCACACGAGAATGCCGCTGTCGACTTCGCCGGAGGCCACAGCCCGGCCTACCTGCGCCGCGTAGTCGGGGTAGTCGACCGATTCTTCGGACACCGTGCCCATGTCGACGATCGTGATGCCCCGCGACTCGAGCAGCGCCTGCACATCAGCCTTGAGCGCGACGCCTGCGTGGTCAGCTCCCAGGGCGATCCGCATGACGGGCGAATTGTAACACCCGGGGCGCACGGCATCTGGCCCGGGTTGCCACCCGTGGAGCACCTGTGCCATGGTCCGGCTGCAGATGGGGGACGTCACATGAGAGTGGCGGTGCTCGGCGGGGGCATCGCCGGCGTCTGCACGGCTCTTGCACTCGCCGAGCGGGGCGTTGCCGTCGATCTGTACGAGCAGGACGCCGCGCTGCTCTCCCGTACCAGCTACTGGAACGAAGGCAAGATTCACCTCGGGTTCGTGTACGCCCTGGACCGGTCGGGCCGTTCCGCCGTGAGGATGCTCGAAGGGGCCCTCAGCTTCCGACGTCTGCTCGTCCAGTGGGTGCCCTCCGATGTCTTCGACCACGCGGTGTCCGCGCCCTTCGTCTACGCGGTGCATCGCGATACGATGCTCGAGCCTCACGCCCTCGAAGCACACTTCACCGAGGTGGCCCGGGTCTTCTCCGAGCTGGCCGCCGGGGGCGGCCCCCACTATGTCGCCGCCACGGGGCCGACGCTCTGGCGCCGCCACGACCCCGCGCAAACGCGTGCGATCTTCGACCCGAGGGCCGTCATCGCGTCCTACCAGACCGAGGAGCGCAGCGTCGACCCCTTCTGCGTGGCCGGCGCGTTGCGGCAGGCCGTCGCCGCCTCACCGGTGACGACGCTCACGGCGACGACGGTGTGCAGCGTGCGCCGGATCCGGCGGGGGTTCGAGGTCATCGGCACCTACGGCGGGGCCCCGGTTCGTGAAACCTACACCGCCGTGGTCAACGCGTTGTGGGAGAACCGTCTGGGTATCGACCGGACCGTTGGGCGCATGGAGCGGCGCCCGATCCTGCATCGGCTGAAGGTGGGCCTGCATTCCCGGCCGTCGATGCCCGTGGGTGTCCCGAGCGTCACCTTCGTGTCCGGCCCGTTTGGCGACACGGTCCAGTTCCCGCGGCGCGCGTACGTCAGCTGGTACCCGGCCGGGCTGCTCACGACGTCGCGTGCGGCCGTACCGCCCGCCCTCGACGCAGAGGTGGCCAGGCGTGACCCGGACGCCATCGAGCGGGAGACGCTGGGCCGCGTGTCCAGCCTGTTTGCGGGCGAGCACGCAGCCCTGGCGTCCACCACCGGCCACTGGACCGTTGGGGGCGGCTATATCTCCGCGTGGGCGCGGACGGGCATCCACCACGCGCGGAGCCGCCTGCACCAGCGCTTCGACGTCGGCGTGGACAGCCGCGATGGCTACCACTCCATCGACACGGGCAAGTACACACTTGGGCCGCATCTCGGGCATGTCGTCGCTCAGCGCATCGTGCCTGCCCGCGCCGTGGGTGGTCCGCTGAACGGCCGTCGGGTGCATGTTAACTGACGCGCGCGTCACGATCTGCCTCCCCGTGTACGACGGAGAGTCGTTCGTCGCCGAGACGCTCGACTGCGCGCGACGGCAGACCGTGTCCGACGTGCGCATCCTCGTGTCCGTGGACCGGTCGCGGGACGGGTCGCTCGCCATCTGCCAACGCGCGGCCGACGAGGACCCGCGGGTGCGTGTCGTTGCCCAGCCCGAGCGGCTGGGCTGGGTGGGCAACGTCAACTGGCTGCTTCAGCACATCGAGACACCGTATGCGTGCCTCCTGCCGCACGACGATCTGCTACCGCCCGACTATCTCGAGGTCCTGCTCGCCGTGCTGCGTCGCACCGAGGGTGCCGTGCTCGCGTTCGGTGATCTCGACACCTTCGGCCTGGCCCGCAGCGCCGCCGTGGGCACGGACCTCCGAGGCCCCGCCTTCGACAGGGTGCTGCGCTTCCTGGCCGAGAACCACGACGCGATCGCCTGGCGCGGTGTGTTCCGCACGGAGGTTGCCCGCCAGGCTGGCCCGTTGGACAGCGACGACCCGGCAGCCGATGTCGGGTGGCTGCTGCGCCTCACCATGCTGGGGGCGCTCGTCCGCGAACCATCCGTCCGCTATCGCAAGCGCCTCCACCAGGGGTCGGTCACGGCGACCGCCCAGGCAGCCGGCAACCGTGCGGCGCTCGCCAACTGGCGGGCGCATTGTCTCGCGTGTCGGCGACACGTCCTGGAGGGAGCGACGTGGACGGATGCGCAGCGCCGGGCCCTGGGGCTCGCCTGCCGGATTCGACTGCTCGCGGCGCCCATTCGTACGACGGGCGACCTGTTCGACGCATTGCACGTGCATGCCGAACGGCTCGTCGGTGCCACCGACGCCCACGGGGTGTCCGCGGCGCCTGGCGCGCTTCCTCCCGGCGTCGAGCGTTACCTGCGTCGCAGGTCGCGCGCGCTCATTGCCCGGTACCTGTTGCGGCGGGCCGTGCCCCTCGCGCGCGTGAGGAGGGGGCTCCGACGACTGGACGTCGCCTGGCGCCGCACCGTCCGCACATAGGCCATGATGTCCTGGTGTCCATCACCCCGCCCCGCATTCCCGTCACCCGTCGCGCCGTCGACCGCATCAATCAGGGCCACGTCTGGATCTACCGCTCCGACCTCGGCGAGGTGCCGCCCGGTGCTGACCGTGGCGCCATCGTCGGGGTCGTGGACCCCCGGGGCGCGTTCCTCGGGCAGGCGTTGTACTCGACCGAGTCGCAGATTGCCCTGCGCCTGCTGACCCGCCGAGACGATCCCATAGACGCCACGTTCTGGCGCCGTCGCCTGTCGGCGGCTATCGCGACCCGCGACAGACTGCGCCTCGAAGGCACCGCACGACGCCTGGTGCACGCCGAGGCCGACCTCCTGCCCTCGCTCGTGGTGGATCAGTACGACGACGTGCTGGTCGTGCAGACGCTGTCACAGGGCACCGACCGCCGTCGGGAGGAGATCGTGCAGGCCCTCGTCGAGCTCACGCAGCCGCGCGGCGTGCTGCTGCGCAACGACCCGAAGGTGCGCCTGCTCGAGGGGCTCGAGCGAGAGGTGGCGGTGGCCTACGGTGACGTGCCCGAGCGCGTCGTCATTCGGGAGGGCGGCATCGAGCGGGATGTCGACCTGCGGGGCGGGCAGAAGACGGGCGCGTTCCTCGACCAGCAGGAGAACCACGCCGCGGCCGTGGCCTACGCACGGGGGCGGGCACTCGATGCCTTCACCTACGAGGGCGGGTTCGCGCTGCCCATGGCCGCCGCCTGCGACCACGTCACGGCCATAGACGCGTCGGAGGCCGCCATCGAGCGGCTGAACGCTCACGCGGCGCGCAATGGCATCGGCAACGTCGACGCCCAGGTGGGCAATGCCTTCGACGTGCTGCGCGAATACGACAGGGCCGACGAGCGCTTCGACACGATCGTGCTCGACCCGCCGGCGTTCGCCAAACAGCGGAAGGCCGTCCCGAAGGCGCTCGCGGGCTACAAGGAGATCAACCTGCGCGCGCTGAAGCTGCTCAACCCCGGTGGACACCTCGTCACCTGCACCTGCTCGGCGCACGTGGACGAGGGCATGTTCGGCGGGGTGGTGCTGAGCGCGGCGCTCGACGCCGGCGTGCCGGTGGCGGTCGTCGAGAAGCGGATGCAGAGCCGCGACCATCCCGTGCTGCTGGGTGTGCCTGAGACGTACTACCTGAAGTGTTTCGTGCTACGCAGGGTGGGTTAGGGACGGCTCGGCGAGCCGTCCATCGACATCATCGACGTGTCGTGCGATGCGTCGCCGTCGCGGTCCATGGGTCTTCGGGCCAGGGGTGTTTCGGGTAGCGTGCGCGAAGCTCTTTCCGTACCTCCTGGTACGTGGTCGTCCAGAAACTGCGGAGGTCTCGTGTCGTCTGGACGGGCCGGCCGTTCGGGGCGAGCAACTCGAACAGCACCGGGTGCTGCCGCTCGCCCAGTCGCGGCGAGTCGGCCAAGCCGAACAGCTCCTGCAGCTTGACGGCGGCCACGACCTCGCCATCGTCGCGGTAGTCGAGGCGCGCGGCGCGTCCGCTGGGCAACGCCAGCCGGTCGGGGGCCAGGCGATCGAGGGTCTGCTGCGCCTGCCACGTCAGTCCGGCGTGGAGATGCACCTCGTCGAGACGCCGGCAGCCAGATGCCGCGCGTGTGGCGAGGTCCGGCAGGTCGACGTCCATGTCGGCAAAGCGCAGGCGCGCGAGCAGGCGGGTCGCCTCGGCAGGGTGTGGCCTCGAGAGCCACGCCGCCGCGAGCGTCGCGGCTGCGGCCTCCGCTGGCGGCGCAACCGACTCTTCGTGCAACGCCAGCGCGTCGTACAGGTCTCGTCGGACGCCACGCAGCACACCGGCCTCGTCGACAAACAGCGCCGTCTCGCGGTGGGTCGGCGTCAACCACTGCTTGTCGACCGCGGTGGCCATCGAGATGCGCGCGTCGGGGCCATTGCCCGACTGGGCGGTGAGCGCGACCAGCCACTCCGCCTGCACGCCGCTGTCGGGCGTGAGGACGGCGCCGGTGCCCGACGACATCTGCACACGCGGGCCGGACAGTTCGCGGCGGCGGGCGACCCGGTCGGGATAGGCGGCCAGCACCGCCTTGCGGAACGCCTCCTCGGTGAGCGCCAGCGCACGCGCGGTGCCGGTCTGACGGTAAGGAGACGCTAACCTGTCTGCCAGGCGCACGACCTGGGGAGGAAGCCGGCGGCCGTCGTCGCCGACGAGCGTCCACAGGTCGCACTGCGTGGTGACGCCATCGCCTCGCAGCTCGCGCAGCTCCGAGAGGGCGGCAACGGCAAGGCGCGCGGGATGCGCATACGACGCGTCCTCCAGCAGGCGGCCGAGGCGTGGGTGCAGGGGCAGCCGCTGCACGGTCTCTCCTGTAGACGTCAACCTGTCCCTCGCGTCCACGAGCCCGAGGCGGCGCAGCAGCGCCCGCGCCGTGCTCAACCGCGAGGCGTCCGGAGGCTCGAGCCACTGCACTTCGTCGAACGAGCCCCAGGCGAGCACCGACAGCAGCAGCGGCGCAAGATCGACGCGGCGGATCTCGGGCTCACGGTACGGGCGCAGGCGGTCCCGCTCGTCCCAGAGGCGTATGGCGAGGCCCGGGCC
>JAEZDP010000264.1 GCA_023418055.1 Acidobacteriota bacterium
GGCCATCTCGTCCTGGCCGGGCGGCTCGCCGAGGCGGAACCGCTGCTGCTCGATGCCGAGCGCGACCTCGCAACCGTGCTTGGCGACGAGTCGGCCATCGTCGCCGACGCGCGGCGGCGGTTGGTGGCCCTCTACACCGCGCGTGGCCGCCCGGAAGACGCGGCACGCTGGCAGCAACTGCTCACAGACGATCGCTCCGAGTGACGATCGCCGACAGCACGGCGCCGACGTCTTACAATGAGCGCCATGCTGCAAGTGAGCGGACGCGTGATACGGGCGGCACGAGCCCTGGTTGGCGTGAGTCGGGAAGACTTCGCGGCTGCGTGTGGGCTGCCTGTCGACACCCTGTGCCGCTTGGAAGCCGGCGGCAGTGCCTGGGTGACCGACGAGGCGGAGATCGAGGCCGTCACGCGGGGATTGGGCCACTTCGGTGTCCTGGTCGTCGAAGAGGCCGACGGCATGGGCGCTGGCGTCAGGCTGAAGTTCACGCGGTCCGACGTCCGCCAGATCGTGCGGCTCGAAGGCGAGGGCGGCACCATCGGGTCGGACGACGCACCGTGAGTGCCAGGACTCGCCGCTCGTGTCGTTGATTGATCTCTACGCGAACGCCCTGCGCGGACAGGCTCACCGGCCCGCGCTCGACGTCGTCCAGCAGGACGGGACCATTCTCTCGCTGACGTTCGGCGAGGTCGACGCCCGTTCCGACCGCCTGGCCGCCGCGCTCACGGCGCGTGGCGTCGGACAGGGTGATCGCGTCGCGTTCTACTTACCCAACAGGCTGCTGGTCATCGACCTGTGGCTCGCGGTCGTGAAGCTCGGCGCGATCGTGGTGCCCATCAACATCCTGTATCGCACGGGCGAAGTCGGTCACATCGTCGCCGACGCCGCGCCAGTGGCCGTGGTGACCACCGCCGACCGCGCCGACATGGTGCCGGCCGGCACGCCGGTGTGGGACGCCGACAGCCTCGAGCGCGAAGCCATGGGTACGACCACACCGCCGCCGCCGGTGCGCGGAGAGGCGGCCACGCCCGTCGCGCTCGTCTACACCTCGGGCACGACGGGCCGGGCCAAGGGCGCGGTCCTCACCCAGGGCAACATCGCCGCGAATGCGCTCACCCTCGTCACCGCGTGGGGCATCAGCGCCGATGACCGCTACCTGGCGACCCTGCCCCTGTTTCACGTCCATGGCCTCGGCAACGGCGTCCAGTGCTGGCTGGCCAGCGGCTGTCACATGCGCCTCGTCGAGCGTTTCGACCAGGCGAGGGTGCTCGACTGGTTCGACGACTATCAGCCGACGCTCTTCTTCGGCGTGCCGACCATGTACGTGCGGCTTCTCGACGCACCGCCCGAGCGGGCCAGGGCGATCGGCGCACGCATGCGGCTGTTCGTTTCCGGGTCGGCGCCGCTCCCGACGCACGTGTTCGAGGCGTTCGCCGAGCGGTTCGGGCACGTCATCCTCGAGCGCTACGGGATGACCGAAACGCTGATGAACGTCAGCAATCCGCTGTGTGGCGAGCGGCGTGCCGGCACGGTGGGCTTGCCGCTGCCGATGGTGGCCGTCGAGATTCGCGACGAACACGGAAACGTCACTGGCGCAGGCGACGCGGGGGAGTTGTGGGTGCGCGGCCCGAACGTCTGTGCCGGTTACTGGCGACAGCCCGAGGCCACGGCCGCCGCATTCCAGGATGGCTGGTTCCGCACGGGAGATGTCGGCGTGCGGTCCGCCGACGGCTACATCACCCTGGAGGGCCGCCGCAGCGATCTCATCATCACGAGCGGCTTCAACGTCTACCCCCGCGAGATCGAGGATCTGCTGACGACCTGCGAGGGGGTACGGGAGGCGGCCGTTGTCGGCAGGCCGGATGCGGCACGGGGCGAAGTGCCTGTCGCGTACCTCGTGTGTGAGGATGGGGTGGACCTCGACGAGCTGGCCGCGCGTTTGCGTGCGACCCTCGCCTCGTTCAAGGTGCCGCATCGGTTCGTCCGTGTGGACGCGTTGCCGCGCACGGCATTGGGCAAGGTGCAGAAGCAGTTGTTGACATGAGCCCGGCCGGCCTCTCAGTAGCCGCGCTGGTCGTCGTGATGCTCGCCAGCCTCGGCACGCGGGTGAACGTCGGCGTCCTGGCCGTCGCACTCGCCTGGCCAATCGCCGTGTACGGCGCCGGGTGGCGTGCCGACGCGCTGGTCGCGCTGTTCCCGTCGTCGCTCTTCGTTACGCTGCTCGGCGTGACACTGCTCTTCGGGCTGATGCAGGCAAACGGGACGATGGCAGTGCTCACCGCCCGTGCGCTTCGCGCGGGCGGTGGCCGGCCCACGTGGCTGCCGCTGGTGCTGTTCCTGCTCGCCTGTGGCATCAGCACGATGGGGCCTGGCGCCATCGCGACGGTGGCGCTCCTCGCGCCGTTGGGGATGGCGGCGGGCGTACGCGCCGGTGTGCCGGCGTTGCTCGTGGCGTTGATGATCGGCAACGGCGCGAACGCCGGCAACCTGTCTCCGTTCAGCGCCGTGGGCGTCATCGTCGAGGCCTCGATGACCAAAGTGGGCCTCGACGGCTTTGCCTGGACGGTCTGGACCGCCAACTTCGTGGCACATGTCCTGGTGGGCGTGCTGGCGTGGGCGATCTTCGGAGGGCCCCGTCTGCTGCGTGCAACGGACACGGCGGTGACCCTGCCGCCGTGGGCCGGCTTCGAGCGCCGGCACGTCGTCACGCTGGTGGTGGCCGCCGGATGGGTGGGGTCGGTCGTCGCCCTGCGCGCCGACCTCGGCCTCGCGGCGTTTGCCGCCGCCGCCCTGCTCGTGCTGCTCGGTGCGGCCGACAACGACGGGATGCTGCGGCACGTGCCGTGGGCAGTCATCCTGCTCGTGTGCGGCGTGAGCACGCTCGTCGGCCTGCTCGAGGCGACTGGCGGGCTCGACCTCTTCAGCACAGCGCTGGCCGCCGTGGCCTCGCCTGCCTCCGTCAACGGCATCATCGCGTTCATCACCGGCGCGATCTCGACCTACAGCTCGACGTCAGGCGTGGTGTATCCCACGTTCCTCCCGACCGTGCCGGCCCTCGTCGAGCGCCTGGGAGGAGGCGATCCGCTGCAGATTGCGCTGAGCATCAACGTGGGCGCCGCCCTTGTCGACGTCTCGCCGCTTTCCACGCTGGGCGCGCTCTGCATCGCTGCCGCACCAGAAGGCGAGGACGTCGCCAGGCTCTTCCGGGGCCTGCTCGTGTGGGGTCTCTCGATGACCCTGGTGGGCGCCGCGTTCTGCCAGTTCTGCATCCGGTGGTTCGCGCCCTGAGGGCGGCGGCATCACGTGAGTCGAACGGCCGCCGAGCCGGTCAGAAGCGGTACTGAATGTGGCAGGTGGTGCACCCTTCGAGCACCACGCCCAACTGCCGGGTCGCCGCAGGAAGGTCGTTGGCCTTCGCGGCCTGCAACAGCTTCACGAGCTCGTCGTGAAAGGCTTCGTCGGTCTGGACGAATGCGTCGACGGCGCCGGCGCCCCCCTTGGGTGGGAGATAGGTACCGTCCTCCAATGCGGCCTCGGTCACCAGCCTGGCCGCATGCACCCGGGCGATTCCGTCCGGAATGCTGGCCAGGTCGTGCTGAGCGATGGCCGTCACCCAGTCACGCGTGGCTTCTGTCAGCAGGCGCATCTCCGCCTGCACCGGATTGCGCGCCTCTGGCGG
>JAEZDP010000340.1 GCA_023418055.1 Acidobacteriota bacterium
TTAAGCACCCGGTGCGCCTCGCGGACCAGCCGTGCCGCGTCGGCCGTGTACTGCAGCACCCCATGGCCGTACACGACGTCGAAGGTGTCGTCGGCAAACGGCAGCGCCTCGCCGTTGGCCACCTGCAGGGCGTCGGCCTCCACCTCGTGCAGCGCAAAGTTGCGCCGTGCCAGGTCGATGGCCGTCTCCGAGAGGTCCACGCCGGTGACTTTGGCGCCTCCGCGCGCAAACCGCACCAGGTCGGTGCCGATGCCGCAACCCACCTCCAGCAGTCGCTTGCCCGCGAACCCGCCGAAGTCCACGAGACGCGGCAGGTAGTGCAGCTTGTCGAACCGATAGTCGTCGAGGTCGTCGAAGAAGGCGCGCGTGCCCACCGGATGGGTGGTCATCTCGAGATCGTGGATGCGCGTGTTCCAGTACCGCGCTATCGCGTCGATGGTGGAGGCACCCGGAGCGGCCGTCGGGGGAGCTGACATCCCGCTATCGTAGAATATTGCGGCGTGAGACGCGATCTGCAGCGGCTCACCAGCGACGAGTTCGACCTGCTGGTGATCGGGGGCGGCATCTATGGTGCCGCGGCGGCCTGGGACGCCACCCGTCGTGGGCTGCGCGTCGCGCTCATCGACAAGGCCGACTTCGGCAGCGGCACCTCGTTCAACAACGCCAAGACGGTGCACGGCGGCGTGCGATCGCTGCAGCGCGGGCACGTGGGCGAGGTGCGCGAGTACCTCGAGGAGCGCCGCGCCCTCGCCTTCATGCTGCCGCACCTGCTGCGGCCCCTGCCCTTTCTGGTGCCCACGTATCGCACCGGCCGCCAGCACCGCTGGCTGATGCGCGCCTACTTCGCGGCCTACGACCTGCTGGCCTTCGACCGCAATCGCCTGGACGACCCCGGCCGCCATCTCCCCGCGAGCCGGCTGATCTCGCGCGACGAGTGCCTGCGCCTGCATCCGGCGATCGACCCCACCGACGTCACCGGGGGCATCGTCTGGCACGATGCGCAGTTGCGGAGCAGCGAGCGGGCGGGCCTCGCGTTCGTGGCCTCGGCCGTCAAGGCAGGGTGTGTCGGGGCCAACTACGTGGAGGCGACGTCGCTGCTCTCGACGGGTGGCCGCGTGCAGGGCGTGATGGCCCTCGATCGGCTGCGCGACACGGCCATGCCCGTTCGGGCACGCAGCGTGCTGGTGGCCGCGGGCGGCTGGACCGACGAATGGCTGGCGCGCGTCCTGCCTCGTCCGCGCAAGCTCGTGCCCGCGTGGTCGATTGGGATGAACCTCGTGGTGCGCCCCATCGCCACCACCCACGCGGTGGGCGGCACGTCGCGCGGGCGACTCTTCTTCCTCGCACCTTGGCACGACGCCACGATTGCCGGCACCAGCCACGACCCGTGGACGCGCCGCGGCGACGACGTCACGCCCCGCCGTGACGACGTGACTCGGCTGCTCGACGATCTCAACCGCGCGTTCCCGGGGGTCGACCTGACCTCGCGCGACATCCGCCTCGTGCATCGCGGGCTGCTGCCCGCCACCACCGCGCAGCCCGATCGCGTCGTCCTCCTCCGGCACAGCCCGATCGTCGACCACGCCCAGGACGGCCTGCCCGGCCTCGCCTCCCTCGTCGGCGTGCGCTACACCACCGCACGTCGCTCAGCGGAGCGCGCCATCGACCTGGTCGGTCGGATGCTCGGGCGCAGCCTGCCGGCTTCGGACACCGCACGGACCCGTCTCGACGGCGGCGCCATCGACCGCATCGATCAGTACGTGCGCGACAGCGTGGCGGCCGCAGGCCGCGTGGACGTGGACGTGGCGCGCCTGGTACACACGTACGGCACGCATCATGGCCTGGTGCTGGCGCTGATGACCGCGCGGCCGGCACTGGCGGCGCCGCTGGGTGCCTCGTGCAGCGTCACCCGGGCCGAGGTGGTCTATGCCGTGGCGAGCGAGATGGCGGTGCGGCTGAGCGACGTCCTGCTTCGGCGCACCGACGCGGGCGCCCGTGGCTATCCTGGCGTCGATGTCGTGGAGGCCGCCGCCGACCTGATGGCCGAGCGCCTCTCGTGGACGCCGTCGCGGCGCGCCGAGGAGATCGCGGCCTTCACCCGCACCTACTAACTCGCAGGCGCGTAGCGCATCCCCGTCACGAGGAGCCGATGTGTTCGGCCCACCGCTCGAACACCATCAACGAGAACAGCTGGTGGGCGTAGTTGGCCCGGCCGGCCACGTGCGACTCGATCATGCGCGTGACCTCGGCGCCGTTGAACAGCCCGCGTGCCGCAATACGTTCGGGCGAAAGCAGCGTCCGCATCAACGGCTGCAGGTCGCGGCGCAGCCACTGCTTCATCGGGATGCTGAAGCCTTCCTTCCGCCTGGTCAGGATGCGTTCGGGCAGCACGCCACGCAGCGCCTGCTTGAGCACGTACTTGCGCTCGCTGCCTCTGACCTTGAGCGAGCCTGGCATCGAGAACACCAGTTCCATCAGGTCGGTGTCGAGAAACGGCGCACGTGTCTCGAGTGACGAGGCCATGCTCATCCGGTCGACCTTCACGAGGATGTCGTCGGCCAGGTAGATGCGCAGGTCCGCGTACAGCGCACGGTTGACCGGGTCGTCTGCCTGGTAGCTGCCGATCGCGTCTCGCACTTCCCGGTGCACGTCCGCGTGCGCGAGCTCTCCTACCAGGGCGGGATGATAGAGGCGTTGCCGCGATCGCGGCCCGAGAAACGTCATCCAGCGGTAGTGCCCGATGGCGGGGTCGCCGGACGCCATGCCCTCGATGAACCGCTTGGCCTTGTTGATCGCGCCCTTCTTCCGGGCCTGTGGCCGGACGAGCCCGGCGGCCTGCTCGGCGAGTCGCCACACGACCTTCGGCGCCACACCCTGCAGGCGCGCCGCCAGTCGCTGCGCCACGTAGGCGTCGTACCCGCCGAACAGTTCGTCACCGCCGTCGCCGCCGAGCACCACCTTCACGTGACGCCGGGCCAGCTGCGACACGAGGTACGTCGGGAAGAACGAGACGTCGGCAAACGGCTCGTCGAGGTGCGTGACGAGATGATCGAACATGCCCGCCACATCGGGCCGCACCATGTCCTCGTGATGCGTCGTCTCGAACCGCGCGGCCACCTCGCGCGCATACGGGAGCTCGTTGTAGCTGCCGTCGTCGAAGCCGAGGCTGAAGCTGCTCACCGTGACGCCGCGTCGCGTCGCGGCTGCCGACATCTCGGCGACGATGGCACTCGAGTCGATGCCGCCGGAGAGGAAGACGCCGACGGGCACGTCCGCCATCATCTGGCTGTCCACCGCACGCGCGAAGGCCGCCCGCACCGCCTCGACGGCCTGCGCCTCGGCCCAGGGCCTGACCGCAATCCCGCCGGCATCCCAGTAGCGGTGGATGTCGAGCTGGCCCCGATGGTAGCGGAGGTAATGCGCAGCCGGCAGCTTACGCACCGCCGCCAGCATCGAGTGCGGCGCGATGACGTACTCGTAGGTGAGGTACTGGTCGAGGGCGGCGAGATCCAGCGTGCGCGGAATCTCGGGGCGTACGAGCAGTGCCTTCACCTCCGAGGCCAGGAACAGGCCACTCGGCGTGTCGGCGTAGAACAGCGGCTTCTCGCCCGCGCGATCACGCGCCGCAAGCAGGGTCTGCGTGCGGCCATCCCAGATGGCCAGCGCGAACATCCCCTTCAGGTGCGCGAAGCAATCGGCACCGTACTCCTCGTACGCGTGTACCGCGACCTCGATGTCGGAGTGCGACCGAAACCGGTGGCCGCGCGCCTCCAGACGCGCACGCACCTCAGCGAAGTTGTAGATCTCGCCGTTCCCGACGCCGACGACGTCGCCCGTCTCGTTCCAGAAGGGTTGCTGTCCGCCGGAGAGGTCGACGATCGAGAGCCGGCGCATCCCGAGGCCGGCGCCCGTGGCCGCGACCGTGCCCTCCTCATCGGGGCCGCGGTGGACGAGCGTCCGCACCATCTGCTGGACGTCGACGGCGGAAACCGGCTGCGACGGGTCACGAGTGGCGATGCCGACGATGCCGCACATGATCAGGTGGGACTGGGGGTGGATGGGGCCACGCCCGGCGCGATGGCTCGTACGGTCGAGACGCGCCCGTGCGGACGCAGACAGGTGCGACGCCTCATTCGGGCGCCTCCCGCCGGTCGCGCACGACCCGCGCCGGCGTGCCGACGGCGATCGCGAACTCCGGGATGGCGCCGACGACGACGGCGCCGGCGCCGATGATCGCGTCGCGCCCGATGGACGCGCCATCAGTGACGACCACGTGCGCGCCCAGCCACACATGGTCGCCCACCGCGATGCCGGCCGCCGTGCGCCCCTGGTCGAGCACGGGCACGTCCACGCGATCGTAGAGATGGTCGCCGCCCACGAGGTACGTGTAGGCGGCAATCAGCACCTTGCGGCCGACGGTGACGGTGGACGCCGAGAAGATCTCGGTGTTGAAGCCGATGTTGGCCTCGTCGCCGATCACGATGTTGCCGTTCTTGCAGCTGAGGATGGCGTTGCGTCCGAGGAAGACACCCGACCCGATCCGGATGCCGTCGTTGTCCACGCCCTTCGCGTCGAGGCAGCAGCCATCGTCGACGACCACGTTGTCGCCGATGTGGATCTTGTGCGGATGCCGGAGCACCACGTGCTGGCCGAACGTGACGTTGCGGCCGACCGAGCCGAGTAGCAGGGGGTAGAGCTTGGAACGCAGGAGCAGGCCGAGCGCGCCCGGCAGGTTCGCGCACAGCATGATGACGAGTTCGTACTTGAGCAGCGCGCCCCAGCCGGGACGACCGACGATGAGGTCGGCGTAGCGGGCCGCCTTCGACTTGCGCTCGTCGAACAACTCCCGCTGAATGACCGTGATGCGGTCGTCGGGCGGCCGTGCCGCTTTCACCCGCGTACCGCTCCCGCGCCCGCCGGCGTCGTCGATGGCTCCGGCGTCCCGGGCGACGACACGATGGGCGCCGCGGGCGGAAGGCGTGCCCCGGGCGTCTCGAGGATCTCGCGGATCGCGTAGGTCGGCTTGTCCTGCGACTCGTGGTAGGTGCGGGCCTGCAACTCGGCGAGCAGTCCGATGGTGAGCAACTGCAGCCCCGACGACACCAGCAGGATGCCGAACAGCAGCAGCGGCCGGTCTGCAATGGCCTGCCGTTCGATGAGGCGCATCCAGGCGAGATACACCATGATGAGGCCGCCCAGCCCGCCCATCGACAGCCCCACCAGGCCGAAGATCTGCAGCGGACGGGTGGCGTAGTTGAGCAGGAACTTGACCGTCACCAGGTCGAGGATGACGCGGATGGTGCGGGAGAGGCCGTATTTCGAGGCGCCGGCGCGGCGGGCGCGGTGGTTGACCACCGCCTCCTCGACCACCACGCCGTGTTCACTCGCGATGGCGGGAATGAAACGGTGCATCTCGCCGTACAACCGCAGGGGCTTGACGACTTCGGCGCGGAAGGCCTTGAGGGAACATCCGTAATCATGCAACTGCACGCCCGTCGCCCGAGAGATGAGCGCATTGGCAATCATCGACGGCACGCGTCGCGTGAGGAATCGATCCTTCCGGTCGCGCCGCCAGCCGCAGACGATGTCGGCCCCCTGCTCGAGGCGCGCCACGAGCATCGGGATGTCGTGGGGGTCGTTCTGCAGGTCGCCGTCCGACGTGATGATGATCGAGCCGCGGGCGTGCGCGAAGCCGGCCGAAAACGCCGCCGTCTGGCCGAAGTTCCGCCGGAACCGGATGACGCGCAGCCGCGGGTCGGCTGCCTGCAACTGCCGCAGGATGGCCGCGCTCCCGTCCGTGCTGCCATCGTCGATGAGCAGTACTTCGTAGGAGCGGCCCCAGCCCTCGAGGGCCGCGGTCACCTCCGCATGGAGCGCCTCCAGGTTTGGCGCTTCGTTGTAGACGGGGATGACGAGGGAGATTTCGGGCGGCATCAGTGAAACCCCGGATTATACCGTACGGCCTGCGGCCCTCCGACGCCGGCCGACCACGATGTAGACCAGCGCGCCGACGACGATGAGGCCTGCCAGCGCCAACGAGACGGGAGTGGCATTGGCCTCGAGAAACGTCATCGCCTGGGCCCCGTACCACCGTGCCAGGAGCGCTTCGCCGTAGTAGCGAAAGCCGCGGCCGAGGGCGACGGCGGCAATGAACTTGGGCAGCGGCACCTTGGCCACGCCCGCGAGGAGCACGAAGATCTTGAAGGGCGCCGGCGGGGGCAGGATGGCCGGCACGAGCACCGCCAGCAGGCCCCAGCGCTGGAACTGCTCCATGCCACGGGTGACGCGACCAGCGCTCATCCACTTGTGCAGCAGCGCTTCGCCGCCCTTCCGCGCCAGGCCGTACATCACGAGGCACCCGAGCACCGAGCCGACGGTGGCGGCCGTGGCATACAGCAGCCAGGCCCCGGGGCGGTCGGCCACCATCATGACGATGAGGAGGTCGTTGACCTGCGGCAGCGAGAGGAAGGACGAGTCGATGAAGGCGACGAGGAGGAGACCGGGGGCGCCCAGCGACTGGGCAAACTGTTGAAGGGCGGCGACGATACGCGACATGAGCGGGACAGGGAGAGGCCCGGCCGCCGCGGGAGGGGGGCCGATGTACTATGGCGCCACTAGTAGACCACGAGTGACTCCCTCCGCACACCTTCGTCCGCTTCTCGTTGCCACCGCCATCGTCGCCACGCTGCTGGGTCTGGCAGCCACCTGGTATTACGCCGCGCACGACCTGACGCTGAGCCACTACGACGCCAAGGCGCACCTGGTGGTGGCACGGCGCATCTTCGACAGTCTGACGCCCGGCTGGCGGCAGATCGGGGCCGTCTGGCTGCCGCTGCCGCATGTGCTCAACGCGCTGCCGGTCCAGGTGGACGCGTGGTATCGCACGGGGGGGTCGGGGATCGCGATCTCGCTCCTCTCGTTCGTCACGGCCGCGGTGGCGCTGGTGTGGTACGTCCAGCGGAGCACGGGTGTGCTCGCGGCCAGCGTCGTGACGGCCGCGGTGTTCCTGCTGCAGCCAGACCTTCTCTACCTGCAGGCCACGCCGATGACCGAGGCGTTGCTGCTCGGGCTGACAGTCCTTGGGGTGGTGCTGCTGGCGCGGTGGGCCGAGACGGGGGGCGTCGGTCGAGCGTGGCCGGCCGGTCTTGCGTTGGCGCTGGCGTGCCTGACGCGATACGAGAGCTGGCCGGTGACGGCGGCGGCGCTAGCCGTCGCGGCGGTGGTGGTATGGCGGCCGGGGTGGCTGCCGGGGTCAGACCTGCGGCGTGCCGTTGTGGGGTCAGACCTGAATCGTACCGTTGCGGGGTCAGACCTGCCGCGTGTCGCCGCGGGGTCAGACCTGCCGCGTGCTGCCCACGTGCCCCTCTCCGCCCCCCTCGCCATCGCCCGCGTCGCGCGCGTTGGCATCTGGCCCCTTGGCGCCTTCCTCGGCTTCCTCGTGCTGAGCAAGGCCACCGTCGGCGCGTGGCTGGTCACCGGCGGCTTCTACGTCGCCGAAAATCCCGCGCATGGCGATCCCCTGCTCGCGCTGACGCAGGTGGGGTGGGGCCTCGGGCGCATCGCCGGCTGGCCGGCCACCTGGCTGGCGGGGCTGGCGGCGCTCGTCGTGCTGGTCGAAGGCGTCCGCTCGCCGCGTCGGCGGACGTGGTGGTTTGCGCTGGCGCTCTGCGGCTGCGCCGCGCTGCCCTTCTACGCGTTCATCAGCGGACACCCGTTCCGGATCCGCTACATGGTGCCCCTCCTGGCGGCCACCGCCGCCCTCAATGGGCTGCTCATCGCGACGCTGCCCCGCAAAGCGCGATGGGTCGGCGCGCTCGTGGTGCTGGGGCTGCTGGCGGCCGACCGTCGGCCGCTGGGGCTGACCTCGCCCATGCTCGAGGAAGCGCAGTGGGACCGAAGCAATCAGGCCGCCCGTCGGGACGTGACCGCCTGCCTGATGCAGGAGTGGCAGGGCGAACCGATCCTCGTCAGCATGGGCGCCCTCGCGCACTACATGCAGGAACTCTCTGTGGACGGCTTCGCGCTGCGCGACTTCGTGCACGAGGGCATCGGGGACATCTGGTACGCCGCCATCGACGCGCCGGCGCACCACGTCACCTGGTGGCTGCTCGAGGAGCGGGCTGAGGGCGGCGACATGTTTGCCGCGCGCCTCGCCGAGGACCCGTCTTACCTGGACGGCTTCGAACGGCGGTGCGAAGGAGGTGGCGTCGCCTTGTATCGGCGCGTCGGGAGCGCCGCGCCACGGCAACATGGGCCGGCGACGCGGGTCGGTCCCGTCGCGCCAGCAGGATGAGGCTCGTGGGCGAGGGACGCGGTCAGATTCGTCCGCACCCCTCACCGATCAGGTCTGACCCCAGTAGCGACGCGCTGCAGGTCTGACCCCAGGTCCGGCGTCCCGCAGGTCTGACCCCAGCACACCATGCGGCAGGTCTGACCCCAACCTTGTCTCAGAACCTGAACTGCAGCGTCACCAGGAACGTGTTGCCGCCGATGTCCAGCGTCTCTCCCGCAAATCCCAGCGCGGGATCGAGGTCCGCCTTGCCTCGTGAGTAGCGGTACTCACCGCCGAGCAGCGCCGACGCGCCCAGCGGAAACCGCAGGCCCCCCAGAAACACCGGGGCCGTCGTCGTGCCCTCGTCCACGAAGTTGTCGCGGAAGATTGCGCCGTCGCTGAAGTCGACGAACTCGCCGGTCTCGCTGTAGCGCCACCGGTTGAAGGCCACACCGCCTCCGACATAGGGCTGCAGCCCCGCATCCCGGGTCAAGGGAAAGAACCGCACGGTGGCCGTCACGGGGATCACCCGCAACTTGAGGTCCTGCTCGATCTCACTGCCGTCCGAATCCACGAAGTCGCTGTACAGACTCGGCACGGTACGCTGGTAGAACCCGACGCCCACGCCCGCCTCGACGAACGACCCGATGCTGACGAGGTAGTCGCCGCCGATGACCAGCCCATTGAAGTCGGCCAGGTCGAACGAGAGGAACGAGAGGTTGTTCGACAGCGCATCGTCTCGCGAGCGTCCGTCTTCGCCCTTCAACAGGAAGCCGCCCACGTTCACGCCGAACACCGAGTCCTGCGCCATCGCCGGACTCACGCTCGCCAGCACGGCCACCAGCCCACTCACTACAACCCGTCGCATCATGACGTCGACTCCCCACGCGGCCGCCGAATCCGGCTCGCACGCCCAATGCGCGCTGCACGGCCACCAATCACTGCTCGGACGCTGGTTCTGCAAGGGACGTGCCCGACGGTCGCTCGTGCGGAGCCCCCGAATTGCCCGGACGGTGTCCTGCGCTGAGGTCAGGACGTCCGATTTCCAGTGCGTTGCTGCTGGAATGCGGCAATTTCCGCGAGCATCTCACGCTGGAGGTGCCCGTTGGAGGCGACGAGGGCGACGTCACGCGACTGGTACGGCGACCCGTCCCACCTCGTCACGACTCCGCCAGCCTCCTCGACGATGAGCGCGCCGGCACAGGTGTCCCACGGCTTCAGCCGCGACTCCCAATAGGCGTCGAGCCGCCCCGCCGCCACATAGCAGAGATCGAGCGCCGCCGACCCCAGCCGACGCACGGCACGACTGCGTCGGATGAAATGGCCGAACAGCCCCAGGATGTCGCTGCCCTCCTGCCGCACGTCGTAGGGAAATCCGGTCACGAGGAGCGCTTCGCTCACCGTCGCGGTGTGCGACACCTGCAGCGGCACGCCGTTCAGCCGCGCACCCTGGCCGCGCTCGGCCGTGAACAACTCCCGCCGCGTGGGGTCGTAGACGGCGCCCACCTCTACCCGGCCGTCGATCTCGAGGCCGAGCGACGCGCAGAAGATCGGCAGCCCGTGCGCGAAGTTCGTCGTCCCGTCCACCGGGTCGAACACCCAGCAATGTCCGGGCACCGGACGCCGCTGCGCCTCGTCCTCCTGCAGTTCTTCGCCGAGCACCTGATGGTCGGGGAACTGCTCGGCCACGCGCGCGCGGAACTGCCGCTCCACGGCGATGTCCACTTCCGTGACGAGATCGATCTCGCCCTTCTTGTCGACGCGCATCGGCCCGCCGAAATATTGGAGCTGGATGCGGCCGGCCTCGAGGACAGCGTCGATGGCCAGGGCGAGCAGGCGCGGATCGTGCGCCATCACGCGGCCGGCAGTTGCTTGCGCATCCGCACCTCCATGCCGCCTTCAGGACGCCGCTGCAGCACGAGCTCGTCCATGAAGCTGCGCATGAAGAAGATGCCGCGGCCGCTCGACTTGAGAAGGTTCTCGGGTGCCAGCGGGTCGGCCACCTCGTCTGGGTCGAAGCCCTCGCCCTCGTCCTGCACGCGAATCTCGAGATGCCGCGCGTCGTCGCCCTCGACGAAGGCGAACTCGACGTGCACCTGCTTGTCCGGCGACTCGTGGTTGCCGTGCTTGATGGCGTTGATGACCGACTCGCGCACCGCCACGCCGACCCAGTGCTCGGCGTCCTCGTCGAGATGCGCCATCGCGCACAGGCGGTCACACACCACCTGGACGTAGTCGAGGACGTCGAGATGGCTCTGCAGATTCAGCCGGAAGACACGCCGCACATCGGTCATGAGGCCTCGATTGCGACAGATGATACACGCTGCGCCGCGAATGCTACAGTGATGCGTCATGCCTGCCGAATTCACGCTGACACGCACCGTCGTGCCCGCCTCGTCGCTGCAGGGCGTGGTGCGTGTGCCCGGCGACAAGTCCATCTCGCATCGCTACGCCATCTTCGCCGCGCTGGCCGACGGCGTCTCGCGCCTGGCCCACTACGCACCGGGCCAGGACTGCCAGTCCACGCTCTCGTGTCTCGAACAACTCGGCGTCGTCGTCTCGCGGCACGAGGCCCGTGATCGCCGTACCGGCGCGGCGGTGCCCACCGTCCAGATCGTGGGACGCGGGCTCACCGGCCTGCAGGCGCCGTCGGCGCCGCTCGACTGCGGCAATTCCGGCTCGACGCTCCGCATGCTGGCGGGCGTGCTCGCCGCGCATCCGTTCACGAGCGTCCTCACCGGCGACTCGTCACTGCGGCGACGGCCGATGATGCGCGTGGTGACGCCGCTCTCGCAGATGGGCGCGACCATCGACGCGCCGGAAGGCCGGGCCCCCCTCACCATCCACGGCGGCCGGCTCCAGCCGTTGCGCTATCACACGCCGACGCCGAGCGCCCAGGTGAAGACCGCGGTCCTGCTCGCGGGCCTGCAGACCGAGGGCGCGACGCAGGTGGACGAAGACGTGTTGACCCGCGACCACACCGAACGCGGGCTGCGCCTCTTCGGTGCGCAGGTGGACACCAGCGACCAGGGGCGTTCCATCCGCATCCGTGGTCCTCAGGCGCTCACCGGCGGCCAGATGGTGGTGCCGGGGGACGTCTCGTCGGCCGCCTTCTGGGCGTGTGCCGCCGCCGCCTTGCCGGGCTCGTTCGTCGAGCTGCCCGACGTGGGCCTCAACCCGTCGCGGACCGCCATCTTCGACGTGTTGCGCCGCATGGGCGCCGACATCGACGCGACCGTCGACGACGACACGGCGCATGAGCCGATTGGACGCGTGCGCGTGCGTCACGGGGCGCAGCGGCGGCTCGTCCTCACCAAGGTCGAAGTACCCACGCTCATCGACGAGTTGCCGGTGCTCGCCGCGCTCGCGACGCACGGCGGCGACCTGCACGTCACCGGCGCCGAGGAACTGCGTGCCAAGGAGAGCGACCGCATCACGGCGCTCGTCAACGGCCTGCGCGCCATGGGCGCCGACGCCGACGAACTGCCCGACGGCTTTCACGTGCGGGGTGGCCGCAAACTGCTCGGCGGCGAGGTGGATGCCTGTGACGACCATCGGCTGGCGATGGCCTTCGCCGTCGCGGCACTCGGCGCCAGCGATGCCACCGTTATCCACGGGGCCGACGCCGTCAACGTGTCCTATCCCGGGTTCTTCGACGTGCTGACTGCCCTTGCCCGATGATGGCCCGTCGGTTCGACAAGATCTACCTCGTGGGATTCATGGGCTCGGGCAAGTCGACGTTGGCACGTGCCCTCGGACGCCGTCTCGGCTGGCGCGTGGTGGACCTCGACGCCGCCATCGAGCAGCGCGAGGGCATGAGCGTGTCAGCCATCTTCGCGCGACGTGGCGAGGCCCACTTCCGACACGTGGAACGCGACGTCCTCGTCTCGCTCCTGCCCGAACGCGAGCTGGTGGTGGCCACCGGGGGCGGGACGTTCATGCACCCCCTCAACCGCGCTGACATCAAGACCGACGGGGTCTCGGTGTGGCTGGACGCGCCGTTCTCCCGCATCCTGCAGCGCGTGCCGTCGGACGGACGTCGCCCCCTGGCGGCCAACCGCGAGGCCTTCGCCGCGCTCTTCGCCGAACGCCGGCACACGTATGCCGAGGCCGACATCCGCCTCGACGCCGACGGACAGTCGGTCGACGCCCTCCTCGAGCGTCTGCTCCATCAGCTGGGGGCCTGATGCACCAGTGGGGTCAGGTCTGCCGGACGTCGATCACGGGGTCAGGTCTGAATCCTGCGGTGCTGTTCTGTTGCCCGCCTCCGCTCGTTTAGGCAGTCACGACCGTGCGCTACCTCGTCCTGAGCGACATCCACGGCAACATGCCCGCGCTGAGCGCGGTGCTTGCGGCGTGCCCCCCGTCGTCCTACGACCGCCTGGTCGTCCTCGGAGACCTCGTCGGCTATGGTGCCGACCCCGGTGCCGTCATCGATCGCATCCGGGCACTCGCCCCGCACGTGGTCGTCCGCGGTAACCACGACAAGGCCGTTGCCGGCCTGATGCCCGTCGAGACCTTCAACTCACACGCCCGGGAGGCCGCGATGTGGAGTGCCGCGCAGCTCACCGACGCACAGCTGGCCTACCTGCGTGACCTGCCCGCGGGCCCCCTGCTCATCGACGAGGGGATCGAGGCGTGGCACGGCGCGCCCGCCGACGAGGATCAGTACCTGGTGTGGATTGACGACATCCGCGATGCCGCCGCCCTCGGACGGCGTCCCCTCTGTCTGTTCGGGCACACCCACGTGCAGGGCGCCTACGGCTCCGGTGAAGGCCGGCCCACGGTCACCACCGGCGAAGGCTGGCAGCGGACGACATTGCAGGTCAGCCCGGCGGACCAGTGGCTCATCAACCCGGGCTCAGTCGGCCAGCCGCGCGACGGCGACCCGCGGGCGGCGTATGCCGTTATCGACACCGACGCGCAGACGGTGGAGTTGCGGCGTCAGGTGTATGACATCGGCGACGCGCAGCGCCGCATCCGCGACGCACACCTGCCCGACCTGCTCGCCACGCGCCTCGGCGAAGGCCGCTGACCGTCACGCGACGTCGCCGCCGTCACGCCGGCGTCGTCGCTGGCTGTTGGCGCTGTCGGCCGCAGCTCGCGAGCCGAGAATCCAGCCGATGATGATGCCCACCAGCAGCACCGCCGGAATGAAGATGAAGTGTCCTGCGGTCACGCCCGCCACTCCTGTGCCGGCCGCACGTCACGCGGGCGGGCCGGCGGTCGGCGGTCCCGACGTCTGCCGTCGCAACTGGTCGATGTCGCGCTGGACCTGCGTGAGGCGCCGCGACAGCCGCCAGACGTAGCCCATGAACAACACCCAGATGGCCGAGTAGGCCGCCACCACCAGCGGCGCGGCCGGGATCTCGTCCTCGGGCGGCAACTGGTCGAGCGGCACGAACTCGTCGACGGCCGCCGGCGGCGTCGGCGCCTGGCCTGCGACCGTGAGCGGCATGGCCGCCGCCATCAGCAGGCACAGCACCGCGGCACGCGTCATCCTCCCCACCTTCGTCGTCATGGCCTGCCTTCCGCATCCAGCAAGAGGTCGTCGAGCACGTCCTGCTGCTCGGCGAGCCGCACACGCAACCCCACCAACACCACGAACATCGCGACAAACGCCGTCATGCTCCACCAGAAGGGCACGCCGAACTCCACCGGGAGCGACGGCACCACCGTCGTCTTGGGATGCAGCGTGCGCCAGACGTTCACCGACCAGTAGACGAACGGCACGTTGACGGCGCCGAAGACGGCGACGCCGGCAGCCAGCCGCTCGCTACCCGGCCCCCCGAAGCGTCGCAGCGCCAGATAGCCGAGGAAGATGAGCCACAGCACCAGCGACTGTGTGATGCGGGCATCCCACTCCCACCAGACGCCCCACGACTTGCGCGCCCACAGCGGCCCGGTGATGAGCACCATCGCGCCGATGAGCACCGCCACTTCCGCCGCCGCCTCGGCAAGGCGGTCGCTGGCCGCCCGGCCCTTGCGCAGGTACGACAGGCTCGCCCCGCCACAGACGAAGATGGCCAGAAACAGCGTGAGCCCTGCCGGCACGTGGAAGTAGAAGATCTTCTGCGCCAGCCCCATCGTCGATTCGTACGGCGCGCGGTGGATGAGCCACGGCGCGACGGCGAACATGACGAGCGCCACGACGAGGGCGGCCGGAACACTGCGGACGAGCACGGTCATTCACCTCGTGCGGGACGGGACGGGGCGTCGGTCATCAACGCATCGAAGGTCCACAACGCCACCGTCAGGAACACCGCGCCAAAGCATAGCAGCAGGGCGAGCCACATGCCGACCAAGCCAGGCAGTTGGGGTTCGCTCATCGCCGCCGACGTCCCGCGGACGCCGCCAATCATCACCGGGACGGTCATCGGATACAGCAACACCGGCAGCAGGACGTCACGCGTCCGCGTCCGCGACAGCATCGCGGCAAACAAGGTGCCCACCGCCGCATAGCCGGCCGTGCCTGCCAGAACCATGGGGATCACCTGCCACCATCGATCGACGAGCGGCATCTGAAAGAACAGGCTCACGAGTGGCAGCAGCACGACGTCCACCGTCAGGAGCAGGATGACGAGCGACATCCATTTGCCCAGATAGATGCCGGCGCGCGACGCCGGCGACTGCAGCACGGCGCTGAGCGTTCCGGCCGCCCGTTCGCGCTCGAACGACCGGGCCATGGCCAGGGTGCCGGCGAAGGCCATTGCCACCCAGAGCACGGCGGGCCCCACGTCCGGCAAGGGCCGCCCATCGCGCACGAGTCCGAACGAGAACACGAGCACACACGACACTGCGAAGAAGAGCGTCGTCAGCAGCCCTTCCCGCTGCCGCCACTCGATGCGCAGGTCCTTGCCGACGATGGCGCTGGCGATGCGCAGGATGGCGCTCACCGGTTCGCCGGCGTTGGCGCGAGCCTCGTCGTCCACTGCCGCACCGTGCGCGGGTGCCGGCACTCCCCTGTCACGCGGCGAGTGGCGACTGGCGCCAGTCCCGGTGGGCTCGGCCAGCGATCGCCGGTACGCCTCGCGCAGCACGGTGTCACGTGGCAGCGCGACGACCCGCCCATCGCGAAGCACGTACGCCGTGTCGAGCGAAGCATCGACCAGGTCGAGGTCGTGCGTGGCCAGCACCACCAGCACGCCCTCCGAGGCCATGGCCCGCAGGCGGGCGAGCAACTGCGCGACACTCTCGTCGTCGAGGCCCGTGAAGGGCTCGTCCAGCAGCAGCACGGACGGACCGTGCAGCGCCGCGCGCTCGAACGCCAACCGCTGCCGCATGCCTCGCGAGAAGCGCTCGACGAGTTCGTCACGCCGGTCGGCCACTCGTGCGGCGTGCAGGGCTCGTTCAATCGCCGCCTCGGTATCCGGTACGTCGGCCAGGCGGGCAAACAGGCGAAGGTTCTCGGCCGACGACAACTCGCCGTACAACTGCGGTTCGTGAGCCAGCACCCCGAGGAAGGGTCGGGCCTCGTGCGGGGCGAGGCCGCCTGCAGGCAGCTTCGACGTCGAGGCAGTGGGCCGTGTCGGCCGATAGCGGACCCGGCCGCGTGACGGCGCGAGTTGGCCCGCGAGAATCTGCAACAGGGTCGACTTCCCCGCCCCGTTCGGGCCCAGCACCCCGACGATCTCGCCTGGCCGCGCTTCCAGGTTGACGTCGCGCAGCACCCGCCGTCGCGCGAACGACCGCGAGACGCCCTCCACCTGGAGCATCGCCATCGTCAGGAGCGAGGGTCGGCTTCCGCCGGCACGCCGCGCACGTCGCGCTCGCGTTCGGCATCGAGCAGTGCGTACAACCCGTCGAGCTCGTCGAGCAGCGCCGCCCGCCGGGCCTCGTGCTCTTGAGCGTCGCCCAACCGGCGTACCTCGTCGAGCAGCGCGTGCTTCCGGGCTTCGAGGTCGGCAATGCGACGCGCAGGATTGACCGGAGCCATGAGCGCGAGCCAGAGCCCGGTCAGCACCACGAGGCCGGCCGCGGCCAACGCCGTGTAGCGGGGCCAACGGGCGTGGTACGGGAGTCCCTCCAGAGCCACCGTCAGGACGTCACCGGCATTGAGCCCGGCCCCGGTGCCCGTCCAGTACGTCCGCCCCTCGGCCTGCGCCTCACGCGACTGGGCAAGCACCGGTGCGACCACGCGCGTGTCGCCAAGCTTCCGGACAATGAGGTTGGTCTGAATCATCGGCAGCGGCAGCGGAACGCTCACCGTGGCCGACGGTCCGTCGTACGCCAGCCGATAGGCCACCTGCGCCATCGTCCGGCCAGGGGCGAAAGGGCCAGCAACCACAAGCTTCCGCTCGAAGATGCGCGCTTGCGGCGTGGATCCTTCGAGCAGCGTCACGGTGCGAGCGTCGGGCGGCAGCGCGAATTCGATGGGCTCCGGCACCGCCACGGCGTGCTCGGCCACATTGGCGATCTCGAACACGTGGAAGACTTCGAGCGCGCCGTCGATGACCTCGACGATGGTCCTGGTCTGAGCGCCCAGTACCACGCGGCCGGGGCCTGCTGGCACGGAAGACGCTGGTGCGCCTGCAGCAGGGCCGGCTGCGGCGGCGCCGCTTCCGGACGCGTCTGCACTCGCCCCTCCTCCGAGGCCGAGGGCCAGAATCAGGCGGATCCCACCCTGCGGTGGCACCGGGAAGGGTTGCGACGCGACCGTCTCGCCCTGCACCGTCACAGTCGCGCGGACTTCGGCGCCCGGCACGAGGCCGCTGAAGATGGCCCGGCCATCGGGGTCGGTCTCGGCCGATTGCGAGACGCCCGCGCCAGTGAGTTGCACCGTCACGCCGACCTGGTTGTTGGCGAGGCTGTCGCGCACCACCCGCACCGAGACTGTGCCGTCGGGCAGGTCGCCGGAGGGCAGCGGCATGCCCGACATCTGACGCAGGTCGGGCATCTGGGCGAGCACGGGAGTGGCGGCCCACGGTCCGCCGGCGACCACGGCGCACGCGATGACACACACGCCCGACAGGAGGACGCGGGCGATGGCCGTCACAACACCGCCCCGCACTGCTTGCAGAAGCGGGCATCGGGGTCGTTCACCGTGCCGCACGCGGCGCAGACGCGCCCCGAATCGGGCTCCTTGACCTGACGTTCGACGCTCGTGCCGACGTGCCTGTGTGCGCCGGCCGCCGGCCGCCCCTGGTGCCGTCCGTCGCGTTGTCCGGTGTGGGCCAGGTCACGGGCCACACGTTCGCGCAGCCCCTGCTGGCCATGGTCGATGCGTTGCATCAGGCGAAGGGCCCGGTCGCGCAGGCGTCCCACCATCTCCTCGAAGTCGGCATCGGCCACCTTCCCCATCGCGCGGTCGAACTCGAGTTCCTTGATGGACCGCAGCACCAGGCGCTTCTCGCGTTCGAGGGCCACGAGCGCGCGCTGACTGCGGCGCGCGTCACCGACGATGCGTTCGGGCGAGACGAGCGGGAGGAGCATGCGATGCACCCCGATGGCGACGAGCGCAGCGGCTACGCACGCCAGACTCAGCACGACGAGCTGTTCCGGCCTCGTGTAGGTGGGCTCGCGCCACACGGCAACGGTGGCGGCGATGAACCCGAAGACCAGAAAGAACTGCCAGACCCGCGGTCCCCCGGCCTCAGTCGAGATCACGCAGTTCCTCGTCGAGCCGCGAGTTCAGCTGGCGCGTGGCGGCGTCGGCCGGCGCGGGGGTCTGCGACTGGCTCGTCGTGGTGTCGGCGCCGTCGGCACCGCGGGGCCGCGACCAGCGCATGGCCATGGCACCGACAAGGGCGGCGCCGAACAGGCCGAGGGCATACGGAAACGCCCAGGCCAGCCTGTTGAACCCCTGGTCGAGCGGCATCGCCAGCGGCTCCTGGCTGCCGTACTTGGCGATGTAGTACTGATACACCTGCTCGCGGTCCATGCCCTTGGCCACGAGCCCGGCCAGTTCCTCGCGCATCTGTCCGGCCATGCCGCAGGTGCACTCGCCTATCCGCTTGCGGCCGCAGGTGCCGCACATGCAGATGATCTCGCCCTGCAACTCGCGCTCGAGCACCGACGAGGGCGCACGCAGCACCAGGCCGGGCGTCTCGACATGCTGCGCATGGGCATGAGGCGCGGCAAGCGCGAGGCCGACCAGCACGAGCAGCGACGTCGTGGCCGCCCGCGACGGCACCGTCGCCGTGGCCGTCGCAAACGTGCGCTCGGGCAGGAGCGCGACGATCGTGCCCAGCGCCAGCAACGCGAAGCCCGCCCAGATCCAGTTCACGAGCGGGTTGACGACGACGTGGAACGTGGCCGACTGCTGCTGCATGTCGAAGCCCGCGAGCACCACGTAGAGGTCTTCGGCGAAGGTGCGCCGGATGGCGACCTCGGTCGTGGGTTCTTCGGTGCGCTTGCGCCAGAACCACTTGGCCGGTGTGACCTCGCCCACTTCCTCGCCGTGTTCGAAGACGGTCATGTGCGCCGTCACCATCTGCTTCTGCCCGTCGTCGGCGAGGCGGATGGCGTCGTGGCGCACCGTGAAGTTGCCCACCTGCACGGTCTGTCCTGGCGACAGCAGCACCTGGTCTTCCTGCTTGAAGCCTTCGCCGGCAAAGCCGAGGAACATCAGGACGATGCCGAGATGCACGATGTAGCCGCCGTAGCGCCGCTGGTTGCGGGCCACGAGGCCGATGGCCGAGGTGACGAGATCCGACCCCGATACGCCCTGACGCACGCGCGCGCCACGGATGAACTCCTGCACCATCGTGCCGGTCACGAAGGCCGACAGGGCAAAGCAGATGCCCGACGACCACACGCGCACGCCGAGCGCGACGAGCACGGTGGTGATGACGAGGGCGGTGAGCACCGGCCAGAAGAATTGGTGACGCAGGTTGGCGATGGTGGACTTGCGCCACGCGAGCAGGGGCCCGATGCCCGTGAGTGCGAGCAGCGCGAGGCCGATGGGCAACATCCACTTGTTGAAGAACGGCGGCCCCACCGTGAGCCGCTCGCCGGTGAGCGACTCGCTGATCGTCGGGAACATCGTGGCAAAGAGCACGAAGATGGCCGAGAACAGCAGAATCCAGTTGTTGGCGAGGAAGGCGGCCTCGCGCGAGACCCACGAGTCGAGTTCGTGCCTGGCGCGCAGCAGCGGCAGACGGTAGAGCACCATGCCGAAGCTGACGACCAGCAGCGCCACCATGAAGACGCTGAACATGAACGCGAGTTCAGGGTCCTCGCCGAAGGCGTGCACCGATTGCACCACGCCCGAACGCGTCATGAACGTGCCGAAGATCGTCAGGAAGAACGTGAGGATGACCAGCGTCATGTTCCAGACGCGCAGCATGCCGCGGCGTTCCTGGACCATCACCGAATGCAGGAAGGCCGTGGCCGTGAACCACGGCAACAGCCCGGCGGTCTCGACGGGGTCCCAGCCCCAGTAGCCGCCCCAGCCAAGCTCTTCGTAGGCCCAGATCATCCCGAGCGTCAGGCCGAGCGACAGGAACAGCCAGCTCACCATCGTCCACCGCCGCACGGCCCGCAGCCACGAGTCGTCGAGGTAGCCGGTGAACAGCGCCGCCATGCCGAAGGCAAACGGAATGGTCATCCCGACGAAGCCGATGTAGAGCGACGGCGGGTGGATGATCATGTACACGTTCTGCAGCAGCGGGTTGAGCCCCTGCCCGTCGGCCGGCGCGTCGGCCAGGTACGTCTCGAACGGGTTGTTGTGGATGACCATCAGGAACAGGAAGAACATCTGCACCACGGCCACCACGGCCACCACGTACGGAATCAATTCGCGGTGCGACTCGCGCGAGTTGCGGACGGCGATGGCGCCGAAGATCGACAGCAGGAACACCCAGAACATGATCGAGCCGTCGAGCCCGCCCCAGTAGGCGGTGATCTTGAAGAACAACGGCTGGATGGCATCCGAATAGCGGTCCACGTAGCGGATGTGGAACGCGTCGGTGACGAAGGCGTAGACGATGACCGCGGTGGCGGCGGTCATGATGGCGGTGATGAGATAGAACGCGCCGATGCCGCTCTCGATGAGACGGGTCGAACGGCGGCGGGCGCCGACGACCGCGGCCGTTGCGGCGTAGGCGGCCACCACGAACGCGGCCAGCAGCAGGAACGTGCCGAGAGCGGACATGCGATTGGGCCTCCGCTACTCGGACGCCGCGGTCGGGATAGCGGTCGCCCCTGGGGTGCCCGGTTCGTACTTCGAGGGGCACTTGGCCATCACACCGCCCGGCTCCACGTGGAAGCCCTCCGGCGTCAGCGTGCCCTTCACCACCACCTCAGAGCCATCCTTGAACGTGTCTGGCACGATGCCGGTGTAGTTCGCGGTGACCACCTGGCCGTTGTGCGCGATCTCGAAGCGGTAGTCGAGCGAGTCGGGCCGCCGCCGGATGTCGGACGCGTGGCCGTGTACCTGGAGCCGCTTGCCGTACCAGTCGGCTGGCGCCGCCATCACTTCGTCGACGTGTTTGTAGTACTGCGTGTCCTCGCTCAAGCTCGAGTACAGCAGCCCGCCGAAGGCCAGCGACAACACCAGCGTGGTGAGGCCGATTTTCAGGATTCTGGATCGCATCGTCGTAGGGGTGTCCCGGGCGCGAAGGGCCGGCGAAATGCGCCGAGACTCAGCATATGCCGGCGTGCTCCGCGAGTAAAGCCGCGACGGTGGCCACCGGCAGCCCCACGACGTTGGTATAGGAGCCTTCGAGGTGGGTGACGAACCGCGACGCCAGCCCCTGGATGCCGTAGCCGCCCGCCTTGTCGAACGGCTCGCCGCTGGCCACGTACCAGTCGACCTGCGCGTCGGTCAGCGCGGCCATCCAGACGCGCGTGGTGACGACCTCGGTGCGCCCCCGGTCCCCCACCTCGCAGGCGACGCCTGTCATGACCTGGTGGGGCCGGCCGGAGAGCCGAAGGAGCATCGCGCGCGCCTCGTCCGCGTCGCGAGGTTTGCCAAGGACCACGTCGTCGACCGCGACGAGCGTGTCGGCGGCCAGCACCACCTCGCCGTGGGCCTTGGGGGCAAGCGCGGCCTTCGCCGAGGCGAGCCGGTGGACGGCGGCGTGCGGAGACTCGTCTGGCCGCAGCGACTCATCGACGTCCACAGGTCGGACGACGAAGGTGTAGCCGGCGGCGGTGAGCAACGCCGCCCGGCGCGGTGAGGCGGAAGCCAGCACAAGCATGGGGTCAGACCTGCGGCGCGATGGTTGTGGGGTCAGACCTGCGGCGTGATCGTCGCGGGGTCAGACCTGCCGCGCGCACCCTTCCACCACGCACACCCGCGGCCGACGGGCAGGATACACTGCGACGCATGGTTCCCCTGCAGCACGTCGTCCCCGGAGCCATCGTCCGCCTCATTGCCGCCCAGCCCCACAGTGCCGGCAAGGTGGAGGCGGCCTGGCGCCTCGCCGTCGGCGCCGGCCTCGCCCGCTTCTCGCGGGCGACCCGCGATGCGGGCGGCGTCCTCTGGGTGACGGTCACCGACCCGCACGTCATCCGGGCGCTCGAAGCCCACCGCCCGCTCATCGAACACCGGCTGCGGACCATGCTCGGCGACCACGGGCGGGTGTTCCGCGTCGCCGAAACCACCCCCCGCACCTGAGCCATGTCCACCACACCATCTGCTGCCCCGTCCATCCCGCAACCCGTCATCGTCTCGGCCGTCCGGCTGCCGACGGGCCGCTTTCTCGGCGCGCTCAAGGACTTCTCTGCCACCCAGCTCGGCGCCCTGGTCGTGCGCGAGGCGGTGCGGCGCGCCGGCCTGGGCCCCGACGACGTGGACGAATGCATCATGGGCAACGTGATTGCCGCCGGCGCCGGGCAGAACCCGGCGCGCCAGGCGGCGCTGCATGGGGGGCTGCCGCCGTCGGTCGCGGCCCTCACCATCAACAAGGTCTGCGGGTCGGGACTCAAGGCCGTCATGCTGGCCGCGCAGGCCATCCGCGCGGGCGACGTCGACGTCGTGGTGGCCGGCGGCATGGAGTCGATGAGCCAGGCGCCGTTCCTGCTTCGCCAGGCGCGCGAAGGTTTCCGCCTCGGCCATGGCGAGGTCGTCGACAGCGTGATCCACGACGGCCTGTGGTGCGCCTTCGAGAACTGGCACATGGGGATGACCGGCGAGTGCGTGGCCGAGAAGTACAACGTCAGCCGCGCCGACCAGGATGCCTATGCCGCGGCCAGCCACAACAAGGCCGTGGCGGCGCGCGCGGCGGGCGCGTTCGCCGACGAGATCGTGCCGGTGACGATTCCGGCCCGGAAGGGAGCGCCGGTCGTCGTCGATCGCGACGAGGCGGTGCGCGAGGAC
>JAEZDP010000389.1 GCA_023418055.1 Acidobacteriota bacterium
GTGCAGCGCGCTGCTCGGCACCGACGGGATCCAGTAGCGTTCGAGCCCGGGCTCGCGGTACGGGTTGACCACGACGATCTCGGCCCCGCGCCGTTTGGCCTCGCGCAGGTACTTCGTCGTCACCGGCTGGTTGTTGGCCACGTTGGATCCGAACAACACGATGAGGGCGGCCTCGAGCCAGGCGCGGTAGCTGCAGGTGGCGGCGCCGTGTCCCAGAGTGGCCTTCATGGCAACGGTCGAGGCGGCGTGACACAGCCGCGCCGAGTTGTCCACGTGCGCGGTGCCGAAGAAACGCGCGGCCTTCTGGGCGGCGTAGTACACCTCGTTGGTGAGTCCACGCGAGGTCAGATACACGGCGATGCGGGCGGGATCGGTGGCGCGCACCTCGGCAGCGATGTGGTCGCAGGCCTCGTCCCACGTGATCACGTCGAATCCCCGTGCGCCGCGGCGACGTCGCATCGGGTGGGCGAGCCGGCCCATCGACCGCAGTTCACGCGACGACGACCGCCTGAGCGGCTCGAGATCGTGCAGCAGGCCGTCGGGCAGGGCTGGGGCGGTGTTCAGCCGCAGCAGTTCGAGCCGCACCATGCAGAGGTGCACGCCCGGCAGGGTCCAGTCGGCCAGGCCCGAGGTGCCGAGCGCGCAGCCGTCGCACACCCCGCGGCTCAGGATGCGCCAGGCAAACGGCCACTGGTCGCGGTTCTCCCACGCCACGCGCAGCATCTCGCGGAAGTGGTGGGGTTTCTGTTTGCCGAGGCCGAAGACCGCCATGTGTCAGGCGCTATCATACAAACCCGACCCCGCATGACTGCCGCCTCTTCGACGGCCCCACCCGCTCGCCCCGCCGCGATGGTTCCCGTCGAGGTCTGGCGCCACCCGGACGAGGGCGTCGTCTCCGATGTCGTGGCCGCCGAAGCTCCGCTTCAGGTGGCGATCGACGGTCAGCCGTTCGCCGTGATCATGCGGACGCCCGGCGACGACGAAGCGTTGGCGCTCGGTTTCCTGTTCACCGAAGGCGTCGTCCGGGGCATGGACGACGTGGTGCGCATCAGCACGTCGGCCGCCGGCGACGTGGTGGACGTGGCCTGCAGTCCCGGTCGTGCCGCGGCGCTCGCCGCCCTTCTGGCCGACCGCCGCTCGGTGACGATGACCTCGTCGTGCGGCTTGTGCGGCCGGACGGCGCTCGACTCGCTGCACCTCGACTTGCCGCGCTGCGCCGAAGAGTGGCGCGTCAGTGCCGACCTGGTGGGCGCGCTGCCGGTGCGCTTGCGGCAGGCACAGCCTGCCTTCGACCACACCGGTGGCCTGCACGCGGCGGGGCTCTTCAATCTCGACGGCCACCTGGAGGCCAGTGCGGAAGACGTCGGGCGGCACAACGCGGTGGACAAGCTGCTCGGGCGCATGTTGCGGGCCGGTCGCCTGCCGCTGCGACAGTCGTTGCTGATGGTGAGCGGCCGCTCGTCGTTCGAGATCGTCCAGAAGGCGTGGCAGGGCGGCATTCCCCTGGTGGCCGCGGTCTCGGCCCCGTCGAGTCTGGCCGTGCAACTGGCCGAGGACGCAGGGATGACGCTGCTCGGCTTCGTGAGGGATCACCGGTTCAATGTGTACGCGCATCGGGCGCGCATCTTTCAAAGGCAGGGGACGCAGGCATGAGACCAGGGCACAGGAACGATTCAGCCGAAGACATCACGGCGCCGGGGCGGCTCGTCCGGTCCAGGCGTCCGTGCCGCCGGACACTCGCCGCGGCTGTGGTCGCCGCAGGGCTGTTGGCGCCCTGGGCCGTCAGCGACGCGCTCGCGCAGGCCCCGGCGCCTGCGCCGGCACCGACCGGTGAAGCACAGACCCCCGTCGAGCAGCCGAAGCCGTACGAGCCACAGTCGGGCCAGGCCGGCAAGGACGTCGTCTGGGTGCCGACGCCCGACGCACTCGTCGAGGCCATGCTCGACATCGCGAACGTGACAGCCACCGATTACGTGATCGACCTGGGCTCGGGCGATGGCCGCACGGTGATTGCCGCCGCCAAGCGAGGCGCCACGGCGCACGGCATCGAGTACAACCCCGACATGGTGGCACTCGCGCAGCGCAACGCCGACACGGCGGGCGTCACCGCGCGAGCCACGTTCGAGAAGGCCGACCTCTTCGAGAGCGACTTCTCGAAGGCGACCGTCATCACGATGTTCCTGCTGCCGTCGATCAACCTCGAGCTGCGACCCACGCTGCTCGACCTCGAGCCGGGCACGCGGCTCGTGTCCAACACCTTCACCATGGAGGACTGGGAGCCCGACGACAGGCGCCGCGTGGAGGAGGACTGCACCAGCTGGTGCACGGCGTTGCTGTGGATTGTGCCGGCCAAGGTCGAAGGCGCCTGGCAGGTGGGCGACGACACGTTGACGCTGACACAGACGTTCCAGATGGTGTCGGGCACGCTCGGGGCGACACCCATCGCCGACGGGCGCCTGCGCGGGCGCGAGATCAGCTTCCGCGTGGGCGAGACCACCTACACCGGCCGCGTGGTCGGCGACGAGATGGAAGGCACGGCGGGCACCCGTGTCTGGCGCGCGACGCGGGCACGCTGACCGAGAGACCCCACGCGCCGGTCAGCGACGGGCGCGCGGGGTCAGCGTCGTCTCGTGGCGGGTGCCGTCGCGAACGTAGACGACCTTCACCGCGACGTCCACCTTCACGGCGTCGAGGGCGTACGTGTAGTCGTAGATGTTGGCGATCGTGCGGCCGCCGAACTCCACGATCACGTCGCCGCGCGCGAGGCCGGCCTGCTCGGCCGGTCCACCGGCCACGACGCCGCTGAGGAGCAGGCCTTCGACGTTGGTCGCGTACTCCGGAATCGTGCCCGTGAACACGCGTACCGCGTCGCGACCGCCTGACGGCGCCTCACGCGGTGCCACCTTGACGAACGCCGGGGCGTCGGCCTGCGACGCAAGGCGCCGCACCACCGCGGACGCGAACCGCGCGATGCGATCGAGGTCGTCGTAGTTGATCCGATCGGCTGTGTCGGAGGGCCGATGGTAGTCCTCGTGACCGCCGGTGAACAGGCTGAGCGTGGGCACGCCCGCCTGGTTGAACGCCGCGGAATCGGTGGGCAGGTACGGGTCGTCCTGCAGCAAGAGGTCGAAGCCGGCCGCGACGTTGACCTGTTCGAGCAGGGGACGCCAGGCCGGACTCGACCCGACCGCCTGCACCGTGAGCCTGTTGTCGCGCAGGCGACCGACCATGTCGAGATTGACGTAGCCGGCGATGTCCTCGAGCGGCACCGGCGGCGCCGTCACGAACGCGGACGACCCGAGCAGGCCCATCTCTTCGCCCGACCAGAACGCGACGACCACGTGACGCTCGCGCGGCCCTCGCGCCAGGACGCGAGCCGCCTCGAGCACCGCGGCCACGCCCGACGCGTTGTCGTCGGCCCCGAGGTGCGGCAGTGCCGCTTCGTCGCCCCTGGCCAGTGAGCTTCCGCGCCCGCCGCGCCCGAGGTGGTCGTAATGGGCGCCGACGACCACGTGCCCCTTCTCGGGCGTCGCGGCTGTCGTGGCCGGCAGCACGCCGATGACATTCGACGTCGTCCGGGTCTCGCGCGAGACGCGTGTGTGCAACGAGACGCTGACGCCGTCGAGCGCGAATCCCGTCGCATGCGGGTTGCCACTGTCGAGGCCGGCCTGGACCTGCTCGAGAGTCTGCTCGCGGCCGGCAAACAGTTGCGCGGCCACGTCGCCCGACACACTGGCGGCGATGATGCCTGATCCGGCGTTTGCGGTGTCGAAGGTCAGCGGCACCGTGCTGCCGGCGTTCGGTGACCGCGGCCCGGTCACCACGAGCAGCGCACGCGCGCCGCGCTCACGGGCCAGCATCGCCTTGTAGCGCAGGCCGGCGTACCGCGCCAGCGTCGTCCGTGTCGCGTCGGGCACGTCTTCGGGGAAGTAACGCAGCACGACGACGACCTTGTCCTTCACGTCGAGGCCGGCGTAGCTGTCGTACGACACATCCTGCGTGTCTGGCACCGACAGGCCATACCCTGCGAAGACGACCGGCCCGGTGACCTCGCCCGAATCGGCAAACGACAGCGCCTGCACGGTGTCAGGCGTGGACCAGCGCTGCGTGTCGGTGCCGCGCATGACCGCAATCGTCGTGCCGCCGTCGGTCGTGCCGGCGGTGTAGTCGAACGGCACCAGCAGTCCCTCGTGGCCGGGGAGCGGGCGGGCACCGAGGCGCTCGAGCGCGGTGGCGAGATAGGTCGCGGCCTGATCCGCACCGGGTGAACCCGTGGCGCGGCCTTCGAGGGCCGGTGAGGCGAGATGTTCGACGTGGGGCCGCGTGGCCGACGGCGCGTCGGTCGCGGCGGCCTGCGCCCAGCCTGCCGATGGCACCGCGAGGCTGACGACGAACGGCAGGACGAGCAGATGTCTGAACATGGTGGTGCTCTTGTGGCTCAGTGCCCGCCACGTGTCGCGTGCGGCACGCGCGGCGGTGCGGCCGCGAGCGCGGCCAACGCGTGGTCGTGGTTCCACGCGGCAAAGTAGATCTGTCCGCCCCCGCCGCCGCGGCTCGAGGTCCACGACAGCGTCGCCCCGTCGGGCAGCGGTACCGGCAGTCCGTCGAAGCCGGGCGTATGCGTCACCTGCACGGGCTCGCGGGTGCCCTCGCTGTCGACGATGTACACCTCGAAGTTGTCGAAGCCGAGTTTGTTCGAGGCAAAGAAGATGTAGCGTCCAGACGGGTGCATGTAGGGCGCCCAGCTCATGGCGCCGAAGTCGGTGATGCGTCGCGGGTGCTGGCCGTCGGCCTCCATGATCCACACATCGGCGATGAGCCCGCCCTCGTCGAAGCGACGCCACAGGATGCGGCCGTCCGGCGTGTAGAACGGCCCTCCGTCATAGCCCGGCGTGGTGGTCAGGCGCTGGACGTCGCTCCCATCGGCGCGCATCCGGTAGATGTCGGCGAAGTACGCGGCATCGACATCAAGCTTTGCGGCATCGCCCTCGCCCAACGGCCGTTCGTAGGCCTGCCGGTTCGACGCAAAGACGATCCACTCGCCGTCGGGCGAGTAGCTGGCCTCGGCGTCGTAGCCCCGAACGTTCGTCAGGCGCGTGAGGTTGCCATTGTCGGCGGAGGCGACGTAGATCTCCATCTCGTCGTCGTAGTCCCAGGCGTAGCGGCGCTGCTGGCCAGAGGCCCTGAACTCGAGTTCGGCCTGCTGCTGCGCGCGGGACGTGGGGTCGTGATGCGTGGACGAGAACAGCACGTCCAGGCGCCCGGGCCTGTAGAACGCGCAGGTCGTCTTGCCGTGCCCAGGGGAGATGCGGCGGCTCTCGCCCGTCTCGAGGTCGAGGTCGTAGATCTGGTAGAAGGGGTTGCCCGCTTCGCGTTCGCTCTGGAACACCATGCGCCGCCCGTCGGGTGAGAAGTAGCCCTCCCCGGCCCGGGCACCGGCGACGGTGACCTTGCGGATGCGGCTCAGGAACGCGGCCTCGCCGGTCCCGCTGGCCAATCGCTCCTGGGCGCCGACGATGGCAAGGGCACCCGCGGCCAGTGCGAGTGCCAGCAATGTCACGGGGAGGGGAGGCGGTGAGCAGGACACGGCGGGCAACGGGCGCAGCACCCCAGCAGTCTGCCACAAGCCCGACCGCGTGACCGCGATAGACTTCGTGACGTGCGGATGAGCAATCGGGAGGGCGGGTTCGCGTGGCGCGCGCTGACGGTCTCAGCGGCCTTCGTCGTGCTGGCGGCAACGGCGGCGGTCGCGGCGGGCGGTGCGCAGGACCACGGTGCCGTGAAACTGCGGACCATCGGATCTGACACGGCTCGCGGGGTGTCCGACGCCGTCGTCGTGGACGACGGCGCGCTCGTGCATACCGCGCTGTTGTTTCCCGACACGGCCACTGGTGAGCAGGCGCCGTCGGCGGATGCCGGGGCGCAGGTCGCCTCGGTGCTGCGCACCCTGGAGCGCGTGCTGGCGGCAGCCGGTGCCGACGCGCGCGGCCTGGTGCGCCTGCACGTGTACGTGGCAGACGCCTCGGTGACCACTGCGGTGGACGGTGAACTGGCACGGCGCTTCGCCGGAGGCCACGCGCCGGCCGTCACGCTCGTCGAGTCGCGGATGCCGCGCGCAGGCGCCCTCGTGGCCATGGACGCCATCGCCGCCACGTCCCGTCGTCCTCCGTCCGGCACCCCGCTGCGTCTGGTGGTCGACGGGGTCCCACCGACGACCGCCGGCGGCGCCCACCTCGCCGTGCAGCCGGATGGCCCATTCGTGGTCGTCTCGGGGCGCGCGGCCCCGGGGGCCTTCGAGGCCGCGGTCACCGGTACGATGGAGCAGCTGCGCGGAGACCTGGCGGGTGTCGGACTCGACTTCTCGCACGTGCTGCAGGTGAAGACGTTCCTGGGCGACATGACGAAGGCTGCCGACGCGCAGCGGCTGGTGGCCGCCGTGTTCGACGGGACGCCGCCACCGCAGGTCGTCACCGAGTGGCGTGACGCCGGGCAACCCGTGGAAATCGAACTGCTCGCGGCCATGCCGTCGTCGCCGTCCGGCACGCCCGCGTTGACCTACGTCGAGCCCATCGCGTCGAGGTTCAGCCGCCTGGCCCGGGTGGCAGGCGGGCGCCCCGTGTTCGTGTCCGGGTTGACAGGCGCCGATGCCGACCCGGTGGCACAGGTCCGCGAGATCTACGAGCATCTCGCACGCGTGCTGGCAGAGGCGGGCAGCGACATGCGTCATCTCGTGAAAGCGACGTATTACGTATCTGACGCCGGTGCCGATCGCGAGATCAACGAGATCCGGCCGACGGTGTACGACGAGGCACGTCCGCCGGCCGCGTCGAAGATTTCGGTCACAGGGGTGGGCCGCCAGGGCCGGGGCGTCACCATCGACATGCTGGCCGTGACACGCGAGCGATGAGGACATGAGGACACGGGTCGGTTGGAAGACGGCGTGTGTCGCGGGTCTTGTCGCGGCAGCGGGCGCCATGCCCTGGCCCATGAGCGTGCGCGCCCAGGTGGGCGACCGCGCGGCCGTCGACACGGCGCCACCGCCCGCGCACTGGGAGATCCCCGACGCGCCCGTCCGCACACCGGACGAGTCGATGCGGATGATGGACCTGCCTCCGGGCTTCCGCATCGAACTGGTGGCGGCCGAGCCGTTCGTCATGGACCCCATCGCGTTCGCCTTCGACGCGCATGGCCGTCTGTGGGTGCTCGAGTGGCCCTCGTACAACTGGCCGCTGCGCGACGTCTTGCCCGGACTGGCGCCGCAGCCGGCGCCGCCCGGACGCCTGGCCGTGCTCGACGACACCGACGGTGACGGCCGCATGGACCGCCGGACGCTCTTCGCCGAACTGCCGTTCCCCCGCGGGTTCCAGCTGGTCGAGGGCGGCGTCCTGGCGTATGCATTGCCGGAGGTCGTCATGCTGCGCGACACCGATGGCGACGACCGCGCGGACGTCCGCGAGGTGTTGGCCGACGGTCTGCCGGTGCCGGTGAATCCCCATCTCGCGCCGAGCAGCCCGTCATGGACGCTCGACAACTGGACGTACGCGCTGCAGGTGGGCGAACGCCTCAAGCTCGCGCGCGGGGCACGCGACGCGGCGCCGGCGGGGCGGATGGCGGGGCAGTGGGGCATGTCGCACGACGACGTCGGCCGCCTGTTCTTCAGCTACAACCAGGACCACCTGCGCGGCAGCCTCGTGCCCGTCACGTACGCCTCGCGCAACCCGAACTACGACGCCTCGGCCGGCGTGGACGTCCGCATCGGCATGGACAACGAGGTGTGGCCGCACGCCATCACGCCCGGCGTCAATCGTCGCGCGCAGTTGCACGACGACGGCCGATTGCGCGTCTTCACGGCCAATGCGGCGCCGCTCGTCTACCGCGGCGATCAGTTCCCGGCCGAGTACCGCGGCAACGTCTTCGTCGGCGAGTCGGCAGGGCGCCTCATCCGGCGCACGATTCTCAGCGAAGGCGACGATGGCGTCATCACGGGGCGCAACGCGTACGAGCAGCGCGAGTTCCTGTTCTCGCACGACGAACGCGTGCGTCCGGTGTATTCGGCCACCGGGCCCGATGGCGCGCTGTACGTCGCCGACATGTACCGGGGCGTGATTGAAGGGCACATCTTCCTCACGACGTTCCTGCGCCACCAGATTCTCGCCCGCAGCCTGCACCAGCCGTTCCACGGCATGGGCCGCATCTACCGCATCGTTCACTCGGATGGGCCCGATCGACGTGTCGCACGGCCACCTACGCCCACGACGCCCGACGGCTGGGTCGAGCGGCTGGCGCATCAGAACGGACACTGGCGTGATCTGGCGCAGCAGGCGCTCGTCAATGCGGCGGACCCTTCAACGGCGCCCGCGTTGCAGGCCCTTGTGGCGAGGCATGGCGATGCGCGCACACGCCTGCAGGCCCTGTGGACGCTCGAGGGGATGCAGGCGATGGATGGCGACACCCTGCAGGCCGCGCTGCGCGACGCCTCCCCGTACGTGCGCGTGGCCGCCCTGCGCATTGCCGAGCCCCTCGTCGAGGCCGAGGCCCGCGTGCGGCAGGCGGTGCTGGCGCTAGGTGACGACGAATCGCCGATGGTGCGCCGCCAGGTGATGTTCACGCTCGGCGCGTCGAGGCATCCGGACGTCCTCGAGGCGATGTGGCTCTTGCTGCAGCGCGACCACGACGTGCCCTTCGTGGTGGACGCGTTCGTGAGTGGTGTGGGGGGACGCGAACTCGAACACCTGCAGCGGCTCTTCACGTCGGACGGGTGGGCGACCGATCAGCCGGGTGTGCGGATGCTCGCCACGGCCCTGGCGACGGCCGTGGCCAACGAAGGCGACCCCGACCGCGTGGACGAGGTCGTGCGTCTGGCCGCCGGCGATGGCGCGCAGCCCGCCTGGCGGCGTCTGGCGCTGCTCGAGGGGCTGGCGGCGACGCGCCGCGAGACGTTCGACGTGCTGCCGGCCTCGCTGGCTCGGCTCTCGGCCGTCACCGAGCCGTCACTGGCGGCAACGGCGCAGGCCGTCGTCGACCGCTTTCGGCGTGCCGGCGATCAGGCCGCGGCTGCGACGACGATGAGCGCCGCCGAGGCCGGGCGTATCGAGGCCGGAGCCTCAGCCTATGCGCTCTGCGCCGCATGCCACCAGCAGGACGGCCGGGGCCTGCCCGCGCTGGCACCCGCCCTGGCCGGTGCCGCCACCGTCACCGGGCCCGCGGCACCGCTCATCGACATCGTGCTGCACGGCCGCGACGCCGACCCGGCCTATCCCAACATGCCGCCCCTGGCGTCGCTCTCCGACGACCAACTCGCCTCCATCCTCACCTACGTCCGACAAGCCTGGGGCAATGGCGCGGGGGCCGTGAGTGCCGATGACGTCCGTGCGCGTCGGGACGCTGGATCCACGACACGACCGCAGGCGATGCAGGCGCCCGTACCAGCGGCCGACGTGACGCCGCCCGCCGGCTTCACCGCGTTGTTCAACGGGCGCGACCTTACGGGTTGGCGTGGGCGTCCGGGTCGCGGGGGCGTGTTCAGCCCGTATGTCGAGGCAGCCTTCAGCGCCGAGGAGCGCGCGGCCCGTCAGGCCGAATGGGACGCCGACCGCGACGCGCACTGGTTCGTGGATGCGGACACCGGCGACCTCGTCACCGATGGCAAGGGCGTGCACCTGGCGACCATCCGCGACTATGCCGACTTCGAGTTGCTCGTGGACTGGAAGCTCACCGAGCCCGGCGGCATCACCGGCATCTACCTGCGCAGCTATCCGCAGGTGCAGTTGTGGGACCCGGCGAGCCCCGAGGCCCACAAGACCGGTGGCTACCGGGGATCGGGGGCGCTCTGGAACAACAACGACGACAACCCCGGCAAGTGGCCGCTCGTGAAGGCCGACCGTCCCATCGGCGCATGGAATCAGTTGCGGGTGCGCATGATCGGCACCCGTGTGTGGGTGTGGCTGAACGATCAGCTGACGGTCGACGGCCAGGTGCTCGACAACTACTTCGATCGCAGCCGCCCGGTACGGCCGGCCGGCGCCATCGAACTGCAGTCGCACGGCACGGAGGTGCGCTTCCGTAACGTGTTCATCCGGGAACTGACCGCCAAGCCATGAGGCGACGGTGTGCGATTCGGTCTGAAAGGAGCGTCAATGCAGAAGCAGATCAGCAACAGGTGGCTCGCGGTGTGGGGGAGGCGTCTTGCCGCCGGAGTCCTGAGTGTCAGCACGGTGGGGTTTGGGGGAGCGCCAGCGGACGCCCTCGCGCAGGCGGCACCACCGGCGGGGTTCACCAGCCTCTTCAACGGCAAGGATCTCAGCGGCTGGCGCGGACGTCCCGGCGGCGGCGGTGTGTTCAGCCCCTACGAGGAAGCCGCGTTCAGCGATGCCGAACGGCGCACCAAGCAGGCGGAATGGGACGCGGACCGCGACGCCCACTGGAGTGTGGACACGGCTCGCGGCGAGATCGTCTCCGACGGCAAGGGCGTGCACCTGGCGACGGCTCGCGACTACGGCAACTTCGAGTTCCTCGTGGACTGGAAGCTCACCGAGGAGGGCGGCGACTCGGGCATCTACCTGCGCAGCTACCCGCAGGTGCAGTTGTGGGATCCGGCCGGGCCTCGCGTGCAGAAGAGCGGAGCGGCCAGGGGCTCGGGTGGCCTCTGGAACAACAACGACGACAACCCCGGCAAGTGGCCCCTCGTGAAGGCCGACAAGCCCATCGGCGAGTGGAACGCGCTGCGCATCAGGATGGTGGGTGACTTCGTGTCGGTCTGGCTGAACGACACGCTCGTGGTGGACAACCAGAAGCTCGACAACTTCTTCAATCGCGGCCAGCCGCTGCGCCCGCGCGGCGCCATCGAGTTGCAGACGCACGGCTCGGAGGTGCGCTTCCGCAACATCTACATCAAGGAACTCGGGGCCGACGAGCGGCCCACCCCCGCATCGCGCTGACCCGTCCGCGCGAGTGGCTCAGTGTCCGCTGGTGGCGCGCGTCACGGCCCAGGCCGTGCGCGTGCCGTCGCTCGACGTGCGCTCGCCCGCGATCCGCTGTCCCTCCACGCGCCCCTCGTAACGCGTCGCGTCGACCGTGAACGTCAGGCGGTCGCCCTCGATGACCGCGTCACGCACGGCGGTGGTCGTGCCGTCCTCCGCCCGCCACGTGCCCGTGACCGTCTGCGCCTCCTGCACCAGCGCGAGCGTCTCGCCGCCGCCTGCCCATGTGCCCCCCACCTGTGCAGGAACCACATAGAGCAGGACGGCACACCACGCGGTACAGGGATCGTCGCGGCGTATCGTCCGTGCCGGCGTCCATCCCGGAATGGTGAAGGTGTTGGAGACGATCCGGGTGCCCGGCCGCAGGGCGAGAAACGTGGGCGACAGCTTGCGGAGGTTTTCTGGGAGCAGGAACAACGCGAGCACCGTGGCCTTCGAGACGTCGGCCTCGTACATGTCGCCCTGCACGAACCGGGCACGTGTGGCGACGCCGGCCCGGAGCGCTTCCTGCCGCGACAACGCCACCAGGTCGTCGTTGTACTCCACGCCGAGGGCCGTGGCGCCCCGCTGGGCCGCGGCGATGACCGTGCGCCCATCGCCCGACCCCAGGTCGATGACGTAGTCGCGTTCGGTGACCTCGGCCAGATCGAGCATGAGCGCGATGGTTTCGAGCGGGCTCGGCACCCACACCACGTCCTTGCCAGGCTGGGCGAACTGCGGCGCCGGTGGCTGCGCCAGCGCACCCACGCTGACGCCCAGGACGCACAGCGCGACGAGCGATGGGCGGGCGGCATGGCCCGGTCCCACGTCCCAGGGATGGAAACGCATGGCCCCCATGCTACGTGAGTGACCGGCCGACGCGAAACGCGCTACGATGCCGCGCATTCGGTCGAGCGTGAACTGGAGCCAGGCCATGACCCCCACACGACGTGCGTTCATCGGCGCCGCCGCGCAGTCGGCCGTTGCGCTGTCGGCGGTGGCCACTTCGGCCTCGGCCGACGCCACCCCCTTGCCACTCGCCGACGACGTGCCTCGCCACGTGGACGACCTGGCCACGCCTGCGCTGGTGCTCGACCTCGACGCCTTCGAGTGGAACGTCGCGAAGATGTCCGGCGCCCTGAAGGCCAGGGGACGGGCGTTCCGTCCGCACGGCAAGTCGCACAAGTGTCCCGAGATCGCGCGCCGCCTGATCGCCGCCGGCGCGGTGGGGAGTTGCGTGGCCCGGCTGAGCGAGGCCGAAGTGTTCGCCGAACACGGCATCTCCGGGCTGCTCGTCACGACGGCCATCGTCGGACGAGCGAAGATCGCGCGTGCGGTGGAGTTGGCGAGCCGACAGCCCGACACCATCTTCGTCGTGGACGCTGCCGACAACGTGCGTGACCTGAACGATGCGGTGGCGGCGCGGCAGGGGCGCGGCACGCTTCGGCTGAACCTGGCCGTGGACCTGCTCTACGGGCGTACCGGCATCGCCCACGGTGCGCCTGCGCTGGCTCTCGCGCAGCTCATCGACCAGTTGCCGCACGTCCGGTGTGCCGGCCTGCAGGCCTACGATGGCACCGCCGCGCACGTGGTCGGTCATGCGGCGCGCCGCGCGCGCTCACTCGACACCATGGGCCAGGCGGTCGAGACGCGGCGTCTGTTCGAGCGCAGCGGCCTCGAGTGTCCGCTGCTCACCGGCGGCTCCACCGGCACCTACGACATCGACACCGAGGTGGAGGGCATGACCGAACACCAGCCGGGCAGCTTCGTCTTCATGGACCTCGACTACAACCGCATCGGCGGCGTGGACGGGCCGGTCTACAGCGACTTCCGCAGCGCGTTGACCGTGCTCACGACGGTGGTGAGCCAGCGACCCGGGACGGCCATCGTCGACGGCGGGTACAAGGCCTTCTCGACCGACCGGCCGTTTGGCCCGAAGCCCGTCGACCCGGCGCTCAGCGAGGTGCCCTACGCGTGGGCCGGCGACGAACACGGCCGGCTCGACCTGGCCCCTGCGCAGCGCGACGTGAAGCTCGGTGACCGCATCGCCTTCCTGGTCCCGCATTGCGATCCGACCGTGAACCTCTACGACGAGATGCATGCGGTGCGTGGAGGCAGGGTCGAAGCCGTGTGGCCCATTGCGGCACGCGGGAAGAGCCAGTGACGACGGGGCTCCTGAGGCGGGGGCTGGCGGCGCTTGCGATTGCGGGCCTCGCCATCGGCGGCCTGTTCGCGCAGGAGCCGCGCTTCGACCTCCTCATCAGGGCGGGGCGCATCATCGACGGCACCGGCAATCCCTGGTTCCATGGCGACGTCGGCGTGCGCGACGGCCGCATCGTCGCGCTCGGGCGCGTGCACGGGACGGCCACGCGCACCATCGATGCGACGGGCCTCGTCGTGGCACCCGGCTTCATCGACATCCACAACCACTCGGACGATGCCATCGTGGCCGACCCGCGTGCCGAGAGCATGGTGCGCCAGGGCGTCACGTCGATGATCCTGGGGGAGGGCGGCTCGGCTGCGCCCTCCGAACGATGGCCGCGCCTGGCCTCGTACTTCGAGACGCTCGAAGCGCAGGGCATCAGCGTGAACATCGGTTCGTACATCGGCTCCAGCCAGGTGTGGACTGCCGACCATGGTCCTCGCGAGGGCCCTGTCTCTCCGGACGTACTCGACCGGATGCGCAGCCGGGTGGACGAGGCGATGCAAGACGGCGCGCTCGGCGTGTCGAGTTCGTTGAGCGGTCCGCCCGGCGTGTGGATTGACACCGACACGCTCGTCGCCATGTGTGAAGTGGCGGCACGGCATGGCGGCATCTACTCGACGCACCTGCGCACCGAAGGGCACGGCGTCTTCGAGGCCGTGGACGAGGCTCTCGACATCGGCCGGCGCGCCGGCCTCCCGGTGGACATCATCCACCTGAAGATTGCCGAACACACGATGTGGGGGCGCATGCCCGAACTCGTCGGGCGCATCGCCGCGGCACGGGCGCACGGGCAGCAGGTCGAAGCCCACGTGTATCCCTACCGCGCGGGCCAGAACAATCTCGCCAGCATCGTGCCGCCGTGGGCGCACGAGGGCGGACCGGCACGACTCGTCGAGCGATTGCGCGACCCTGCCTTGCGCAGTCGGCTCCATGCCGAGATCGCCGGCACGCGTCGGGTGCCCGGTTGGTACAACCACTACACGGCCACCGGCAGCTGGGAGGGCATGTTGCTCGTGGCGTTCTCCAACGCGGCGTATGCGCCGTTCCAGGGGCGGCGCATGAGCGACGTGATTGCGGCACGGCCAGGTGCCGAGCCGATCGACGTGCTGTTCGAACTGCTCGTGGAGAACGACGGATCGGTGCCGACGGTCTTCTTCCACCACAGCGAGGAGGACATGCGGCACGCCCTCGCGCAGCCGTTCGTGTCAATCGGCTCCGATGGGCGGGCCATTCCTGCCGAAGGGCCACTGGCGGTCGGGCATCCCCATCCGCGCTACTTCGGGACGTTCCCCCGGGTGCTCGGGCGGTACGTCCGCGAGACGCCCGTGTTGACGCTCGAGGAGGCCGTGCGGAAGATGACGTCGGCCAACGCCGCGAAGATTGGCGTGCACGACCGCGGCCTGCTGCGCGTGGGGCAGTGGGCCGACATCACGGTCTTCGACGCGGCGAGGGTCATCGACCGTGCGACGTTCGAACAGCCCCATCGCTATGCGGAAGGTGTCGCGTACGTGCTGGTGAATGGCGAAGTCGTGCTCGAGGGGCAACGACACACCGGCGCACGAGCAGGCCGCATCCTGCGCGGCCCGGGCTGGCGTGCGGCGACGGCACAGGGGCAGGGACAGGAAGGGGACGAGGGCGCATCGTGAGGCTGAGTGGTCGAGTGGGCGGCGTGGTGTTGCTTGGATTGTGGGCCGGCTGCGGTCGTCCGGCGTTGCCGCCGGCGAGCCCCGACAACGGCGGGCTGGTGCTGGCCGATGGCTTCGAGGCGGTCGTTGTCCATGACGGCGTCGGACGAGCGCGCCACCTGGCCGTGGCCGACGATGGGCGGATCTACGTGAAGCTGCGGGTGCCCGATCCCAAAGGACTCGTGGGCCTGCGCGACACCGACGGCGACGGCCGCGCTGACGAGGTCGAGGTGTTCGGCGACTACGACGACACCGGCGACTACGGGACGGCCATGCGCATCCACGACGGTCACCTCTACTTCAGCACGGCCGGCGAGGTCTACCGCCAGAAGCTGGTGCCCGGCCGCCTGGTGCCGGACACGCCTGTCGAAGTGATCCTGAAACACGACTACAAGGCGCTGCCACGCTACGAGCACATCGCCAAGGCCATTGCGTTCGACGCGGACGGGCATCTCTATGTGCCCTTTGGCGCGCCAGGAGACGCGTGCCAGGCGCAGAACCGACGCCCGGGGGCGCCCGGGCAGGACCCGTGTCCCGAACTCGAGTGGCAGGGCGGCGTCTGGCAGTTCGACGCCAACCGCGTGGGCCAGACCGAGCGGGACGGCCGACGCTACGCCACCGGCATCCGCAGCATCGTCGGCATGGCGTGGAACCACCAGGTGAACGACCTGTTTGCCCTGCAGCATGGGCGCGACGACCTGTATCGATCGTGGTCGCAGTACTTCTCGCGCTGGCAGAGCGCGGTGTTGCCCGCCGAGGAGTTCTTCCGCGTCACCGACGGCTTCGACGGCGGCTGGCCCTACTACTACTTCGACCACATGCTGGGGAAGAAGCTGCTGAACCCCGAATACGGCGGCGATGGCGTGAGAGAAGGCGAGGGCGCCGCGCTCACGCCGCCGCTCATCGGCTTTCCGGGTCACTGGGCACCGAACGACCTGCTCTTCTACACGGGCGACCAGTTTCCCGAACGCTATCGGCACGGTGCGTTCATCGCCTTCCACGGGTCCACCATCCGCATGCCGTACTCGCAGGCCGGCTACTTCGTGGCGTTCGTGCCCTTTCGCGACGGCGCGCCGTCAGGGCCGTGGGAGGTGTTTGCCGACGGCTTCGCGGGCGTCGATCCCATCGTCAACACGAGTGACGCGGCAGCCCGTCCGATGGGCCTCGCGCAGGGCCCCGACGGGTCGATCTACGTCAGCGACAGCGTGCGGGGCAAGATCTGGCGCGTCATGTTCAATGGCGATCGCGATGGCTTCGGCCCGGCGCAACTCGCGCGCGTCGAAGCCCGGCGCGAGCAGGCGCACATCCGCACGCCAGACGAAACCAACGACGTGCTGGGCCGGGAGGTGCTGGAGGCCGGCGCGAAGCTGTACAACACGTATTGCGTCGCCTGCCATCAGAGCAATGGGCGGGGAGACGGCGCGCGCTTTCCGCCGGTCGCCTCCACACGGTGGGTGTCGGGCAACAAGACGCGGCTCATCGACATCGTCCTGCACGGTTTGCAGGGCGAGATCGAGGTGGAAGGCCGGAAGTACAACGGCGTGATGCCCGGCAATGCCTTCCTGGGCGACGAGGAAGTGGCGCAGTTGTTGACGTACCTGCGCCAGAACTTCGGCAACCATGCCAATGCCGTGACGGCCGACGAGGTGGCGGCTGTCCGAGCGAAGGGGCCGGGCGCCACGAGATGACGCAGGCGCGAGCCTCCGGGCTCAGCGCATCTGCGCGAGCACCTGCAGCCAGCGCCCCATGAACTCGCGGTCGAACTCGTCGAGGCTCACGCCGAAGGCCTGCCGGAAGTTGGTGTCCTTGTCCATCGACGCGCCGAAGAGGCGGAAGTACTCGACCATCGCGTCCTGGCCGTGTCGCTCGAGCAGCAGTTCGGCCGCGATGAAGGCCTGGGCATAGAGGGGCACGTCGTACCGGGTCTGGGCCGCCGCCCAGTCGGGAAAGGTCGAGAGCCGCGCGAGGGGGACCGGCAACGAGCCGGGCCGCACGTCGGCCAGCGGGGCAAGCAGCGCCTCCCGCAGCCGGCTGTAACGACCGAGCCCGAGCCGCTCGGCCACCTGCATCGACACGATCTCGGCGAAGCCCTCCCGCAGCCATTGCTCCGACGTGCCACGCACGCCGTTGGCAAACGTGTACTGCACGCAGTGCACCAACTCGTGAGCCAGTAACTGCACGCGATCGGGCCAGCGTGCCGACCGCAGGGCGCCCTCGTTCACCAGGACGCCCGACGCACCGCCAATGGCCCTGAACGCCTGTGAACTCTGGCGCGCGAACTCGGGGGGATAGCCGATCGTGCGCAGCCCCTCTTCGAGCGAGCGGCGGTTGGGGAACAGCACGACCGTAACGGCGGGGCGTGGCAGCGACAGGTCCTGCTCGAAGACGTCGGCCACGGCGGCAAGCGCCGCAGGATAGTCGCGCAGTTCGGCGGTCGTGACAGCGTCGGGCGCTCGCCGCGGAGGCACCGGGACGGCGCGGAACTCGCCTACGCGTTCGGCGCACGCCCCCACGAGCACGACCAGCGCGCAGGGGAGCGCCAGGGCGAAGGACCTGCGTGCTCGCCGCGGCAGGGTGGTCATGGACGACCACACTGCACCATGCGCGACGCGGTGTCGAGTCTACGCCTGACGACGCAACAGCGCGGGGGCGCCGACAGGAGACAGCATCTGGTCAGCCAGGCCGTCGGCCAGGTCGTCCACAGCATGCCAGTCGGTGAGGACATGGTCGCGGGTGGTGTCGGTGGGCCCGCCCTCCCTGACGGCAATGCGCCGCATGAACCAGCGGACGAACACGTTGTAGCGTGTGTAGGCCAGCGCGCCGGCGACACAGGCGAGCCGCCACGGCGTCCACCCGGTCTCCACGATGAAGCGCGCGGCCGTGTCGCGCGCGGCTTCACGTTCGCCGGGGTTCTTCGAGGCGGCACTCAGGCTCACCGACACGAACAGCGACGGCACCGCCGAGAGGACGTCGCGATTGGCCGACACGAAGTTCGTGGCCACGGCCGGATGGCGGCCCATGCGCAGGGACGCGGCGACCACGGCCCCCCGCACCTCCCGCCAGTCCACCTGCTGCACGGCAGGACCGGCCATGTCGACCGGCACGCTGTTGATGCCATGGCGCTGCAGGCGTCGCGCGATGCGCTCCGCAATGCGCTGGGTGTGGCCATCGGTCGTCGCGAAGAAAACAGGTACATCACACATATGAAGTTCTCCTGGCCGGCAGGCGCGCTCCCGACCTTGGAGAGTGAGATTGCAAGAGGCATACCACCGCAGAGTCGTGCCGAAACGCAGGAGAGATGCCCTCTCAGGAGGGCAGAGACGGAGGGGCCGGGGACGATTACCCAGCGGGAGGGGAATCTCTAAAATGCCTCATGCCTCATGCCTCATGCCTCATGTCTCATGTCTCGACGCCAGCCGCCAGGCCGTGGACCGAAGACCGGCCGGTGAGCCGAGACCGTGGACCGGTGAGCCGTGGACCGAGGACCGTGGACCGTGAACTGGCTTAGCGTGACCGCGCGACAGCCTCGAGCGCCTCGGGGTTGGCGACGCTGCTGATGTCGCCGAGGGGGCGGTCCTGGTACTGCAGCAGCACCAGGCGGCGCAGCACCTTGGCGCTGCGGGTCTTCGGCAGGTCGTCCACGAAGCGCACATCCTGTGGCCGGTCGACCTTGCCGAGCGCGTCGACGACGGTCTGGACGAGGGCGGCCCGGAGCGCCTCGCTCTCGGTGGCGCTCGCGTGCAGCACGACGAAGCACACGACGGCGGTGCCTTTGAGGGGATCGGGTACGCCGACCGCGGCGGCTTCCGACACGGCCGGGTGGGCGATGAGCGCGCTTTCAATCTCCCCCGGCCCCACGCGGCGTCCCGCAATCTTCATCGTGTCGTCCGCCCGGCCGTAGAGGAACCAGTCGCCATCGGCGTCCACGCGCGCCCAGTCGCCATGGTTCCACACGTCCGGGAAGCGGCTCCAGTACGCGGCCAGGTACGCGTCGTCGTTCTTCCACAGGCTGCGTGTCATGCTGGGCGCCGGCCTGGTACACACGAGGTAACCGACCTCGTCCACCACGCTCCGTCCCTGCTCGTCGTACACGTCTATCGCCATGCCGAGGCCAGGGCTCTGCAGCGTGCACGACTTGAGCGGCATGACAGGCAGTGGCGCCAGGAAACAGCCGACGATGTCGGTGCCGCCGCTGACGTTGATGACCGGCAGCCGTCCCTTGCCGACCTTCGAGAAGTACCAGTCATAGGAGGCGGGATCCCACGGTTCGCCGGTGCTGCCGAGCATGCGCAGGCTCGGCATGGGATGCGCGTCCACCCAGTGATCGCCGGCGCGCATCAGCAGCCGCACGGCGGTCGGCGAGATGCCGAGGTGCGTGGCGGCGTGCGCCTCGACGCCCTGCCACACGCGGTCAGGGGTGGGGTGGTCCGGCGCGCCTTCGAAGAGCACGACCGTCACGCCGTGCATCAGGCAGCCGATGAGTTCCCACGGGCCCATCATCCAGCCGATGTCGCTGAACCACCAGAACCGGTCGCCTGGACGGACGTCGAAGTTGTAGTGCAGCTCCTTACCCATCTGCGCGAGGCAGCCCGCGTGGGTGTGCACCGTGCCCTTCGGCTTGCCCGTCGTGCCGCTGGTGTACAGCATCAACGCGGGCGTCATGCTCGCCACCGGCAGCGTTTCGCACGTGTCTGGCTGGTCAGCGACACAGTCGTGCCACCACAGGTCACGTCCCGGCCGCATCGGGCACGACACCTCGTCGCCGAGTCGGCGGTAGACGATCACGCGTTGCAGGGCGGGCAGTCCCTCCACGGCCTCGTCGGCCTGCGCCTTCAGCGCAAACGGCTTACCGCGTCGCAGGCTGCCGTCGGCCGTGAACAACACCTTCACGTCGGCGTCGGCGAGCCGCTCACGCAGGGCCGGTGCGGCATAGCCGCTGAAGATGGGGATGAACACGGCGCCGATCTTCTGCGTCGCGAACATCGCCCACGCCACCTCGGCCACCATCGGCATGTAGCACGCCACCATGTCGCCGGGCCGCACGCCGGAGGCGCGCAGCACGTGCGCCAGCCGGTTCACCTCGCGGGCCGCCTCGGCAAACGTGAAGCTGCGGACCTG
>JAEZDP010000404.1 GCA_023418055.1 Acidobacteriota bacterium
AAGCCGTTGGCGCCGCCGAAGACCTCACCCATGGCCTGCTGGTTGGCGAGCACGCCGAAGACGAACATTGCCCCCGCACTGCTGAACTCGAGGAAGCGGGCCACCATCGCGGCGATGCCGCTGAACAGCACATAGCCCGGCCGCACACCACCAATCTCGAGCCGCAGGATGAACAACGCCAGTGCGACCTGCAGGGCGAAGCCCGCGGCCACTGTTCGCCAGTTCACGGCGGCCAGGTTTGTCGAGCACGCGGCGATCACACTCAGAAAGGCCACCACGCCGAAGGCCGCCTGCACACGCAGGCCGAGCCAGGGCGCCAGCAGGTAGCCAGCCAGGCCGAGCAGGACCGCGCCCCCCACCAGCAGGAGCCGCCACGTGGTCGGCGTCGAGACGTGGACGGGCGGCGAGAAGTGCAGCGGGGTGTCGCTCATGAGGCCAGGGCACCGAAGCGGTCGAGGACCAGCGGACGGACATCGGGCGGCGCCGCCCCGACGCGGACGGCCTCGGCGATGAGCGGCCAGGCCTCGCGGCGGCTGGCCTCGTCGCGGCTGTGGATCTCGAGCACGGGCTCGCCTTGCGCCACCTTCGTGCCCAGCGGGGCGCGGACGACAAGCCCCACCGCCGGATCGACAAGGTCGGCGACGCGGGCCCGCCCCGCGCCGAGTTGCACCGAGGCCTGACCGAGGAGGCCGGCATGGAGCGCCGTCACGTAGCCGTCACCCGGCGCGCCGTACACATCCACGTGAGGCGCCGTGGGCAGGCGGTCGGGGTCGTCCACGGCCGCCACGTCGCCGCCCTGCCGATCGACGATGCGTCTGAAGACCTCGAGCGCGGACCCGTCGCGTAGCGTCGCGCGCACGAGCGTGCGGGCCTCGTCGAGTGAGGCCGCCCGGTCGCCCAGGCGCACCATCACGGCGGCAAGCTCGACGCACAAGGCGACCAGGTCGTCGGGGCCGCCGCCCCGCAGCACCTCGAGGCACTCGCGCACCTCGAGCGCGTTGCCGACACAGCGTCCGAGCGGGGCGTCCATCGTGGTCAGCAGCGCGACAGCCGTGAGGCCCGAGGCCTCGGCGAGCCGTACGAGTTCGGTCGCCAGCAACCGCGCATCGTGTTCGTCGGGCATGAAGGCGCCCGCGCCGGTCTTGACGTCCAGCACCAGCGCGTCGATGCCTTCGGCAATCTTCTTGCTGAGAATGGACGCGCAGATGAGAGGCAGGCATTCGACGGTCGCCGTGACGTCGCGGAGCGCGTAGAGCGTGCGGTCGGCCGGGGCGACCTCGTCGGTCTGGCCGATGAGGGCACAGCCGATGTCTGCCACCTGCGCGCGGAATTCATCAAGCGTGAGGCGCGTGCGAAAGCCGGGAATGGCCTCGAGCTTGTCGAGCGTGCCGCCGGTGTGGCCCAGGCCGCGTCCCGACATCATCGGCACCGCCACGCCGCAGGCGACGGCCATCGGCGCGATGACGAGCGAGGTCTTGTCGCCGACGCCGCCGGTGCTGTGCTTGTCGACCTTACGTCCTGGGATGTGTGACAAGTCGACGCGAACGCCCGAGGCCACCATCGCGTCGGTGAGCGCGGCCGTCTCGTCGGCGTGCATGCCGCGCAGCCAGATGGCCATCAGCCAGGCCGACAGCTGGTAGTCGGGCACCGACCCGTCGGTGGCGCCGCCCACCATGACGTCGATCTGGTGGCGTGAGAGCGCACGGCCGTCGCGTTTGGCGCGAATGATGTCGACCGCCCGCATGAATGCCGGCCAGTATACTTGCAGCGCACTTCGATGACTCGCGCGATCACCCTGCTGTTTCTCGTGCTCGTCGGCGCTGGCCTCTACCTGGCTGGCCGTCCCACACCGCCTGCGTCCCCCGCCGACACCGTGCTGGTCAACGGCCGGGTCTACACCGTCGAACGCGGACGCCCCATCGTCGAGGCCCTGGCGATTCGCGACGGCCGCATCGTCGCGGTCGGCACCACCGCCGAGGTGCTGGGCCACCGCGGTCCCGACACGGTCGTCCTCGACGTCGGCGGACGGGCCGTCGTGCCGGGGCTGCACGACGCGCACGGCCACGTGCCCGGCCTTGGCGCCAGCCTCCAGCAACTCGACCTGCGCGACACCAAGAGCACGAGCGACGTCGCGTCGCTGCTCGACGCACGTGCCCGCAGCAGCGAAGCGGGCACCTGGCTGACAGGGCGCGGCTGGGACCAGAACCTCTGGCGCGACAGGGCGTGGCCGACGGCTGCCGATATCGACCCCGTCACCTCAGCGCATCCCGTGTTTCTCTCGCGGGTGGACGGGCATGCGGCGCTGGTCAACACGCTGGCGCTCACGCAGGCCGGCATCACCGCCGACACGCCCGATCCGCCCGGCGGACGCATCCTGCGCGACGAGAGCGGTGCCCCTACGGGCGTGCTCGTCGATGCCGCGATGGGCCTCGTGGGCCGGCTGGTCCCGCCTCCCTCGGACGCCACCCGGCGTGAACAGATCAAGCGTGCGGATGCCGCCTGCGCACGCCTCGGCCTGACGACGGTGCACGATGCGGGCGTGTCACGTGAGGTGGCGCAGCTGTATCGCGCGATGGTGGATGCCGACGAACTCGTCACCCGGCTCTACGTGATGCTCGCCCCGCCATCACCGGATGGTCCGCCGCTGCCGCCGCCGCTCATCGGCTACGCCACGCACCGGCTCAACGTCCGCGCCGTGAAGCTCGTCGCCGACGGAGCCTTGGGCTCGCGTGGGGCACACCTGCTCGCGCCGTACTCGGACGAGCCGTCCACGTCTGGGCTGGCGGTCACGACGGCCGACGACCTGTACTCGCTCACGCGGACGGTGGCCGAAGCGGGCTACCAGCCGGCCGTCCACGCCATCGGTGATCGTGCCAACCGCGAGGTGATGGACGTCTTCGCTCGTGTACAGCGCGACGTGCCCGGCAGCCGCGCCCTGCGCATGCGCAACGAACACGCGCAGATCCTCCATCCCGACGAGATCCCGCGTTTCAAAGCCCTCGACGTGGTCGCCTCGATGCAGCCCACGCATGCGACCTCCGACATGGCCTGGGTGCCGGCACGGGTGGGGGACGCGCGGACACGTCAGGGCGCCTACGTCTGGCAGACCCTGCTCGAGGCCGGCGCGCGTCTCGCCAGCGGCTCGGACTTCCCGGTGGAACATCCCAATCCCATGTTCGGCTTTCATGCCGCCGTCACCCGGCAGACCCGGGACGGCGAGCCTCCCGCGGGCTGGATGCCCGAGGAGCGTCTGACGCGTGAGCAGGCCCTGCGCAGCTTCACCATCGACGCCGCGTGGGCAGCGCACCTCGAGGCCGACCTCGGCACGCTCCGCCCGGGCAAGCTGGCCGACCTCGTCGTGCTGTCGCGCGACATCATGCGGATTCCCACGGCGGAGATCCCCAACACCACGGCCGTGCTGACGATGGTCGGCGGCCGCGTCGTGCATCGCGATGGGCTCTGACGCCACGCGGTCGCTGGTCGTGGGCGCGGCCACGTTGACCACCGCGCTGCTGTGGCTGACGTGGCAGACGCTGCGTGTGCCGACGCGTCATCCCTCGCGCCTCGTCGCCGAACTGCGGCTGGCGCAGGCCGCGGCGGTGCTGCTGGCCTTTTCGGCGGCACTCGTCGGGGGTCTGTCGGCGGCGCAGGACACCATCCCCGGCGCGGGCCTCGACGCGGCCATCGCGGTCGTGTGGTGTGGCCTTGCGCTCATGACGCTCGTGCGAGACGCCTCGGCAGCCCTCGGCTGGCTCGCCGTGGGCTTCGCGGGGCGCATGGCCCTCGACCTGCTGCACCTGCCGGGATGGCTGCCAGGACCCGTCCCCGCGCCTCATCTGACCGGCAGCGCCGTCGTCAACGCGCTGGCGGCCATCTGCTGCGCCTCGCCGCTGGTACAACGCCGGTATTCGTGATGGAATCCGGGGGTCACGACCGTTCCTTTCCATCCTAGGAGAGCCATTCCGCATGTCTTCGTCTGTGTCACGCCGCCGGTTCCTGCAGGGACTCGGCGTTGCCTCCCTCTCTCCCCTGGCCGCCCGCGGCATCTCGGCTCAGGGACGCAAGATCCGGCACGCCAGCTTCGGCGCGGCCGGCATGGCCTGGGCCGACATCCGTGGCTTCGCCGACCACCCCGCCTTCGAGCTGGTGGCCGTCGCCGATCCCGACCTGACGCGCACCGCCAACGTGAAGAAGCAGTTTCCCGACGTCAAGATCTACCAGGACTGGCGTGAGCTGCTGCGCGTGGAAGCCGACACCCTCGACTCGGTCAACGTCTCGACGCCCGACCACATGCACGCGCCGATTGCGCTGGCGGCGATGTCGCACGACCTGCACGTCTACCTGCAGAAGCCGATGGCGCTGACCGTGGAAGAGACGCGGCTGCTGGCCCAGACCGCCCGCGACCGTCGCCTCGTCACGCAGATGGGCATCCAGACCTCGTCGCACCCCACGCAGATGGCCGCCGAGGCGATGATTCGCTCGGGGGTCATCGGCAAGGTGCGTGAAGTGCACACGTTCTGCAACAAGACGTGGGGCGACCTCGAGCCCATCCCGTCCGGGAACGACCCGGTGCCCGAAGGGCTCGACTGGGACGGCTGGCTGGGCATCGGCGAGAAGCGTCCCTACGTGAAGGACGCCTACCATCCCGGCAACTGGCGCAAGCGGGTGGGCTTCGGCACGGGCACGCTCGGCGACATGGGCTGCCACATCTTCAGCCCGCCCATGCGTGCGCTGGGCCTGCACATCCCCACACGCGTGACGTCGTTCGGTCCCGCGGGCGTCCATGGCAACTGGCCCGTGCAGTCGCGCATCCAGTACGTCTTTCCGGGCACGGGACTGACGGCGGGCGACACGCTCGACTTCTGGTGGTACGACGGCGAGGAGCCGGTACCTCAGGCGGTCATCGACCAGGCGGGGGGCACACGACCGCCGTCAGGCAGCGTGTGCATCGGCACCGACGGGGCCCTGCTGTTGCCGCACATCGGCGAGCCGGCGCTGCACCCGGCGCAGAAGTTCGCCGGCCGCACCGCCCCGGCCACCACGCCCCGCAACCACTGGCACGAGTTCCTCGATGCGGTGCAGAAGGGGCCAGGCACGCCGACCTCGGCGGGCTTCGACTATTCGCAGCTCGTCACCGAGGTGGTGCTGCTCGGCACGATTGCGACGCACTACCCCTCGGTAGAGCTCGACTACGATCCTTCGCGGATGCGTTTCACCTCGCACCGCGACGCCAATGCGTGGTTCTCACGCAAGTACCGCAAGCAGTACCTGAAGACCGCCATCTGACGCGTCTCACACACGGGCCGCTCGACGAGCACACAGGCAGGCCGGGGCAGCTTCCCGGTCTGCCGGTCGCCGCGAGCGGCGCCTTGACCTGTCCTCTCCCCGCCCACCAGAATGCCGAGGGCGCCTGCATCGAGCCGGCGCAAGGGAGGCCGTGTGACCCGACAGGTCTGGAGTGCGGTGCTGGTCGTCCTGACCGGCCTGGCAGTGGTGGTGTCTGCGCAGGGGCCGGCGACACGCAGTCTGAGGCCCGACCTGCGCGAGGCGCTGCGCGAGGCGGCCCGCACCGGCGTCAACCACCTGCCCGGCCGTGTCCTCGTCTCGTTCCGTCACGACCTGCCCACCGCGGCGCAGACGGCCGCCGTGGCCGCCACATTGCCCTCGGCGCGACTCCGCGCGCGTGACGCCTCGCTCGACTTCCAGGTGGTGGACCTGCCGGCGGGCAACGACCCGCGCCTCGCCGCGTCGCAACTGGCAGCTCGCCCCGACGTGACGTGGGCCGAACCCGACGTCTTCCACGGCGTGTCACGCACGCCCACCGACCCGGGCTATTCCCGGCAGTGGAACATGCGGCTCATCGGCATGGAACGCGCCTGGGAGATCAACGACGGCGCACGCGACGTCGTGGTGGCCGTGCTCGACACGGGCCTGGCGATGGCCAACGACGCGTTGTCCTTCCTTCGCTTCTTCAACGGCCAGCTCCGGCTCGTCACCGTGCCCTTCGCGCCGGCCACCGACATCGTCTCGCCCAACCGCATCGTCGCCCCCTACGACTTCTTCTACGAGGACGACCTGCCCTACGACATGGACGGCCACGGCACGCACGTGACCGGCACGCTGCTGCAGCATGCCAACGCCGAGAGCGGCGTGGGCGTGGCCTTCAACGCGCGGGTGATGCCGCTGAAGGTGTGCCTGGGGCCATGGGAGCTGCTGTTCCTGCTGGCGGAGGATGGCGTGTCGACCTTGCCGCCCAACCTGCGCAACGGCGTGTGCCTGGCGTCTGAAGAGGCGCGCGCGGTGCGCTACGCGGCCGACAACGGCGCGCGGGTGCTCAACATGAGTTTCGGCGGTGAAGACGCCAACAGCGCCGTGCAGAGCGCGCTGCAGTACGCGGTGTCGCGGGGCACCTTCGTGGCCATCGCGGCCGGTAACGAGTTCGAGGACGGCAACGCGCCGAGCTACCCCTCGGTGTACGCGCGCGACATCAACGGCGCCATGGCCGTGGGCGCGGTGGGCCGCGACCAGTTGCGAGCGCCCTATTCGTCCACCGGCGACCACGTGGAGATCGTGGCCCCGGGCGGCAACAGCCGCCAGGGCGGTGAGGATGGCCTCATCTGGCAGCAGACCTATCGGGCCGACTCCATCAGGACCGACCAGTTGGCTCCCAGGTTCGACCTCTTCGAAGACGACGGGTATCAGGGAACGTCGATGGCCACGCCTCACGTGGCGGGCCTCGCGGCCCTCCTCTACTCGCAGGGCGTCACCAACCCGGCCGCCATCGAAGCGGCCATCCGCCAGTTCGCCCAGCGGCGCGGCAACAACGCCTCGCGCGACGACGAATATGGCTTCGGCCTCATCAGCCCGGCGACCACGCTGCGCGGACTGGGGCTGGCCCGATGACGTCGCACGCCCTTCGACTCGCCGGCACGACACTCGTCGTCGCGGCGCTCGTCACCCCGGGTCCGTCGGCGCACGCCCAGCCCCCCGAGCCGACACCTCCGGCACCGGTCGAGGCCGAGCCCGTCCCCCTCGACGAGGCGGACGACGACGACGCACAGACGTCGGTAGCGGCGCAGCGTGGGCAGCGGGCGCCGGGCAGCCCGCGGCCGGTACGCATCCGCCTGTCGGGGCACGCCGGCGTCACGAGTTTCACGGCGAGCGACAGCTTCGAGACCATCCTCGGGTCGAGCAGCGGCGCGGTCTACGGCGGCGGTGCGGGCGTCCTCATCGGACGATGGATCTTCGTGGACGTTCAGGTGTCGAGGTTCTCTGCCGAGGGCGAGCGCGTGTTCGTCACCGACAGCCTCGAGGTGTTTCCGCTGGGCATTCCCACGACGGTGACCACGACGCCCGTGGACGTGAGCGTGGGCTGGCGGTTCGCGCCGGGTCCCCCCAGGCCGGGCGCGCCAGCGGCTGGCGCTCGCCGCCCGGGGTTCCGCCCGGTCCCCTTCGTCGGCGGCGGCGTCGGCGTCCTCCAGTACGAAGAAGTCGCGGATTTCGCGGAAGCCGGCGACAACGTGAGCGAGTCGCACAGCAGCTATCACGTGCTCGGCGGCGTGGAACTGCCCGTCACGTCGCGGTTCGGCGCCTCGGTGGACGTCCTGCACCGCTGGGTGCCCGACGCGCTGGGCGAGGGCGGTGTGTCTGCGGCCTATGGAGACACCGATCTTGGCGGCTTCACGTTCAGGGTCCGCGCCACCGTCACCTTCTGAGTTCACCGCCCGCGTGCTCGCGGTGGTCCGTGCCATTCCGCGTGGGCGGGTGGCCACCTACGGCGACGTCGCGGCCGCGGCCGGACGTCCGCGGGCGGCGCGCGCCGTGGGCACCATCATGGCTACCGCCGGAAGTCCGGGCATCCCGGCCCACCGTGTGGTGGCGGCCGGAGGGGCGCTCGGCGGGTTCGGCGGCCACGAGTCCGACAAGGCGCGGCGGCTCGAGGCCGAGGGCCTGACCGTCGTCGGACGCCGTATCCGGCGATTCGAAAGCGTCCGCTGGCGCTGAGGCGAACCATTCGTCGGCCCCGCTCGTCTCTCCCGGGCAGTCCGGGCAACGTCTCCCCCCGGCCCGCCGTCAAAGATGCCAGTGACGAGTTACGCCGCCGATGTCCGGCTTGCCGAGCGATGCCGGGCAGGGGACCTCGCCGCGTTCGAGGATCTCTACAGCGCCCACGGGGGCCGACTCTATGCCGTCGCGTATCGGATGGTCGGCCACGCCGCCGACGCAGAGGATCTGTTGCAGGAGGTCTTCCTCACGGCGTTCCGCAAGATCGGGTCGTACCGCGGCGACTCGTCGCTGGGGACGTGGCTGTATCGCCTGGGCGTGAACGTGTGCCTCGACCGGCTGCGCAGCAAGGCTCGCCGGAACGATCTGCGGACCGACGTGCTCGACGGTGACGTTCCCCCGCCGCCAGGGGACCGGGGGCTCGGCACCGTGCACCGGCTGGACCTCGAGCGCGCGATTGCGGACCTGCCCGACGGCTGCCGTGCAGCATTCCTGCTGCACGACGTCGAGGGTTTCGAACACAGGGAGATTGCGTCGATGCTGGGCATTGCGGAGGGCACGTCGAAGTCGCAGGTGCACAAGGCCCGTCGCCGCCTGCGCAGTGCCCTCATGGCCGGGCCGCTGACGGAGGTGCGCACATGACGGCTCACGTCGCCGACGCGCAGCTCGATCGGTGGCTGCAGGGACGGCTGCCTCCGCCAGAGGTGGCAGCGCTCGAGGCGCACGTCGCCACGTGTGCGGCCTGCCGTGCGCTCGTGGACGACGCGCGTCTGCTGCAGCGCGAGGCGCGTCTGCTCGGCGTCGACGGCCCGCCGGCGGGGGCGTGGGAGCGGCTAGCCGACAGGCTCGCGCAGCAGCCCCCGGCGCAGGCAGGACGGCCGACGCCCTCCGCCCTCGCGCCTGCCACCTCACGGCTCTCGTGGCGCTGGCTGGGTGTCGCGGCCATGCTGGCCGTCGTCATCGGCGGGTCGTTGTTCTTCCTCCGGCAGTCGCTCTTCCCGGGGAACACCTCGAGCCCGGCCGCCGAGACACGGCCGGACGCCACGTCGCTCGTCGAGTCGATCGAACTGGAACTGGACCAGGCCGCCCAGCACTACGAGCGCGCGATCGCCGGCCTCGAACAGGTGGCCAGCGAGAGCGACTCGCCGCTCGACCCCGCGCTGACGGCGACGCTGCGCGAGAACCTGCAGGTCATCGACGAGGCGATTGCCGACAGCCGGGCCGCGTTGCGGTCGGAGCCCGACAGCCAGTTGGCGCAACAGAGCCTGTTTGACGCCTTCCGGCGCAAGGTGGCGCTGCTGCAGGACACGATCGCGCTGATGAACGAGATGCGCAAAGGCAACCAGGCCGGAGCCGCCGCGATTGCGAGCGGCCTGAACGAGGGATGACCATGCTGAACGTCGTTGTGCGCACCGTGTTGTGTCTGTCGCTGAGCGCGACGGCGACGGCGGTGCCCGTGGAAACTGCGGCGCGTCCCGAGGCCACGGCCGCGGGAGTCCCTCCCCGGGCCGAACCCCAGGCGCCGGCAGCCCCGACGCCTCCGGCTGCGCCTCAACTGCCCCCGGCGCCTGCGC
>JAEZDP010000438.1 GCA_023418055.1 Acidobacteriota bacterium
GCTGGATGCTGGCCAGGAAGTTCGTGTCGTCAACCCATCGCGCCACGGGATAGCCCAGCAGCTCCTCGGCCTCCTGGCTGACGAACGTGAAACGGGATGTGTCGGCGTCCATGCGCCACACGATGGCCTTCACCGATTGCACCAGCTGGCGGAGTTGGCGCTCGGTCGCGCGCAACGCCTGTTCCGCCTCTTCGCGCCGGCGGGCGCTCAACGATTCGGAGTGGGCCTTGAGGGCCAGCGTGCGCAAGACGCGGCGGTGCCATCTGACGGCGGCCACACACGTGGCCAGCACGGCGAGGATGCCGAAGAGGAATGGCCAGAGGGTACGCCAGATCGTGGCGCCTCCCGGCGCGCCCAGCGCCTCGTCTGCAAGCACCGGCGTCGCGGCAGACGCCACTGCGGCGGCAGTCAACGCGAGCCGTGAGCACCACCGAGACGAGCAGGAGAGCCACTGGGACATGAGCGGGAGACGACCCGTCTCCAGCGGCACGTGCGCGAGAGCGGTTCAGTGGGATATTCGGCCCGGATGGGGTGGAACGTGAATGGCGGCCGGCCCGTGCACCTCGAGGGCGCGGACGGCGCACGCCGTGAGCCCGCAGATGGTGGCGCCCCATGCCATGTCCACCGCCGTGACGACGACGGGCCAGTTGCGGATGACGGCCTGACACGTGAGGTCGTAGGTACCGTACGCCACGAGCCCGAAGAGGGCGCCCCACCCGAGCGCCCCTGCGAGCGATCTGGCCTTGGGCATGACGAAGGCGACGAGCCCGACGACGAGCAGCACGTAGACCAGGACGGCCGCCCACCAGAGCGGCGCGAAATCGGGTCCGTTGCGGCGCGCGAGGTCGCCGAGTTGCTGCTTGTAGAAGTCGCCCATGAACACCGACAGCCACAGGTAGTCGAGGAAGGCGAAGACCGCGGTGGTCAGGGCGAGCCGGCGGGCGTGCAGGGCGAGTCGTGCGGTCTGGGCCACAGCGCTACGACGCGCGCGGTCGAGGTGAAGGTGCAGGCGCGGCCGCGTGGTATACTCGCGTGTTCGTAGGCGCACGTCGCCGCACGACGTGGTGGGTGTAGCTCAAGGGCAGAGCGCCGGACTGTGGCTCCGGATGTTGGGGGTTCGAATCCCCTCACCCACCCCAAAATCAGTCTACGGTCTAGCGGTCCACGGTCTAGCAGTCCACGGTCTACGGTCCACGGTCTACAGTCGTCGGGCACACGGCGCAGCTCAGTCGTCGCCTGGCAGCAGCGCCCGCCTCAGCGTCTTCTTCACGTCCACGCCGAACTCCGGCTTCTGCACCGATCCCCTGATGTGGATGGGGAACTCGGTCGCGCCGTCACGCTTGAAGAGCGGGTCGAACGCCTTCAGGAAGAAGCGCTTCTTGCCTGTCACCATCTGCGACACGCCGGCGCTCATGCGGATGTTGCCCTGGAAGTCGAGCCGGCCGTCGATGTGGTAGCTGCCGGCCAGCTGGACGCGCGCGCCCTGCGTGGTGAACCGCAGCGAGGGCAAGGTCACCACCCCGTTGGCCATGCGGAAGCGCCCGCTGAAGTCCGACAACACGTCCTCGATGTGCTGCGCTTCGGGCTGTCCCTGCGCGCGCCGGCTGAGTTCGTCGATCTTCCCCTGCACCAGGTCGCTCGTGAACTGGGCGCCGTGCAGCGAGAACTGGCCGTCCAGCCGCAGCTTCTGCGCGACGCGCGTGTCGCCCGGCGGAATGAGCAGCTTGGCGGCGACCTTCAACCCGCCGGTCATCATCGGTGCGTCGCTGTCGACCGCCAATCGCAGCACGTCCTCGAGGCGCCCCTCTTCGATGACCACGTCGAGGTCGATCGTGCGCCCCGGAGCGTCACGCGTCACCTTCACGATCCCGCCCGTGGCGACGAGCTTCGTCGAACCGCCGAGGACGGCATGCACGGGGTCGAGCCAGGTGTTGCCGTTGGTGCCGTCGATGACCGATGTGTACGTGGTCGTGAGCGAGATGGGTTGTTGGGCGAAGTCGAGATGGAAGTCGGGCGTGGTGCTCGTACCTGTGGCAACGATGCGCTCGAGCACGCCGTCGAAGGTGCCTTCGGCATCCACGATGCCGCCGACGCCCTTGATGGTGCCGAGATCGGCCTGTGCCAGCGTGTACGTGCCTTCGAGTGCCGTCATCCCCGGCTCACCGCTGGCCCATGGGCCGAAGGTGCCATTGGCCACCACCGTGCCCTTCGGCAGCGGGTTCTCGATGTCGGCGCTGAAGGGCATCGGTCGATCCGGCGCTACCTCCGACATCACGAGCGCACGGATGTCCCACACCTTCGGCGTCTTGTCGGCCTCCTTGGGCACGATCGTCATGCGCGCCTGACGTGCCGACAACTCCGTGATGATCAGCGAGGCAGGCTTGCGCGGGGGCGCATCGCGCGGCTCGGGCGCGGGCTTCGGCGCGGAGGTCGGGGCGGGCGGCCCGACCGGCTTCTCGGACGGCGGCTTCTGGTTCGGAAACCGCTCTTCGTCCTGGCTGTAGCGCGGCGGGATGTTGAACTGCAGGCCCTCGATCTCGACGAAGTCTATGCGCCGCGGCGTCCACAACACCTGGCGCAGCGCGGTCGAGACATCGAACGAAGCGATTTCTATGAGTGGCGGCACGTCGCGTCGGCCCTTATGGCGCAGCACGAGGTCTCGCCCCCGCACGCGGAACACCAGCCCGAGTTGGACGTCGAGGTCGCCGAGTTCCACCTCGCTGTCGAAGGCGTCCTGCAGGAAGGTCACCGTCTCCTCCCGCGCCCACGCGTTGAGACGCGGCCGCACGGTGAACGAGGCGACGATGGCGCCCACCAGCAGCAGGACAAGCAGCCCCGCGACCAAGTGCCGCCAGCGCCAGCGACGGGGCGGTGGTGTTGCAGGAGCAGCAGTCATGAACAGCTCATCCACCATACGGCATTCGCCGGGGGTTGTCATGGGGCGTGCGGCGTGAGGCGTGCGGCGTGAGGCGTGCGGCGTGCGGCGTCAATCGTCGCGCTAAAATCCGCGCATGTCCGATTTCGAGAAGCTGGGCGCGTTCTACCTGGGCCGGCCCCATGACCTGGCGACACAGACGACGGCGGACACACCGCTGCTCTACGACTCGCGCGACCTGGTGACTCACGCGGCCTGCATCGGCATGACCGGGTCAGGCAAGACGGGTCTGTGTGTGGGGCGCATCGAGGAGGCGCTGCTCGACGGCGTGCCGGCACTCGTCATCGACCCGAAGGGCGACCTCTCGAACCTGCGGCTGACGTTCCCCGACCTCACCGCGGAGCAGTTCCGCCCCTGGATCAACGACGACGACGCGCGGCGCGCGGGCCTGGATGCCGACGCGTTTGCGGCGCGCGAGGCCGCCCGATGGCGCGAGGGGCTCGCCCGCTGGGGGCAATCCGCCGACCGCATCCAGACCCTGCGGCGCACGGCCGACATGACGATCTACACCCCCGGCAGCACGGCGGGCGTACCCGTCAATGTGCTCGGGTCGTTTCATCCCCCCGCACCCGACGTCCTCGCCGACGCCGAGGCGCTGCGGGAGCGCTTGACGACCACCACCACGGGCCTCCTCGGCCTGGTCGGCATCAGCGGCGATGCCGTGCAGAGCCGTGAGCACATCCTGCTGGCGACGGTGCTCGAAGACGCCTGGCGGGCGGGGCGCGCGCTCGACCTCGTTGGGCTCATCCAGGCCATCCAGACGCCGCCGGTGTCGCGAATCGGCGCGCTCGATCTCGAGGCGTTCTATCCGTCGAAGGATCGCTTCAGCCTGGCCATGGCGCTCAACAACCTGCTCGCGGCACCAGGCTTCGACATCTGGATGCAGGGGGATGCGCTCGACGTCGGCCGGCTGTTGCACACGCCGGACGGGCGTCCGCGCGCGGCCATCATGTCGATTGCGCACCTCAACGACGCGGAGCGGATGTTCTTCGTCTCGCTGCTGCTCAACGAGGTGGTCGGCTGGATGCGGTCGCAGTCGGGCACGGCGAGCCTGCGGGCGCTGGTCTACATGGACGAAGTCGCGGGCTACCTGCCCCCGGTGGCCAACCCGCCGTCCAAGCCGCCGCTGCTCTTGCTGCTCAAACAGGCGCGGGCCTTCGGCGTCGGGGTCGTGCTCGCCACGCAGAACCCCGTGGACCTCGACTACAAGGCCCTCGGCAACATCGGCACGTGGTTCATCGGCCGTCTGCAGACCGAACGCGACAAGGCGCGGCTGCTCGATGGCCTGCAGGGCACCGGAGCCGCCCAGGCGATGGATCGGGGGGCGCTCGACGCGACGCTTTCGGCCCTCGGCAATCGCGTCTTCCTGATGCACAACGTGCACGAGGACGCGCCGGTCACCTTCGAGACGCGCTGGGTGATGTCCTACCTGCGCGGTCCGCTCACGCGCACCCAGATCCGGCAGTTGACCGAACGCCCGCCCACGTCCGGTGGCACGGCCACCAGCGCGAGTCCCGCGTCGGGCCTGGCAGCCTCCCCCGGCACCGCGGCCTCACCGGTCACCGCCCCGGCCATGGACGTCGCCCCGCCTTCACGCGCCGGTACGCAGGGCGAGACGGCACCGCCCATCCTGCCCCCCGGTATCGACCAGCACTTCCTGCCGTTGCGCGACGCGGTTCCCGCGGGCGCCCACGTCGTCTACCGCCCGGCGATCTATGCGGCCGCCACCCTGCACATCGCCGATGCACGGCGCCAGATCGACGAGACGCGTGCGGTGATGCGGATGGTGCCCGTGAGCGACGGCGCTGTGGGCCTGTCGTGGCAGGAGGCCCGGCCGACCGACGTCACGCCCGACGACCTCGACGCGCAGCCACACGCGGGTGCCCGGTTCGAGCCCCTGCCGAAGGTCGCCACGGTGGCGCGGCAGTACACGGCCTGGCGACGCGCCCTCGTGACGTCGCTGCATGCCTCCGAGCGCCTGCCC
>JAEZDP010000443.1 GCA_023418055.1 Acidobacteriota bacterium
GTTGCACCACCCGCACCGGCACCGGCCAGCGCAGCCGCGATCGGCCCCGCAACGACCAGCCCGATACCAGGAATGACCAGCGAGCTACCCACCGCAAACAGCGCACCGAGAGCGGCACCGACGGTGCCACCGATGGCGCTGCCCGCGCCAAGCCCTTCAGCGGCCTTCGTCCCGGTCGAGAACTCCTCACCGGGCTTCGCGTCGCCGAAGTGACGACGACGGGTTTCGTCCGACATCAGAACGTCGATGTCGTCAGCGGCGTAGCCGTGCCGGGTGCTCAGTTCCTGATAGGCACGGTCCGCCTCGTCGCGGCTGCCGTAGAGACCGGTCACGTACGCCGAGTTCTGGCGCGCCGCCGCAGAATTGGCGTGAGCGGCCGAATAGTGGCGATCTGGCGCCACATCGCCGTCCGGCAGCACCTGGTTGGCGTCCTGCCGCGCGCGGCCCGCCGCGTTCTCGCGCTCGCCTTCGCGTTCGAGGCGCTCGTTGCCCGTCATCGACCCGGCGGCGTCCTTCACTGCGCCCTTTGCACGTTGCCCAAACGCCGAGGCCTCTTCTCCGAACGTCCCTTTGCGTGTATCCGTCATGGTGTCTCCTCAGTCAGCAGTTGAACCAGCTCTTCATCGGTCGTCCCCGCCTGCAAGGCAGAGACGGCCGCTTCGCTGTGGTGCCTTCTGAGAATGCAACCAGCGGGCCACTTCGCACGCCAGAGGTTCGAACGCGGTGCGCCGGAAGCTCAGCGGCGGCCGATACCGACGAGGCGGCCGGGAAGGGCAATCGAGGCCACGACCGGATAGTGGTCCGAAGCGAGCGCCGTCAGCTCGTTCAGCTGCACGTCGGCACTGTCGAGCCTGATATCGTTCGAGATCATCACGTAGTCGATGCGGCGATCCGGTGCGCGTGTCGGGCTCGCGATGTAGGTGTAGCCGGGGTCGTCGGGGCGCGCGACAGGCCACACGTCCACGAGCCGGTCATAGAGCACCTGCAGCGACGGCTCGTCGGGCCGCGCGTTGAGGTCGCCGACGAGCACAGCCAGTCCGCCGCGGTCGTCGAGCACCTCGGCAATCGCTTCGGTCTGCACGAGACGGTCGGCCAGCTGCGTGTGCAGGTGCGTGTTGTAGAAGCGGAGCGGCACGCCGCGCACGTTGATGAGCGCTTCGAGCAGTCCGCGCTGTTCACCCGCGGGCGGGTTGGCCTTCGGCAGCAGCGTGTTGGTGCATTCGAGAATCGGGTAACGGCTCAGGATGGCGGTGCCGTACTGATGCGGCACGGTCGAGTGGCTGTCGGGGTTGTGATCGAGGTTGGCCCCGTAGCACGAATGCCACCCCAACATGTCGGCCAGTTCCTGTGGCTGGTCCACCGTGCCGCTCCGTGCCCAGAACCGATCCACCTCCTGCAGCCCGACGATGTCGGCGCCGCTCTGCTCGATGACCGTGGCGATGCGCGGCAGGTCGAGTGCGCAATCGGGGTTTGGGGGTTGCCCCGGCTCGGCGGGCAGTGTGGTGCACGTGTCGTTGCCGGCACCGTGCTTGATGTTGTACGCCGCCACGATGAGCTCCCTGTCGGGGGCCTGAGGAACACCTGGCTGCGCCATTGCCGTCGTGGCCACGCCCATCGCCAGGGCGCACGTCATCGCTATCCGCGTCATTGCCTTCCTCCACTCGAAAACGGCCGCTGCCGGCCGGATGGCCGTCGGCGCTCGCGCGGCGACGGTGTCTGGGATGAAGGCAGGATGTCTTGTGCGCGAAGGCGGATGCAAGCTCGGCAAGTCGTTGCCGTGATGGGCGTTGCAGGCGCGATCAGCGGGGCCCGAGGCCCACGCCGCCGAGGGGCGTCGTCACGGTGCGGTTGTCGAACCCTGCGATGAGCGGACGGCCCTTCGCGATGGCGGCCTGCACCGCCGGCAACGAGAGGGACGCCGCGTGGCTGGCTTCGCTGTCCCACACCTCGGTGATCCAGATCGCGTCGGCATCCGAGGGGTCTGCCGCCACGACGTAGCTCAGGCACCCCGGCATCTCGCCGGTGCCTTCGAGCAGGATGGAGACGAGCGCGTCACGCTGGCCCGGTGCGGCCAGCATCCTCCCGATGAGTCCGTACATCACGTTCCCTTCCGGCGCTGTGCGCGATGGCTGCGCCCTGGCGTTCGTGTGGCTCACCGGCGCACACGACGCGGCGAGCGCGGCGGCGAGCAGCTGGCGTCGTGTCGCCTGCATGCTGCACACGATACGCCACGCCGGGCCCCCTGCCGACCCCGCCGTATGATGCTGCGTGTGGACGTACTGCAGGCGGTCGTGACGCTGTTCATCATCATGGACCCGCTCGGGAACATCCCGCTGTTCCTGTCGGTGCTGAAGTCCGTGGCGCCAGAGCGGCGGCGACGTGTGCTCGTGCGCGAGATCGCCATCGCCTACGGCGTGCTGCTGGTGTTCCTGTTCATCGGCAATTATCTGCTGACGTTTCTCGGGCTGACCGCCGAGACCATCAGCATCGCCGGGGGCATCGTCCTGTTCCTCATCGCGCTGCGGATGATCTTCCCCGACGACAGGGGGCACGCGGGTGACTCGCTGCCCGGCGAGCCGTTCGTCGTGCCGCTCGCAGTGCCGCTGTTTGCCGGCCCGTCGACCCTGGCCGCCGTGCTGCTGCTGCAGCGGTCGGCTGGCCCCTACGAGGGATCGCTGCTGCTGGCCGTGACCATTGCCTGGGCCATCAGCGGGGCCATCCTGTTGTCGTCCACCTTCCTGTACCGCGTGCTGCGTGAGCGCGGCCTCATCGCCATCGAGCGGCTGATGGGCATGCTGCTCGTGATGGTGGCGGTGCAGATGTTCATGAACGGCGTCAAGGCGTTCCTCGCTCGCTGACCGCCGTGCCGTCTTCAGCGGCGGCGGCGGGGCGGGCGGGCCGCGCGGTCGGAGATGACGTCGCCGCGAACGGTTTCGTACATGTTCTTCGCGAGGCCTACGCCTGGCGTGGCATCCAGCGCCGCGTCGGCAACGCCCCCGAGCAGGCCCTTGCGACGAATCGCCCCGCGCAGGGTGAACAGCGCGACTGCAACGCCGAGCAGGGGAATCGACCGACCGAGGCGGCGCGACAAACGCAGCCCGCCGTATTGGGCCAACCGTGACGTGAGGCTCATGCCGGCATCGTGCCGCGGGCGACCGCCGACGTGCAACCTCGACCGCGAGTCGGTTTCGGCCGCCACGGCTGAGCCTCGATCTCGACAGTGCCGTCGGGCGACCGGCACCTCGCGCGCCGCCGGACGGCCCTGCTCCCCGCGGCCCTCGGGCCCGCCTCGTGACAGTCACCCGTAAAGCCCTTAGCCGCAGCTGCTTCCACTGATGAGGCAGCAGCCTCGTGGCCGCGACGTCGTGAGAGTGCCCTGGCCCCGATCCTTGCACTTGCGCGTGCGGGAACGTCAATGCGCATGTGGGCGAGACTCGCGATCGTGTTGTGCCTCGCGTGGGCACCTGCAGAGGCAGAGCCTCGGCCCGGTGGTTCCGGGTACTTTCGCTTCCCCACCCTCACGCGCGACACGATCGTCTTCACGGCGGAGGGCGACCTGTGGCAGGTGCCAATCGCCGGCGGCGTGGCCGAACGCCTGACGTCGCACGAGGGCGAGGAGTCACACGCGGCAGTGTCTCCCGATGGCAGGCGCCTCGCGTTCTCGGCTTCGTTCGAGGGTCCGGTCGAGGTCTACGTCATGGCGTTCGACGAGGCCGCCCCGAAGCGCCTGACCTTCGAGGGCGAGACCGCCCTGGTGGTCGGATGGACGCCAGCCGGCGAGATCCTCTACACCACCCGACGACACGCAGACCTGCCCGGCATGCATCTGGCGCGTCTCGACCCGGCGACCGGGGCCGTGGCACTGGTGCCGCTGGCCCTCGCGAGCGACGGCGCGTTCGACGCCGGCGGACGGACGCTGTTCTTCACGCGGTTCCCCTTCCAGGGCAGCTTCACCAAGCGGTACCAGGGCGGCGGTGCGCAGTCGATCTGGCGCTACTCGGCGTCAGCGGCAGAGGCGGAGCCGCTCACGGGCGACCACCCCGGCACGAGCCGTTCGCCCATGGTGTGGCAGGGCCGCGTGTACTTCGTCACCGACCGCGACGGCACGATGAACGTGTGGTCGATGACGCCCGAGGGCGGTGACCTGCGACAACTGACGCGTCACGCCGACTTCGACGTCCAGGATCCAGCGCTGGCCCACGGCCGCATCGTCTACCAGCACGGCGCTGACCTGCGGCTGCTCGACATCACCACGGGACACGACGCGGTGGTGCCGATTCGCCTCGCCTCGACCTTTGCCCAGATGCGCGAGCGCCGACTGGCGGCGCCACTCGAATGGGTGTCGTCCGCGCACCTGTCCCCCACGGGGGACCGGGTGGTGCTGACTGCCCGCGGCCAGGTGTTTGTCGCACCCACGACCCGGGAGTCCGTGGTCACGACGGCACGGCAGCCGGGCGTGCGCTACCGCGACGCGCGGTTCATGCCAGACGGCCGGACGCTCGTGGCGCTCTCCGATGCCACGGGAGAATTCGAGTTCTGGCAGCTCTCCGCCGATGGCAAGCAGTCACCTGCTGCCGTCACGAGCGGCGCGACCGTCCTGCGCAAGGAGGGCCTGCCGTCTCCCGATGGCCGGCACCTCGCCAGCCAGGATCAGGACCTGCGCCTGTGGGTGCACGACGTCACCGGTGGTGGCGCCCGGCACGTGGCCACGAGCCGTCACGGCGCCTTCCGCGACCTGCGGTGGTCGTCGGATGGCCGCTGGCTGGCCTACGTCCAGGCGAACGACCATGCGGTCAGCCGCATCTGGATCTACGACACGATCGACGGGTTGACGCGTCCGGTGACGACCGACCGCTTCGACAGCTACAGCCCCACCTGGAGCGACGATGGCGCGTGGCTGTACTTCCTGTCCGACCGGCATTTCGAGAGCCTCGTCCCGTCGCCGTGGGGCGCCCGTCAGCCGGAGCCGTATTTCGATCGCCAGACGCGCGCCTACGAGCTGGCCCTGCGGCCCGGCCAGCCGTCACGGTTTGCCACCGCGGCCGAGCGCGACGCGGCACGGCGCCCGGCCACGCATGGCGGCCCCCCGGACGAAGCAGGGGCCGGTCTCACCGACGCGATCGACTTCGAGGGTCTCGAGGGACGTCTTGCCGAGATCCCGTTGGTGCCTGGCAACTACAGCCACCTGGACACCGACGGCACGCGCCTCTACTTCCTGGCCTGGACGGCGGCGCCGCAGCCGCGCAAGGACCTCAAGGCGATGCCGATGGACGACAGCCGCTCGGTCGAGACGGTTGCCCGCGACATCCGCTCGTACGAGCTGTCGCTCGATCGCTCGGCGCTGCTCATCGAGAAGGGTGGCCACTATCACGTGGCGCGCGCCGATGCCGCACGTCCCGTCGACCTCTCGACGGCACGGCTGCCTTTGCGCGAGTGGGAGGTGGTGGTCGAGCCGCGGGAAGAGTGGCGACAGATCTTCCTCGACGCCTGGCGCATGCAGCGCGATGGGTTCTACGACCGTGGGATGCACGGCGTGGACTGGGCAGCCGTGCGGCAGCGCTACGAGCCGCTGCTGTCGCGCGTGACCGATCGCGCGGAGCTGAGCGACGTCATCGCGCAGATGGTGGGCGAGCTGTCGGCGCTGCACATGTTCGTGCGCGGCGGCGACGCCAGGAAGCCGGCCGACACCGCCATCGCCTCGCTCGGCGCCACCACCGTGAAGGACGACGCGCGCGGCGGGCACCGCATCACCCGGCTGCTCATGGGGGATCCCGACCTGCCGCAGGAGCGCTCACCCCTTGCCGCCCCGCACCTCGACATCCGGGAGGGCGACGTGATTACGGCCGTGGATGGCGTGAGCACACTCGCCGTCCCGCATCTCTCGGCCCTGCTGCGCGATGCGGTGGGCCGCGACGTGACGCTGCGCGTCCGCTCGGGCGACACCGACCTCGTGCGCGACCTCACGGTGCAGCCCATCTCGCTGCGCCGCGACGCCGACCTGCGCCATGCCGCGTGGGAACAGGACCAGCGGCGCCGCGTGGACCTCGCCACGGCGCGTCAGGTGGGCTACCTCCATCTGCGCTCGATGTCGTCCGACGGCATGGCCGAGTGGCAGCGCTCGTACTATCCGGTCCATCGGCGTCCGGGCCTCATCATCGACCTCCGACGCAACACCGGGGGAAACATCGACAGCTGGCTGCTCTCGCGACTGCTCCGGCAGGCATGGTTCTTCTGGCAGCCGCGGGTGGGCGAGGCCACGGCCAACATGCCCTCTGCGTATCAGGGCCATGTCGTGGTGCTCGTCGATCAGGAAACCGCGTCGGACGGCGAGGCGTTTGCCGAGGGCGTGAAGCGGCTTGGGCTCGGCGTCGTGATCGGCACACGCACCTGGGGTGGCGAGATCTGGGGCTCAGGCGGCACGGCGCTGCTCGACCAGGGCACCGCCGCCGTTCCGGAAACCGGGGTCTTCGGTACCGACGGCACGTGGCTCATCGAGGGCCACGGTGTGGACCCCGACATCGTGGTGGACAACCTGCCGCGCGCCACGTTCGACGGCGCCGACGCGCAACTCGACGCGGCGATCGCGTATCTCACCCAACGCATCCGCGAAGCGCCGTCCGCACCCGTCGCGACACCGGCCTACCCCGACAAGCGCCTGACGCAGCGCTGACGTCACCCGCCCGTCGCAGGGCCTGGGGTCGGCCCCATCGTCCACCTGGCCGAGGTGCAGCGACGAGGCGGACGCCCGGTCTCGGTCATCGTGAGCGCACCCGACATCGTCCCGAAGGCGATGCCGGACCCCGCACCACCGGCTCCGCTGACGGCGACATCGGTCAACTCGAGTGCCAAGGCCCATCTGGCATCCGGTCCGACCGAGGCAATCAGGGCTCCCCCAGCAGCACCCGTGACCGTCATGAGCCCGCCAGAGGTTGGCTCCTCGCGCCAGCGGACCGTCAGGTCGCCGTCGACCGGCTGAAGGGAGCGCACGATCCAGTCCTCCGCCTCCTTCTGCAGGGAGACAGGGGCGGAGAATGCCGGAACGCCAGTCGTCGGCGACGGCACACACCCCGGCTCACCGCCATCGGTGATCACATTGAGCCGATACACGTGGCCCGGCGTGAAGATTGGCGTGACAGAGGGCGCCGGCGCCGTGGGTGTCGCGCCGCCACACCCGGTCATGAGGAGCAGCAGATACGTGCTATACGTCCACAAAAGGCGTGGCATCGTGACCCGTCCCTCAGAGTGCACCCGTCCGCCGCCGCTCGCGTTCGGCGGCCCTCGCAAACGGAAGATAGACGATAAGCGCGATGCCGATGGAGACCACGCCCCACGCGGCAGCCCGCCAGTCGCCCCCCGACACGAGGTAGTGCCCGATGAGGGGCGGCGTGGTCCACGGCACGTTGATGAACGGGCGACCCACGAGGTCCCACGACATCAGCAGATACGTGCCCGTCGTCAAGACCAGCGCGTTGATGACGTACGGAATCATGAAGACCGGGTTGAGCACGATCGGCAGCCCGAAGAAGATCGGCTCGTTGATCTGGAAGACCTGCGTAGGCAGCGACAGCCGTCCCACCTTCCTGAAGCCAGGATCGTTCGAGCGCCACAGGATCAAGGCCAGCGCCAGCGTGGCGCCCGTGCCGCCCACGTTGACGAACGTCGTGAAGAACCCGTACGCCGTGACGTACGGCAGCGGCTCGCCGGCCGTCATCGCGGCGACGTTGGCGGCGAGATACTGAAGGAAGATCGGCGCCACGATCGCGTCGAGTGCGTTGTCGCCGTGGATGCCGACCGACCACAACAGGCTCACGAGGAACGCGTAGGTCAGGATGCCGGGCAGCGTGTTCAGGGCGAACACGAGCGGGGAGAACGCCGCCTGCACCAGCGCGGTGATGTCGATGCCCGCCACGAACCGCACCAGCCAGAACGTCACCACGAGGCAGAGCAGCGGGCTCAGTGACAGAAACGACTGATACACCACCGACGGCACCGTCTCGGGCATCCTGATGACGATCTCGCGATCGGTGAAGAACTGCTGTACGCGCACGGTCACCAGCGCCACGACGATTGCGGTGAACAGGCCCTGCGACCCGAGCCCGTCGGCCTCGAACGACATGTCCTCGGGCCGCACCTGGAGCAGCAGGAACACCACCACGGCCATGATGGCGCTCACGAGGGCCTCCTGCCCCAGGCGCGTACCGAGGTCGTGCGCAATTGCCAGGCACGCCACCAGGCCCAGCACGCCGAAGGTGGCCGTCACCGGCACGTCGAGCAGCGCGCGATAGGGCGCCACGATCGCGTCCCAGCCGGGTATGGGCAGATACGAAACCACGAGGAACAGTCCGCCGACGATGGTGAGCGGCACGACCGACACCATGCCGGCCCGGATGGCCGACATCGAGGGGCTTTCGCTGAGCGCCGTCAGGGGCGGCACCAGATGGCGATTGAGCAGGGCCGTGAGTCGTGTCACGCGCCGGCAGGCTCCGACGTCAGGTTCGCCGCCAGCGCGGCCCGATGGTCGTACACCTTCTCGAAGGCGTCGGCGATGTCGTCGACGTCTCGGGTGCTCCCCAACATGAGCGACTGGTCGAGCCAGAGGGCTTCGTGCCGGCACAGCCGCTCGCTGTTCGGGCACTCGACGGCTGTGTAGTCGAGGCGCGCTCGTGCTCCCGCAAGGTACGGCCCGAACGCCTTGTGGCGAAAGAGTGGCTGCTCGTAGAGCGGAAAGCCGTAGCCGCCGCTGCACGGGATGCCCTCGGCCTGCAGCGCCTCGACCAGGCGGTCGCGCGTGACGCCGAAGTGGTCGGGCTCCACCCGCAGCATGAAGAGATGTCGGCTGTGGCGGGTGCAGGCGTCAGGCCTGGCCTGCGGACGCAGACCGGGCATGGCCGACAGACGTGCGGCCAGGCGGCGTCCGTTGGCGTCGCGAGTGGCCGTCTGCTCCTCGAGCCGTGTCAGCTGGCTGTTGAGCAGCGCGCCCTGCAACTCGCCGAGCCTGTAGTTGCCCGACACGACGTGGTGCTCGTACCAGAGCCCGTCGGGCACACGTCCGCAGTTGTGCATCGAGCGGCACGCCGCCCCCAGCGCGTCGTCGTTGGTCGTGATGATGCCCCCTTCGCCCGACGTGAGGTTCTTGCTCGACTGGAACGAGAACGACGCGGCGTCTCCAAGAGATCCTGCGGGCCTGTCGCGCCAGGTCGCGCCGTGGGCGTGTGCGGCATCTTCGAGCACGAACAGGCCGTGGCGTCTGGCAATGGCCAGCACCGCGTCCATGTCGGCCACCTGCCCGGCGAAGTGCACCGGAATGACAGCGCGCGTGCGCGGCGTGATGGCCGCCTCGATGGCCGACGGCGCGATGTTGAACGTCGCGAGGTCGACGTCGGCAAACACCGGCACCATGTTGGCCTCGACCACGGCCGATGCCGTCGACAGGAAGGTATAGGCCGGCACGATGACCTCGTCCTCGGCCTGCAGGCCCGCGGCCATCAGGGCCAGGCGCAGCGACACCGTGCCGTTCACCACGGCGATGCCGTGCCGGCAGCCGTGACGCGTCGCGAAGTCGCGCTCGAACTGCTCGACTTCCGCCCCCTGCAGCCGTCCCCATCGACCGCTGCGCAGCGCCGCACGCACGCGCGCCTGGTCGGTGTCGTCGAAGACGGGCCATGACGTGAACGGCCGCTGCCTGAGTGGGGTGCCGCCATGAAGGGCCAGTGGCTGTGACATCGGTCAGCTCCGCAGGTCGAGCCCCATGTACACGCTGGCGTCGTTGCCAGACCCCATGCGTGCCAGCTCGCGAAAGCCAAGCGTCCGGTAGAAGCCGTACGCCCGAGTGTTGAGTGGACGCACGCCCAGATGGACTCCAGCCGACCCCCGTTCACGCAGGCGGTCGAACAGCATCGTCAGCATGCGTCGTCCGAACCCGCGGCGCTGCACGCGTGGCAGGAGGTCGATGTGCAGGTGGGAGGGATACGCCTCGTAGGGCTCCGGGCAGAAGTAGTCGGGATGGTGGTACCAGCCATACACCTCCTGCAGCCTGCTCCACGTCGAAGGGTCGCCGGGCGGAAGGGGAAAGTCACGGCACAGGCGCGGCCGCCATTCGCGTTCGTAGCGGTCGTAGAACGCGCGCGAGTCGAGGGCGCCCAGCGCGTACCCGCACACACCGTCCGCATCCTCGAGCACGAGGCTGAGTTCCGGCTCGAACGCCAGGTAGGGGCCCACGAAGATGCGTCCGAGCGCGTCGGGGTCGTCCCCGAAGTACGGCTCTCCGTCATCCCCGTTGTCGCCCGTCCTGAGGCAGACGTTGTGAGCCGCCTTCACGTCGTGTCCGGTGGCGAGGCGGATGACTGGTTCACCGGCCCTGGCAGCGGAAGCATCAGGAAGCGACGTCGTCATGGCTCGTGCGGGGATGCCCCGCGGGTGAGAAGGTGCCATCGGGATGCATGGCGAGCAGGTCCTGAAGTCGCGCCACCATGCCGCCACGGAACGTGCCCGGCAGATGGAAGTCCGACGCAAACGACCAACGGGCCTCGTCTGAGGACTGCAGGCGGGCCTCGATGCCACGCACGACGAGGTCCACCTCTTCGCGGAGGTCCCAGATCCGTCGGTGGATCGACGCAAACAGCGCGCGGTCGCGAAGGGTGGCCAGGCGCGTGCAGACATCGCGTAAGCGGACGGCTTC
>JAEZDP010000454.1 GCA_023418055.1 Acidobacteriota bacterium
GCGCGGTACTTCAGCAGCGCCTTCCCGCGCTTGAGCGCCAGTTGGGGTGGCAGCCCGGTCACCGGCGACGACGTCAGCGGGCCACCGAGGATGCCGTCGTCGTCGTTGTCGTCGGTGGAGTTGAACACCCAAATGCCCAACGCTCCGTGGACGTTCACCGACAACAGGTCGCCGCCAAACGTCTGGCCGCCGGTAAGCGCGACATCGGACACGACTGGACCGACCGAGGGGTCGCAGACCTCCGTTTCCGACAGCAGCGCCTCGAGCTGCTCGGGGTTGCTCAGCGTCAGTGTGGTCGGCATGGCTCTCCTCGCGACATCGCGGGCCTCCGGGCTCTACAGCGTCACCTCGAGCGGGCCCCCGTCCCACGGGCAGGCCCTCTATCGCGACGACGTCACGAGATGCCGGGACAGGCGCACCTGTTCGCCGCACGAGTACACGGACAACGGCGTCGTCGCTTCGGGCGCGTCGGCACGCACGACGCGAACGCGTGCAGGACCTCCGGCGTTGTTCTGATAGAGCGTGGCGAACGTCGGCAGCAGCAGCAGCGCGTCGTTGACGAACATCGAGAGCGGGCCATCGCGTGGCGCCACGAACGTCGCAGACGCGACGACACCTGCGCCAGCCGCGGCCCCGGCATCGTCCAGCGGCCGGCTCAACGCGATGCGCGCCGGGCTGCGCCGCCCGATCTCCAGCACTCCCGCGAACCAATGGGCCGACAGCACGCGCCGCAACGGCAGCGCCGACAGGAACGCCGCACGCTGTACGAGAGTCGGTCGAGACGAGAACGTCGAGAATCCCCAGATGGTGTCGACCGTGATGTCGGCATCCCTCCACGCGCCAACCCCACGCTGCACCTCGGGCGGCTCCGCGGGGCCCGGCTCACACGTCTCCGGCAGCACCACGTTGAGGCGATAGGTGACGCCCTCCTCCACCGTCAGGCCGGAAGCGTTGCACATCAGGTGAGGCCAGACGGCGAATGTCCCTTGCGGATCGGACGGCGCCCGCAGTGACATGCCACCGTCGCCGCACGTCGAGGCGGGAAGGTCGCTCGAGCGGCTGCGCACCTCGAAGGCCAGGCGCACCGGCAACACGACCGCCAGCGTCACCAGCAGCGCGATGCCGAAGACGTTTGGCCACAGCGAGTGCGACAGGAAGTGGAACGTCCCACGATACGCGGCGCTCGTGCGCAAGCGGTACACGAGATCAGTCGGCGGGTCGGGGACGTCCATGGGCCTGGCGGTCAATCCGGTGTGCTCCCATACCCCGCGCATCCGGTCGGTGCAGGCGCGCTTCAACTTGGTGCTCACGCCGAGCAGGACGACGATGACGAAGACCCCGACGGCCAACTGCCAGGGCCGCTGCTGGTAGTAGTCGAGCCATGGCGCCATCACGCCGGGGAGGAACGAATCGAGCAGGCCGACGACCGACGCCAGTGGTGGGGACTCCCAGGCAAACCACCAGAGCCGGTCGCGTGCGGGGCAGAGCGGCGTCAGCACCACCGTCAGCGTGGCAGCGACCGTCAGGAAGTACACCACCCGCCGCCACCACACGGCATTGAGTGCGTGCTCCTGAAGACGGCGCCGTGCGCGACTCTGGCTCGCTGACTCGTAGGGGTTTTCGGCGGCGCCCTCGGGCTCTGGCGGCGAGGCGAGCACCTCGCCTGAGGGGGTCACGACCGCGTAGTGCTCGGGCAGCACAATCGGGGCGTACCCGTCCACGCCGTCCCTGATTCTCAGGAACACGCTCTCGTGGATCTTCGGCCGTGGCACGAGAACGTCCGCGTCACGGTCGCGGCACAGCCGCTCCACCGGACGTGGATGGTAGCGGTAGTACACCCCGAGCCCACGCCGCGAGTCGTTCATCGGCGCAAACGCGACGGCGCGATCTTCCCAGCTGTGCGGAATGATCCGACCCGGCAGGCACAAGGAGGGCCGCAGGCGCAGGCCGTGTTTGGCCGCCTCGGTCGCCATCCACGCCAGCGGCGTCAGCGAGAGCCCGTCGTCGGGATAGCCGCCGCCGACGTTCGAGTGCACGCCGGCAAACCACACCTGCGTCAGCCGCTCCTGGTCGAGGTGCGTGGACGTGGCATTGTGCGGCTCGTCCTGCTCGGTCCACAGCAACGGAAAGAACGTCTGCCGTTCGTCGTCGAGCGCGAGGGCATGACACGCACGGCGCACCTTGCCGGAGACGCGGCGGTCTTTCGGCAGCATCGGCCAGATCCAGCGCTCCCATCCGCGTGTCAGCTCGTCGATGGGCAAGCCGTAAGCCGCCACCGTGTCCCAGACGCCGAGAAACGCGACGTCGGGCCGGCGCGTCCGGCCGGGGTCGAAAGGCGACCGCCTCGAGAGACGCTCCCAGCCGCGGATGACTACGTCGCGGGCCTTGCGGAGCAGGCGGACCATCACGCCCTGCTCGAAGCGCTTCGCGCGATAGGCGCGGTACGCCCACAGCGACAGCCTGCGCAGTTCGGTGTCGGTGCGTGCGTGCACGAGACCGACCTCCGCCACCATGGCCGCCACCACACGTGCCGTGTACGCGCCGCGACTGAAGCCGAAGACGAAGATGCGGTCGCCGTGCGAAGGGTCGTCGTGCACGTGCCGGTAGTTCCGGCACAGGAACATGTACAAGTCGAGGACGTTGCGCTTCAGCCCGTAGCCGAAGACGCCGCCGAGGATGGCCAGCGGCTTGAACGACGCCGTTCCCACCCCGTCGTCGTAGATGGCCAGTTGATCGCCGGCGCTGAGGTCGAGAGCCTCGTACAGGCGCCAGACGTTGGTCTTCTGGAGTTGCGCCGCGCTGTTGCCGGTGCCATCCGACACCACCACGAGGTTGCGGGGCACGAACGCGGCCGGCAGGTCCGGGGACGACATCGCGTGTTCGCCTCTGTCAGGGGGTCAACCATGTCCATAACGCGGGCGGAGCGCTGAGCGCACAGGCGTCGCGGCCGCGGCGCACGAAACCAGGACGCGCCACCGACTACAATCGCGGCGAACGTCCAGGCCCGAGTGCCCGTCTTCTCATCCACCATGGGCGCCGCTCGACGCCTGGACACAACACGCGGCCCCGCCCCAATGCCATCGCCGAAGCCGCCGTCTCGCCCGCTCGTCAACCGACGCCGTTTTCTCCAGTCGGCCGCACTGGCCGGCGCGGTCCCCTCCCTCGTGCCGCCCGCCGCCGCAGGCGCGCGCACGGCGTTGGCACCCCTCATCCGGGTGCAGTCGCCGAGCGTGACAGGTGCGGATGTCGGGTCGCTCTTCCCGTTCATCCAGCGCCAGGCGGAAAGGGGCACCTTCCCGCTGTCGTTTCTCGACCCGCGCTTCGACACGCTCGCCGGCTGGACGCCCGTGGCGCGTGCCAAGGTGCTCGACCTGCTGCACTACACGCCTCCGGCGGTCGATCCCGCACCAGAAGTGGTCGAACGCGTGGACTGCGGCGACTACGTGCGCGAACGCGTGTGGTTCAGCACGACGCCCGACATCCGTGTGCCGGCCTTCGTCCTGGTGCCAAAGGGCCTCACGGGTCGCGCCCCAGCCATCGTCGCCCTGCACGACCATGGCGGCTTCTACCTGTGGGGCAAGGAGAAGCTGGTGGAAGTCGAGGGCGAGCACCCGGTCTTCACCGGGTTCCGGCAGCGCTACTACGGCGGCAGGAGCATCGCGATCGAGCTGGTGCGCCAGGGCTACATCGTCGCGGTGATCGACATGTTCTATTGGGGCGAACGTCGCATGCTCCTCGACGACGATGCTGCCGACTGGCGCGAGCGTCCGGCGACGATGCCGCAGGAACGCATCGATGCGTTCAACACACGTGCGAGTCAGCAGGAACAGCTCGTCGGACGCACCATCTACTCGGCGGGCTTCACCTGGCCCGGCGTGATGTGCTGGGACGACATCAGGACGGTCGACTACCTGACGTCACGTCCCGACGTCGACCCGCAGCGCATCGGCTGCGTGGGCCTGTCGGTGGGGGCCGTCCGGGCGGCTCACCTTGCCGCCCTCGACGAGCGCGTGCGCGCCGCGGTGGTCGTCTGCTGGATGACCTCGTTCCCCACCCAGCTGAAGCGCCACGTACGCAACACGATCGGGCATACGAAGGTCGTCCCCGGGCTGTACCGTCACCTCGACTACCCGGATGTCGCGTCGCTGGCGATGCCACGGCCCGTGCTGTACATCAGCGGCGCGAAGGACGGCCTGTTCGATCAGGACGGCGTGCGGGCCAGTCATGCAAAGCTCGAAGCCTGCTACGCGAAGGCGGGTGTGCCCGACCGCTGCCGGACGCGCATCTACGACACGCCGCATCAGTTCAACGTCGAGATGCAGGCCGAGGCGTGGGAGTGGCTGCGCCGGTTCATGTGAGGGCGGCCCCTGCCGCTCACGAGCCGGTCCGCTCCCACAGGCGCAGCTCGTGGATGGACCAGAACCAGACCCGCGTCTCACCAGTCGTACGCAGGCGGAGGATCCGCGTGCGGTTCTCCGGAAGGACGATGTCGATGGCCGGCGTGAGGGGCTCGCGCACGAGGCTCGACGCCAGCGGCACCAACGCCCCGCCCGTGAAGAGCGGCTGCCAGGCCGTGCCATCCACCGACGACTCCACGACGAGCCCCCGAGGGTAGTCGCCGAAGCTGCGGCCCTCGATCTCGAGACGCACGCGCGCCACGTCGCGCTCGATGTCGAAGCGCAACGTCACCCATTCGGCGGCCTGCTGGCGCTCGGCCGTGGCCCAGCGCGTCTGCCGGTTGCGGTCAAAGGCGTACGCCAGGGTGTCGGCACGATGCGAGGCATCGGCCTGCCAGGTGTCGGACGACAGCTCTGCCCAGGTGGGATCCGGAGTCGTGGGCTCGTACGGCGGAAGCGGCCGTAACTCGAACAGGAGGGCGCCCGCGCGAGACTCCATGCGGCGCACGTGGTGGCGTGCCGACGCCATGGCCTGCCCGAGTGCCTGTGCCGCGGCTGGATGATCGTAGAGGTGCGGGTGCAGCACGATCCACCGCAGGCCGAGGGTCCGCGCCATGTGCAGGCTCTCGTCGATGTGGGCCAGCTCGGTGAAAGGCGGCCCGCCGAGAAACGTCTGTAGGGCTGACCCGTAGCCGCTGTAGCCATTGACGACGGGATGGCGATGTTCGAGCGTCCGGTAGAGATGACGCGTGGCGAGCAGCGCGTCGCCTACGGGCAGTTCGAGCATGGGCCCGGGCGGCTGTGCCCGCAGCCACGCGTAGGCGTCGGCTTCCGCATGCATGTCGGGCGTGGGGAACGGCGCCAGCGGCGGCGGGCCGGCGTAGCCTTCGGCCATCACAACCAGCGTCAGCGCGCCTGCGGCGGCGAACTGCCGGACGGCGTTCAGCCGCCGCGTGACCGCGGCGAATCCCAGCGCGCCGAGCACCGCGAGCCCCA
>JAEZDP010000056.1 GCA_023418055.1 Acidobacteriota bacterium
GGCGCAGCTGTCGCCCAGCAAGACGTGCGCAAGCAGGCGGTGTCGCAGGTCGAGTTCGGCATCACGGTGGCACAGAAGAACCTCTGGCAGGAGGCGGTCTATCGGTGGCAACGCGCCACGGAGATCGACCCCACCTATGCGGCGGCGTTCAACAACCTGGCCATTGCCTACGAGCAGCTCGGGAAGTTCGACGAGGCGGGCAAGGCCTACGAGCGGGCGCTCGAGCTCGAGCCCGAGAACCTCTCGATTCAACAGAACTACGATCTCTTCAAGGAACTCAATGACCGCGCGCGCAGGGCTCAGTCTCGCTAGTGCCGCGCTCGTGACCGCGCTGGCCGTCACGGGGTGCACGTCGATGTACGAGGTGCCGATCGACACCCCGATCCAGGCCAAACTCGACGTGACGCCGTTCCAGCGGGTGCATGTCGTCGGGTTCATCGGCGGAGGGTCCGACGAGGTCGACGCCAACCTCGAGACGGTGCGTCTGCTGCGCAGCCAGCTGCGGACGAAGTCGCGGCTCCGGGTGATCGACGCCGATCCGCTGCCCCTCGAGCAGGTGGCGCGTCAGCAGGCTGGCGGCCCTCTGACCGCCTCCGATGCGCCTGCGACCAACGGAGACGGGCAGATGGCGCTGCCCGAGCGCGTCCGAGACGAGAAGGACCTCGAGGCCTACGAGCCGCTCTTTGCCAACGCCGACTACTGGAAGCGCATCGGCGAAGAGTTTCAGCAACCGCTCATCGTCACCGGGACGGTGGTGTTCCGCGCGCATCAGGCCTCAGGCATCGTCACGCAGGAACGTGAGGTGTACGACCAGTTCGGGCGCCGCACGGTGGTGCCGCAGCGCGTCTTCATGGAGCGGAAGGGCTTCATTCTCCGCCCGAAGTTCGTCTTCATCGACGGACGGTCCGGCGCGGTGCTCTACCAGGAGAGCTACAGGGAGGAGCGGCTGTACCCCGTGCAGCAGAACGTGCCGGCCCTCTCGTCGTTCTTCGAGCAGATGGACGCCCTGCTGCCGTCGTTCCTGAACACCCTGAGCACGACCCGGGTGCGCGGCTCCCGCGTGCTGCTGAAATAGGGCCGCGAATCGTGGTATCCTTCCGCCTTTGAGCTGGGGCCACAAGCGGCTACCGGGCTCGCTCGGTTCCAGGAGAGTCCATCGTGTTTGCCATCATTCAAAGCGGCGGCCGGCAGGTGAAGGTCACGCCGGGGTCGATCGTCACCGTCGATCGCGTGGGCATGGAGCCCGGCGACGAGGTGAGTGTCGAGCAGGTGCTGCTCGTCGGTCAGGACGGCGGTGACGTGCTCACCGGTGCCCCGTTCGTCTCGGGCGCCAGGGTCGTCGGTGTGGTCGAGGGCGAGTCGCGCGGCCCCAAGATCCGCGTCTTCAAGAAGAAGCGCCGGAAGGGCATGCGCCGCACCAAGGGTCACCGGTCCACCCTCACCCGCATCCAGGTGAAGGACATCCTCGTCTGAGGCGGGTCGGCCCCAGGCCGACCCGAGCAGGAACAGATCAATGGCTACCAAAAAAGGTCAGGGAAGTTCGCGCAACGGCCGCGACAGCAATGCGCAGCGGCTCGGCGTCAAGCGGTTCGACGGCAACGTCGTCACCGGCGGGTCGATCCTCGTGCGCCAGCGCGGCCGCAAGTTCCAGGCCGGCACCAACGTGGGCCTCGGCAAGGACGACACGCTGTTTGCCAAGATTGGCGGCGTCGTGAAGTTCGAGGATCACGGCGCGCGCGGTCGCTTCATCAGCGTCCAGCCCGTCGAACAGACGGCCGAGTAGCCGGCCGACGCGCCCGCCCGGGCACGTCCCGCACACCACCCGCGCATGTTCGTCGATGAAGTCGACATCACCGTTGCCGCAGGGGCCGGTGGTCGCGGGGCCATCAGCTTCCGTCGCGAGAAGTTCATCCCACGCGGCGGACCTGATGGCGGCGACGGCGGCCACGGTGGCTCGGTCTACCTGGTCGCCAGTCCCCATCACAACACCCTCGTCAACTACAGGTTCCACCCGGCCTTTGCCGCGCCACGCGGCGGGCACGGCCAGGGGGCCCTGCGCACCGGGAAGTCGGGCAAAGACCTGGAGCTCGCCGTCCCGCCCGGGACCGTCGTCTACCGCGTCGCCGACGACGGGACCATGGTGCAGGTGGCCGACCTCGTGGACGTCGGCGATCGGGCCAGGGTGGCGCACGGCGGCCGTGGAGGCCGCGGCAACGCGCGGTTCACCTCCTCGGTGAACCGGGCCCCCCGACGGGCCGACCCCGGCGAACCGGGCGAGGAGGCCGCCCTGCGGCTGCGGCTGAAGCTGATGGCCGACGTCGGCCTCATCGGCTTCCCCAACGTGGGCAAGAGCACGCTCATCGCCCGCGTGTCGGCCGCACGCCCCAAGATTGCCGACTACCCGTTCACCACCCTCGTGCCGAACCTGGGGGTCGTCTCGCTCGACGGCGACCGCAGCTTCGTGATGGCCGACGTCCCTGGCCTCATCGAGGGCGCCCACGAAGGCAAGGGCCTCGGCCACCGCTTCCTCGGCCATGTCGAACGCACGGCCCTGCTGCTGCACCTCGTGGACGTCAGTGAGGCCTCCTCGAGGAACCCCGTGGAGGACCTCGACGTCATCAGGCGCGAGTTGGCCAACTACACACCGAATGCGGAGACCATCCAGCCCGACGACCTGCCGCTGGCGGCACGCCCGCAGATGGTGGTCGCCACCCGCATCGACATCACCGAGGATGAGGGCCGCATCGACGCCCTCCGCGCGCGGGCGGCAGCCCTCGGACTGCCGTTCTTCGCAATCTCTGCCGTGACCGGTGAGGGTGTGCCCGCGCTGCTCGAGGCCCTCTGGCCCCATGTCGCGGCCGGACGCGAGACGGCTCTCGCCGCGCGTCGCGAACGCGCCGAGGCGGCCAGGACCGAGGATGGTGCCCCCACAACCGAGCGTCCCATCTCCGCACGCCAAAGCCCGACGCTTGCGGCGCTGGCGGCGTCACGACGGCAGCCTGCCGCCGACGCAGACTCCGACTCCGACGCATGAGGCCTGTCGGCACGGCACGTCTGGGCCTCCTCGGCGGCACCTTCGACCCCGTCCACCGCGGGCACCTCGCCGCCGCGCGTGCGGCCCGGATCGCGTTGGGACTCGACCATGTCTGGCTGATGCCCGCGCCTCTGCCGTCGCACCGCGCCACACCGGGCGCCTCGGGCTGGCACCGCTTCGCCATGGCGGCCATGGCCGTGGAGGACGAGGACGGTCTTGGCGTCACCGACATCGAACTGGCGCGCAGCGGCCTCACCTACACCTGGGACACGCTCGAGGCGCTGACGGCCGCCGGACTCGCCGCCACGCAGCTCTACTTCATCACCGGGGCGGACGCCTTTTCGGCCATCGCGACCTGGCACCGCTATCCCGATCTGCTCGACCGCGCGCACTTCGTGGTCGTGACGCGGCCGGGTCACGACGTGGTGCCGGCACGCGACTGGCCCGCCGAGGTCCAGGCACGACTCGAGACGCCTGGCACGTCGTCTGCCCCCGGCCGTGGCGACATCACCGATGTCCCTCGCGTCTGGCTGGTGGAAGCCGGGACCCCAGACGTGTCATCGTCACAGATACGCAGCCGCGTGCGGGGGGGCGAGGATGTCGGTCCCCTCGTGTTGCCGCGCGTGGCCGCTCATATCCGTCGGCACGGGCTCTACGATGCGCCTCCGGCGGCGAGGACCTTGCATGGTGAACAGTGACGCTCAGCGAGAGCCGTGGACCTCGATCGCGCTTCCAGACGACGTGTCGGCCGCGGTGGAGGCGGCGCGCGACAAGAAGGCCCTCCGCGTCACCGTGCTCGACCTGCGGGGGGCCGAGGCCTTCACCGACCTGTTCGTGGTGTGCACGGCGTCCAACGTCCGCCAGGCCCAGGCCATCGCCGATGCCATCGAGGAACGACTTCGGGAGCGGGGACGCCGCGTCGCGCACGTGGAAGGCTACGACCGCGCCGAGTGGGTGCTGCTCGACTACTTCGACTTCATCGTGCACGTCTTCACCGCCGACACGCGCGAGTTCTACGCCCTCGAGCGGCTCTGGGGCAAGGCGCCCCGTCTCGAGCTGGCCAACCCGGCCTGAGCCCGCACACCTCCCCTTCCCCACGCTTCTCGATCGGGCCCTGGTGCTGCTGTTTGCCGCACCGTGCGGGGCCTGTCACGGGCCGCTCCCGCGCCCGACGGCCAGCGCCGTGTGCGACGGGTGCTGGAGAGCGCTGCCCCGGTACCCTGCCACCCTCGTGGGCGCGACGCCGCCCGATGGACTCGACTGGCTGCGCAGCCTTGGCCCGTACGACGGCAGTCTGCGTGCCCTACTGCACGCGCTGAAGTACGACGGCCGGCAGACCCTCGCGCGCCAGCTGGCCCGCGAGATGAGGCCGCTGCTCGACGACCTGCGGGGCCACGCTGACACGTGTCTGGTGCCGGTGCCGCTGCACCCGGGAAGGAGCCTTCGCCGCGGCTTCAACCAGGCAGAACTGCTCGCACGAGCGCTGGCGATCGAGTGGCCGGTGTCCCTCGCACTCGTCCGGCGGCGGTCGGCGGCCACGCAGACGCGGTTCACGCGGGCGGCGCGTCTCCGCAACGTCGCAGAGGCCTTCGCCGTCCGTCAGCCACGGGGGTGGCGGTCGTGGGGCGCCACAGGTCTCGCCTCCCGCGTCGTGCTGGTCGACGACGTGGTGACGACCGGCGCGACGCTGGCGGCATGTGCTCGCGCGCTGCGGGCGGTCGGGGTGTCGGAGGTCGGCGCCGTGACGGCGGCCAGGACGGAACGGCGGCAGTAGCGTGGGCGTGGCAAGCCACGGCGCGGGCACGGGGTGCGGCGTGCGGCGCTAGGTGCAGCGGTCAACCAGCGCGGCCACGTCGGCGGCGACGAGCGCCTTGGGGCGAGCCGCATCCACCACACCCCACCCCGCGCCGGCGGCAGCCTGTCGCAGGTAGCTGGCGCGCACGCGGGTCAGGAGGGGCAGGTCCTGCTCGAAGCGGTCGCGTTCGGCCAGTTTCCGGACCGCGGCCACCTCGGGCGCCAGGTCGAGCAGCACGGTCACGTCGGGCACGGGCAGCACCCTCTGAATCTCGAGCAACCATGCGGGGTCGAGGCCCTGCGCCTCGCCGTAGGCGATCGACGACGCGAGGAACCTGTCGCAGATCACCCACGAACCGCTGGAGAGGGCCGCGTCGATGGCCGGCCGATGCTCGCAGCGGTTGGCCACGTAGAGCAACTGCAGGGCGTCGGGTGGAAACTCGCGTTCCCCTTTGAGCGCGGCGCCGATCTCCCGGCCGATGGGGGTGCCGTAGTCGGGGAAGTCGTACGAGGCCACGTGCAGTCCGCGTGCCTCGAGCATGTCGCGCAGCAGCGCCGCCTGCGTCTGCTTACCGCTCTGGTCGAGGCCTTCGATGGCAATCAGCCGGCCGCGCACGTCAGGCCTGCTCCAGCGCCAGCAGATCGTCGATGGTGGTGCGCCTGCGCGTCACGCGCCAGGTGCCGTCGCCCTCGACGAGGACTTCGGGGGGCAGCGGCCGCCGGTTGTAGGACGACGCCATCACCGCGCCGTAGGCCCCCGCGTCCAGGATCGCCATCAGGTCGTCCACCGCCGGTTCCGGCAGGTCGCGCTGGCGGCCGAAGGTGTCGCTGCTCTCGCAGACCGGCCCCACCAGGTCGCAGGGCACGACGGGCCGCGCCGACGCCCGGACGGGGACGATGCGGTGAAATGCGCCGTAGAGGGCAGGGCGCATCAGTTCGGTCATACCGGCATCCAGGACGACGAACCGACCGCCTCCGGCGTGCGGCTTGACGTCCACCACGCGCGCCACCAGCACACCGGCCTGGCCCACCAGCGTGCGCCCCGGCTCCACGATGAGCGCAAGACCGGTCGGACGGGCGATGTCCACGAGGAGTGCCGCGTAGTCCTCTGGTGCGGGCACGGTGCCGTCCTCGTAGGGAATCCCGAGCCCGCCGCCGAGGTCGAGGTGGTCGAGCGGCAGGCCGCTGGCGTGGAGTGCCGCGGCAAGGTCGGCCACACGCAGGGCCGCCTTGCGGAACGGCTCGAGCGCCGTGATCTGCGAGCCGATGTGCACGTGGATGCCGACGATGGCCAGTCCGGGCCGGGCACTGCGCTCCCGCAGCACCCCGGCCGCATCGTCGAGAGGTACGCCGAACTTGCTCGTCTTCAGGCCCGTGGAGATGTGCGGATGACTCTGGGCATCGACGTCGGGGTTCACGCGCAGGGCCACCCGAGCCCGGACACCTGCCGCCTGCGCCATGGCGTCGATGCGGTCCAGTTCTCCGGCGGACTCCGCGTTGATGGCTTTGAGCCCGAGCCGCACCGCACGTTCGAGTTCGTGAGTGGCCTTCCCGACGCCCGTGAACACGATGTCACCCGGCGCATATCCGGCGCGGAGTGCGACGTCGATTTCGCCGATGGAGTTGGCATCCACGAGCGCGCCGGCGCCGCGGAGCAGGCTCACGACGGCAAGCGACGAGTTCGCCTTCATGGCGTAGTGCAGCGCGTGCGGATAGCCCGTCTGCCCGAAAGCGGCGGCGAGCCGGGCGAAGCGCGCCCGAATGGCGGGCCCGCTGTAGATATAGCAGGGCGTGCCCACGGCGTCGGCAATGACGTCCAGGGGCACCGAATCGCAGGAGAGCGTGGCTGCAGCGAGGTCGAAGCCGGTCACAGGGCAGGAATCATACAGGAGGCGTGCGGCGTGCGGCGTGCGGCGTGAGGCGTGGGGCGTGAGGCGTGAGGCGTTGCTGCTATCATTCCCGTCTGCCGCCACCTGTGCCGAGCCCGATGTCCGACGCCGCTCCCCTTTCCGCCATCGACGAAACCATCGAGCGCTGTCTGCGCGGCGAGCAGGACGCGTGGGAGGCGATCGTGCGTCAGCACTGGCGCAAGGTGTTCAACGTCGCCTACAAGTTCACGGGCAAACACGACGAGGCCGAAGACCTCACGCAGGACATCTTCATCAAGATCTTCAAGTCGCTGCACACGTTCGACCGGCGGGCGAACTTCCAGACGTGGCTCATCAGCGTGAGCCGGAATCTCTGCATCGATCACTACCGCAGCGTGCGGAAGGAACGCGAGACGATCGCGCGCGACGTGGACTCGCGCGACATGGCCGACGCGTCGAAGGCGGAGATCGGGCCGTTGGCCGGCATCGAGCGGCAGGACCAGCGGGAGTTGTTGCGGCTGGCGCTCGATCAGCTGGCGCCGACGCTCCGCTCGGCCGTGTTGCTGCGCGACATCAAGGAGCTGTCCTACCAGGAGATTGCCGCGCACCTGGCGCTGCCGGAAGGCACCGTCAAGTCGCGCATCAACCGGGGACGCACGGAACTTGCCCGCCAGATCAGACGTCTGCAGGAGGCGGGCCTCTCCACACCGCGGCGTGCCGCGGGTGGCCGGCGCGACCTGCGCCCGAACGGAGCCTAGGCATGAACCTCACGACCGAGCACCGCGACGACGTCGCGGTGGTGCGCGTGCACGAAGCGCGAATGATGTATCCCATCCTGGGCGATTTCGCCACGACCGTGAACGGGCTGGTGCAGGACGGCGGGCGCAAGCTGCTCATCGACCTGACGCCGGTGACCTACATCGACAGCGCCACCATCGGCTGCCTGATGGATCTCTACCGGCAGATCACGGCGGCTGGGGGCGTGCTGAAGCTGGCGGGCGTGCAGCGGCGGGTCGAGACCATGCTCACCATGACGGGCGCGCAGAACTTCATCGAAGTCCACCCCGACGCCGAGACGGCCATCACCAGCTTTGGAGCGTGAACTCATGCGGGTGATCACTACCAGCACCGGCGCAGAGATCGCGCTCGACGGCGACCTGCTCGCCATCCTCGAGACGCTGTTCAAGGAGGTCACCGCACGGCGCGACCTCGATCGCACCTTCGAGGACATGATGCGCGAGATCGGGCATCTCGCCGACCAGTTGACGCCCGAGGAGCAGCGCGCGTATCTCATCGAGAGCGTGTTCCTCAACACCGTGACCTACGAGAACGAGCGCCTGGGGGCGGTGATGCGCAAGCTCGAACAGGAATCCGCCTCCGACGTCGAGTGACCCGACGTGGCGCTCAACTACCTCGCCACCCGCTACACCTGCTCGTGGCCCTGGAACACCGCCGTCCTCCTCTGTGACGGCCGCATCGTCTGCGGCTGCGCCGATCCGTACGGCAAGCGCGTGCTCGGCGACCTCCGGCGCGAGAGCCTGCAGGAGGTGTGGCGCGGCCCTGTCGCCAGCGGGCTCCGGGCCGACCTCAACGCCGGCGGGTCGACCTTCTGCGGCGATTGCCCGCTCAAACTTCCGCTCGACGCCGACACCCCGCCACCACAGCGATCGCTGGACGTCGCGCCACTGCCCGGTCGCCTCTATGTGGAGTGCACGGCCGCGTGCAACCTGTCGTGTCTCGATGCCTGCTGCGCCCCCTCCACCGGCATCACGAAGACGCGCCAGGCCGGCATGCTCGACGTCGAGTTGTTCCGGCGGGTGCTGGCCGAGGCGGGCCCCACCCTCGGCCGCATCGACTTCTTCAACTACGGCGAGGCGTTCCTGCACAAGCGCGCCGTCGAGATGTGCGAGCTGATCAAGGCCGACCATCCGCACATCTACCTGTACACCAGCACCAACGGGCTCGCGCTCACCGAGGACTCGGCGCGGCGGCTCGTGCGGTCGGGCATCGACGAGGTCACCTTCTCGGTGGACGGCGCCTCGCACGAGAGCTACGTGCAGTACCGGCAGAAGGGCGACTTCGCGAAGGTCGTCGAGACGATGCGGGCGGTGATGGACGAGAAGCGTCGGCTCGGCCTCGACGTGCCGTTCGTGAACTGGCGGTACATCCTCTTCAGGTGGAACGACAGCGACGCCGAGATGCAGAAGGCACGCGACCTCGCGGCCGAGATCGGCATCGACCGGTTGTGCTGGGAGGTCACCGACCACCCGGAGCACGCGTTCTCGCGGCGCTTCGCGCCGGGCACGGAAGACTGGCAGCGCATCCGCCACGAGATCTGGGACGACAACAACCTCGGTAACGCCGTGCGCGGGGCGACGCCACGTGCGCGCATCGCCCTCCGTCTGGATCGGGGAGGGCCGGCTCTCCGGGCCGGCCATGACGCAGGGCTCCGAGCGGGCCTTCACGAGCCTCTCGTCGTCCCGGCGCGCGTCCGTAACCTCACACAGCGCCGCCTTCCGCACACGGCGACCTATGGACGCCGGCTCGTGCGCCTGGGCACACAACTGCTGGCCGCAGATGGGCGCGTCATCGACCAGGACTACGCGCGCACCGGCCTGCCACAAGACGTCGAGCCGGGGGCATGGCTCGACGTGGACGTGCACGTCCCACCTCCACCCCCGGGCGACTACCTGCTGAAGTTCGACCTCGTGTCCGAGGGCATCGATTGGTTCGAAGCCTGCGGCTCCGAGCCCACCGTCGTGCCGTTGACCGTCGCCTAGCGTCCGGCGTGTGGCGTGTGGCGTGTGGCGTATGGCGTATGGCGTATGGCG
>JAEZDP010000082.1 GCA_023418055.1 Acidobacteriota bacterium
CCTGCACGCCGCCGTGATCGGTCGTGGGCTCGGTCAGCACCGTGGCCCTGTCGTCGAAGGCCACGAGCGCGACGGGCGTCCCGTCGGGCAGGTCCTCGACGACGCCGCGCGCGGCGTCGCGGGCGGCGGCGAGCGTGTCGGGGGCGGCCATGCTGTAGGACACGTCCACGGCGACGACCACGGGCGGCTGCGTGGGCAACGCTCTCGCGATGTACGGGCGTGCGAAGGCGAAGGCCAGCACCGCAAGAGCGAGCGCACGCAGCAACAGCAGCCACCAGTCCTGAATGCGGCGCCGCTCCTGCCGTTCGATGCGCGTCGGTTCGAGATAGCGCACCGCGGCGAAGGGGACGTCGGGGGCCACCTCACGACGGAACAGGTGCAGCAGTACCGGGACGGCGACGGCCCCGAGTCCGAGCAGGAAGAGCGGCGACAGGAAGCCCATGGCGCCCTACAGCGTGCGCCCCCGCTGGCCCAGCCATGCCAGCAGCGTGACGTCGAGCGGGGCGGACGTCGACACGAGCTGATAGTCGATGCCGGCCGCGCGCAGCTCGCGGCGGTAGGTCTGCTGCATGGACGCGATGGCGGCCAGGTAGCGGTCGCGCACGGCGCGCGGATCGGTCAGCACCTGCTGACCCGTTTCGAGGTCGCGAAAGGTGGAGGCACGCTCGAAGGGAAAGGTCAGCTCGTCGGCGTCGAGGATCTGGAACACGACCACCTCCATGCCCCGGGCCCGCACCAGCCGCAATCCGCGGACGACCGACGCCGTGTCGTCGAGCAGGTCGGAACAGACCACGACGAGCCCGCGGCGGCGCAGCCGTTCGGCGACCTGTCGTAGGGCCTCTCCCGTGTCGGACACGGCGCCCGGCACCGTGCGGTCGAGGGACACCAGCAGCCGCGTCAGCTGCCCCGGCCGCGCCGAGGGCGGCAGATGATCACGCAGCCGGGCATCGAAAAGCGACAGGCCGACGGCGTCGCGCTGCCCCGACAGGAGGTACGCCAGCGATGCGGCGAGACACGAGGCATACTCGAGCTTCGTCATGCCGTCGCGACCGCCGTACCCCATCGACGCGCTGACGTCCACCAGCAAAGAGGCCTCGACGTTGGTGTCGAGTTCGAACTTCTTGACGTAGTGGCGGTCGCTGCGCGCGTACACCTTCCAGTCCACCGTCGACGGATCGTCGCCGGGCAGGTATTGGCGGTACTCGGCGAATTCGACGCTGGCGCCGCGGAACGGGCTGCGGTGCAAGCCGAGCAGCACGCCTTCCACCACCGTCCGCGCCTTCAGCTCGATGGAGCCGAGGCCGCTGACGATCTGCGGCGACAGGAAGCGCGAAGCCGCCGGCGTGGCCATGCTCACGTCACACCAACCCGCTCGAGGGCGCCGGCACGGCCTCGAGCAGCCGCGTCACGATCGTGTCGGGCGTCACGCCTTCGGACTCGGCCTGGAAATTGGTCAGCACGCGGTGACGGAACACGGGCGCCGCGAGCCGCCGGATGTCGTCGGGCGTCACGTGGGCCCGGCCCATCATCAGGGCCCGTGCTTTGGCGCCTAGCACGAGCGCCTGCGACGCGCGCAGCCCCGCACCCCACTTCACGTACCGCGTGACGAACTCGGGCACGCCGGGCTGCGTCGGACGCGAGGCTGCCGACAGCCGCACCGCGTAGCGCGCCACGGGCTCGGCGACCACCACGTGCCGCACGAGCCCCTGAATCTGGACGATGTCGTCGCGCGAGAGGACACGCTCGGGCGGCGCGCCACGCACGCCGGTGGTCTGCGTCACCACCGTGACCTCGTCGTCTTCGGGGAGGTAGGTCATCACGATGTTGAACAGGAACCGGTCGAGCTGGGCTTCAGGCAGCGGGTAGGTGCCTTCGAGTTCGATGGGATTCTGCGTGGCCAGCACGAAGAAGGGCGGCTCCAGGTGGTAGCTGCGTCCGGCGGCGGTGACGTGCCCCTCCTGCATCGCCTCGAGCAGCGCGGCCTGCGTCTTGGGAGGCGTGCGGTTGATCTCGTCGGCCAGCAGCATCTGCGTGAAGACGGGGCCGCGGACGAACCGCAGCGCCCTGATGCCGTCGCTCTCGTCGAGCACTTCGGTGCCGGTGATGTCGGCGGGCATCAGATCGGGCGTGAACTGGATACGCCTGAAGCCGAGATCGAGAATCTGCGCCAGCGTCCGGACCAGCAGGGTCTTGGCCAGCCCGGGCACGCCGGTGAGCAGACAATGGCCGCCGGCAAACAGCGCCGCCAGCACCAGGTCCACCGATTCGTCCTGCCCGACCACCACCTTGCGCAACTCGGTGAGCACCCGGGCGCGGCTGTCGGCCACGCGGTGCACCAGCGCTCGGGCGTCGTCGGCACTGAGGGTCTGTGCGCCGTGCAGCGCGATGTCGTTCAACGGATGCCTCGTCTCTCTCGTGCGCGAAGGGTGGACGCCACGGGGCGCCTCAGTGGGTGAGCGAATAGATGATCTCGTTGATCATCATGCGATAGGCCTGGGCGGTGTACTGGATGTAGCCGGGATACTCCTCGACGTTGGACCACTCCCAGCCATCACCCATGTCGGTGTTCCAGTTCATCAGCACCATCGCACGCCCGTCGTCGTCTTCGATGGCCCGCAGTTCGGGCATCACGCCGCCCTTCTCCCAGGTGCGCCCGGCGAAGAACGAGCCCAGCCCGGGAATCTGGGGATATGCATCGATCTCGTAGAACCCGTTGAAGACCGGGTGGTCCGGCTGCAGCGTGACGATCTCGCGATCGGGAAAGACCCGGGCGAACTCTGCAGCGACGTTGGCCATCTCGAGATCGCCGTGGAAGTCGTCGAGCACGGCGGTGCCGCCACGCAGCAGGAACTCGCGGAGGATGGGCACCTCGCTCTCGCGAAGCCGTAACGTGCCCGGCTCGACGAAGTACACCCAGGGGTTGTTGAACAACTCGGGGTCCTCGATGCGCAGCGCGATGGGCTCGCCGACGTCGATGGCGGTCACCGCGCGCAGCCGGCGGGAGAGGTTCTGCTCGGCCGCGGGCCCGTCGATGGCCCACGAGTCACTCCAGTAGCGCGCCCGGAAGGCATTGGCGTTGTGGGCATCGTACTGGATGCGCGTGAAGCGCCAGCGCATGCCGGCAAACCGCGGATCGGCGTCGTCGGCCAGTTGTGCCGCGACGTCGAGCCACAGCCCTCCACCGAGCAGCAGGGCGGCAAGCAGTGCGGCCATCGCCGGCACGCGCCATGTCCAGCGGGGCCGGCGTGCGGCGGACGTCATCGCTCGCCCCCGCGACCCGACGGCCCGTCAACGATCTGCAGCAGCAACTCCTGCGCGCGTTCGTGGCGCGGCGCGGACTCGAGCGCTCGAAGCAGGTGGTGTTTGGCACGCGTCACGTCCCCGGTCCTCATGGTCACGTCCGCCAGCGACGTCAGGGCTTCGGCCGGATTGGGCGGGCCGGCGTCGACGGCCGTCTGCAGTTCGCGCAGCGCCTCGTCCACATCGCCTCGCGCCAGCGCCAGTTCACCGAGCGCCGAATGCGCCGCCGCGTCGAACGGATCTATTTCGATCAAACGGTCGGCCGCCAGCTTTCGTTGCACATCGTCGCCGGCGTCGCGCGCGAGCGTGACGAGTTCACGCAGCGGCTGCGCGGCCGTGTGATCGACTTCGAGCAGCCGCGCCATGTACTGGCGGGCGTCGTCGGGGCGGCCCTGCCGGGTGGCCACGGCCGCGAGCAGGCGCCAGGGGCTGTCGTCGCCAGTGGCAAACGGCACGAGGGCGGACGCGCGTTCGAGCGCGCGCCGGGCGCCGTCGAGCGCACCGAGCCGGATGAGCGGCGTGGCGGCGGCCATCTGCACGCGGAAGTTGCCGGGATGACGGTCAGCGAAGGCGAGCCAGGCGTCGGCCGTCGCGGTGCGACCGGGCGGCGCTTCTTCGACATCGGCCAGGGCCGTGCGGACCGCACCGTAGCGCGCCTCGACGAACGCGTCGAACGAGGCCTGCAGGGACGCCCAATCGGTGTCGAGGGCGGTCTTGAGCGCCTGGTCGTCGGTCAGGCCGGTCCCAAACGACCGGATGAAGGCGAGCAGCGCCGGCTCGCCGAACCGTGCGACGAGGTGATCGACGAGGACCGCGGACTGGAAGTAGGCGAGGTTGATGGTCTCACCCCGCGAGAACGCGGCATTGAGTTCGGACAGCGGCACGAGCCGCCCGGACGCGTAGGCCTGTGCGAACAGCAGCTGCGATTCGAGCCCCCAGCCTTGCCGGGCACGGATCTCCTCGTAGCCCGACACGCCTTCGCTGAGCCACCGCGGCAGGCGGTTGCGTGACATCTGCAGCGTGATGACGTGCGCCATCTCGTGCCACAGCGTCGCGGCCCAGTTGAAGGTGCCCGGCGGCCGGGCGCGCGGCGAGTCCATCGTCACCACGCGGCCGAAGCAGGCCCCGAGCGCGCCGAGCATGCCGGGGAGGCCCATGGTGCGCACGGCGAAGTCCTCGTGTCTCGGGAAGACCTCGATGAGGATGGGACCCTCGGGCGTGAACGCGTAGCGCCGCGACAGCGTCTCGAGCGCCTCGGTCGCCAGCGGCACGAGGTACTGCTCCAGCACCGGTGCGTCCTGCTCGTGCAGTCGCACGACGAGTGGACCGGCCGTGGCCGTGGCAAAGCCGTCGAGCGTGTCGAGCAGGCTGAGCAGGTTGTAGGTGACGGCGTCGAAGGGGTCGGCGGCAAAGGCGAGTTCGAGCGCACGACGCGCGGCGGGTTCATCGCCGGTGCGCAACAGGTGGAGTCCAAGCGTGGCCTGCGCCCGGCTGTTGCCCGGGTCGAGTTCCACGGCGGTGCGCAGGTGGGCCACCGCTTCGTCGAACCGGTACTGGCGGGCCACGCGTTCCCCGATGATGCGATGGACGTCGCCATTGGTCGGATGCACGGCCAGCGCCCGTTCGACCAGCTGCGCGACATCCGCGTCGCGGTCCTCGAGGCGGGCGATGGCGGCCAGCAGCGACAGCGCTTCGACGTGTCGCGGGTTGGTCTCGAGCACGCGATCCAGATGGGCGCGCGCCTCGTCACGCTTCACCGCGTCGATGGCCTGGGAGGCCAGCAGCACGAGTGCGTCGGGCTGCGCGGCGTCGATGGCGAGCACCTGGCGGGCAGCGGCCTCGGCCGCTGTCGGATTGGAGTCGGCCAGCGACCGTGCGAGCCCCACGAGAGCCGGCACCCAGCGGTCGTACACCTTGAGCGCCCCGTCGTATGACGCGCGCGCTTCCGGCTCGTTGTACTTCTCGAGAAAGAGGTCGCCCCAACTGGTGTGCAGGGCCGGGTCGTTCGGCGCCAGTCCGACGGCCGTCTGGAAGTACGAGTTGGCCAGCCGCACCCGTCCCAGACGCTGCGCGGCCACCGCGGCGCGGCGAAGCGTCGGCCCCGTGCGCTCGCGCTGGCCGGTCGCCAGCGTGCCCTCCCAGATCGGACGCGCCTCGCTCTCGCGTCCGGTCGCCCGCAGCAGGTCGGCCAACGCGAGGGCGCCGTCGCCCACCGGGTCGGCCGGCAACGTGGCGCGGTACGCGGCCTCTGCCTCGGCGACGTCACCGCGCCGCTCGGCAAGCCTCCCGCGGACGTAACCTGCCAGTTCCTCCGGCGCCTCGGCCACAGCCGCCCGGGCCGCGGCCTCGTCTCCCTCGTTCAGCGCCGCTTGCCATGTGGTGATGACGAAGGTCGGTGGCGGAGGAGCCTCGGCCACGCGCGGAATGACCACCTGGGCCGTGGCGACGGACGGCGCCGCACACGCCACGACACCCATCAGCATCGCCGTGCACACCGGACGAAAACGGACGATGGAACTACGCCACCGGCCGGCGGAATTTCCCGTCCAGTCGACTTCGCAAGGCATGTCAGTGAGCTTCCGCATTATATGCACACTCACGGTGCCGCCCGCGGCTCCGGCACGCGACTCACGACGCATCGTCTTAGGACTGCCCACTCGTCCTTTCGGACGTGCCGCGCGACGGAGACGATCCCGGACCAGGTCCGCGATCCCCCGATCCCCGATCCCCGATCCGCGATCCGCGATCCGCGATCCGCGATCCGCGATCCGCGATCCGCGATCCCCGATCCGCGATCCCCGATCCGCGATCCGCGATCCCCGATCCCCGCTCAGTACACCTGTCGCCAGGTGAAGTGGAGGATGGCCAGCGCGGTCTGGAGACCGAAGCTGACCAGCAGGAGGTACGGCATGGCCGTGGGCGTCACGCGCGCGCCCAGGTAGATGAAGACGGGAAAGAGCGTCGCCGTGACCCGGCCCATCGAGAGGAAGCCGCCCATGAAGAGCGGCGGCACGACGGTGATGAGCAGGAACACCGCATACGGCAGGCCGAAGCGGCGGCCGACCGGCCAGGTGACGGCCAGCACGAGCAGCGTCGCCGCCATGTTGAAGATCTCCACCGTGTACTCGGCCGAATACGCGGTGAGGCCCAGCGTCGTCAGCTGATCCCAGCGATGGCCGAGCAGCACGTGCAGGCCGCTCAAGTGGCGTCCCCAGGCACCGTGGGCCTTCATCCATACGAACCACTCGCCCGTGTAGGCGTGGAGCCACCACGTGAAGGCGAGCATGCCGAGGCCGGCCGCCGACGCGGCGAGCAGCCCCTTGGACAGCGTGGGCCAGCGATACCCGTCGGCACGCCACTGTTCGAGGGCCATCAGGCCGAGCGGCACGCTGAGCAGGCAGCCGTTCGGGCGGGCGAGGCCGGCAAGCAGCCCCGCCGCAGTCGCCCAGACGTACTGGCGATGGCGCAGGTGATACCAGGCGCCGAGCGCTGCCGCGAGAAAGAACGCCTCGGTGTAGACGGCGCCGAAGAAGAACGCGAAGGGGTAGACCGCCATCAGCACGACGGCCCGCTCCGCCGCCTCGTCAGAGGCGGTGAGCTCGCGCGCGAGACGGAACACATACGCCAGGCCGATGAGCAGCCCGGTGATGGACACGAGCCACCCGGCCTGCAACATCCGCACGTGCCGTCGTGCCGTGAACGTCTCGAACGAGTCGGCGGGATCGTCGGGCGACCCCCAACGCGCGCCCATCACGCTGGCCACGGCGCGCACCGTCATGGGATACGCCGGGAAGAAGGCGACATTGGTCTGCTGCGTCGCGTTGCCCCAGTAGTTGTAGCCCTCCTCGGCGATGCCGAGATACCACCCCGTGTCCCACCTGGCCAGCAGGTTGCCGGCCTCGCTCTCGGCGACGCGGAACGGCGGACGGTCGGACGGATAGCCGATGAGGACGACCGCGACGTAGGTGGCCAGCAGAACGGTGAGGCGCGTCGTGACCACCCAGGGCCAGGCACGCCGCACGCCCTCCTGGCGCCACACGGCCGACGCCCAACCCGCCACGGTCGCAAACCAGGACGGCGTACGCAGCAGCCAGTGCCGGACGACGAGCAGCAGCAGCGCGACGCCGCCGAGCTTCCACACCGAGGTGGCCGTGACGCGGACGTCGCCGAAGCGCACGCGCAGCCCGCCCCACAGGATGGCCGAGACGAGCAGGATGGCGCACACCACCAGCGCGACGTCGAGCAGCACGATCCACCACGCGCGGGACGGCGGGCGGATGGGCGATGGGGTGGGGTCCGGATGAGAATCGACCATCATCGTGCGGTGGCGGCCTCGAGCGCCTGCTCCTCCACACGGATGCGCTGGCGCAGCAGCCAGCCGAAGCCGAGGGCGAAGAGCGTTCCGGCCATGGGCGCCTGCATCCACAGGGCGATGCCGAGGACCTCGCCCACCACACCGACGTAGTTGGGATGCCGCAGCCAGCGGTACACGCCACGCGTCACGAGCGGCTGGCCGCGCAGCGGCAGCACGCGGAACGTCCACCGCTCCCCGAGGGTCGCGATCGCGAGGTACTTGACCACCTTTCCGGCCGCAAAGAGGGTGAGCCCGGCCGCGGCCGTCGGCGTCCAGGCCGTGCCGCGCCACCAGCCTTCCGCGATGCACGCGGCAAAGCCGAGTGGATAGGCCACGCGCATCCACGCATGGACGTCGCCTGCCGGCTCGACGGCGCCACGCGCGATCAGGCGACGCTCGTTGCGTGCCGCGAGCATGGCCTCCGCCAGCAGCGTAACGAGCACGACGCCGAGGGCCACGACCGGGCGGGCGAACACGTCGCCCGCGGCGGCCCGCTCGATCACGCGGCGTCCTCGCGGGCCAACGCGACGTCGCCGGCTGTCGCAATGACGCGCCGCAGCACGAAGGGGAGCAGGCTGGCCCCTGCCGCTCCGAGCCGGACGCCCATCGGGCTGGCCACGAGCGTCCGCAGCACGCGGTTGAAGCGCAGCTTCGACGAGAACGCCTGCCGTCGCAGTGCGGCCAGGCGAGCGGCGCCGTCGAGGGCAGGATCGTCGAGCATCTCGAGCGCCACCTGCGCCGCCAGTTGCCCGCCGCGCAGCGCGAGGTGCATGCCGTCGCCCGTCATGGGGTCGACAAAGCCTGCCGCATCGCCGGCCAGCAGCAACCCGGCGACGCCGGCATTCGTGGCGTCGAGGGCCAGCGGGCCGAGCGTGACCACAGGACTCACCCGCGCGGCCATCGTGAAGCGCCCACGCAGGTGCGGGTCACGGGCGATGGCCCGGTCGAGCACGTCGGCCGGCACGGCCAGGCCTTCCCGGCTGGCGGTGACCAGGCAGACGTTGGTCAGGCCTCCCGGCGACGGCGACACGCCGATGTAGGCGCCGGGGCGCACGTGCATCTCGCCCAGCCGGCCACATCCGGTCACCCCATCGAAGTACGCGCCGACGGCCCAGCGGCGCGGCCAGCGCGGATGCCGCGCCAGCCCGAGGGCCAGGGCCACCGGCGACCGGCGCCCGTCGGCCGCCACGGTCACGCGGGCCGGCAGCGACCCTGGCTCATATACA
>JAEZDP010000087.1 GCA_023418055.1 Acidobacteriota bacterium
CTGAAGGTGGTGGGCGGCGTGATGTCGGTGAGCCTGGCCGCCATGCTCCTCTGGGCGCTCTCGCGGTTGCCCGCGATGCCCTACACCGACGACCCCGACGCGGCCGCGTACGTGTCCTCGGTGCGGGAGATCGGCATCGTGCTGTTTCGTGACCACGCCTTTGCCTTCGAGGTCACGTCCATCCTGATTCTGGTGGCGATGGTCGGCGCCGTCGTGCTGGCCAAGAAGAACGCGTAGCGGGTGACGATGATTACCCTGAACCACTACCTCGTGTTGTCGGCCGTGTTGTTCTCCATCGGGACGGCCGGCATCTTCCTCCGCCGCAACATCATCACGATGCTGCTGTCGGTCGAGATCATGCTGAACGCCGTCAACCTGACGTTTGTCGCCGTCGGGCGCTTCAACGGCTCGGTCGAAGGCCAGGTGATCACGTTCTTCGTGATGTGCGTGGCGGCGGCTGAAGCTGCGGTCGGCCTGGCACTGGTCATCGCCCTGTTCCGCCATCGGGAGACGCTGACGCCCGATGCCTTCACCTCGCTGAAATGGTAGGGCGTCAGACGACCATGCTGCTCCTCATCCTCCTGCTGCCGTTTGCCGGCTTCCTCTTCAACACCTTCATCGGGCGCCGCCTGCCGCAGGCGGTGACCGGGGCGGTGGCCTGCGCCGCGATGATCGGCGCCTTCCTCGTGTCGGCCGGCCAGGCCTGGCAGATCTTCTCGTTGCCCGCCGACCAGCGCCTCATCGAGCAGACCGTCTACACCTGGATGAGTTCGGGCGACTTCACGGTGCCCTTCACGCTGCGGCTCGACCCGCTGGCGACGCTGATGATTCTGGTCATCACCGGCATCGGTTCGCTCATCCACATCTACTCGACCAGCTACATGCACGAGGAGCGCGACAGCGAGTACGCACGCTACTTCTCGTACCTGAACCTGTTTGCGGCCTTCATGCTGACGCTGGTGCTCGGCGGCAGCTTCCCCATCATGTTCGTGGGCTGGGAGGGCGTCGGTCTCTGCTCGTACCTGCTCATCGGCTTCTGGTTCACCAAGCGCACGGCCAGCGACGCGGGCAAGAAAGCCTTTGTCGTCAACCGCATCGGTGACTTCGCGTTCATCCTCGGCATGCTCGGCGCCTTCGTCGCGTTCGGCACGCTCGACTTCCGCGAGATCGCGCGCCTCGTCACCGACATGCCGGTCGAGGCGCAGTTCGGCGTCCTGTCGCTCACGACGCTGCTCTTCTTCATCGGGGCCACGGGCAAGTCGGCGCAGATTCCGCTCTACACATGGCTGCCGGACGCCATGGAAGGTCCGACACCGGTCTCGGCCCTCATCCACGCCGCGACGATGGTGACGGCGGGCGTGTACATGATCGGCCGCAACGCCGAGCTGTTCGCGCACACGCCGGTGACCATGGAGATCGTGGCCATCGTCGGCGCGCTGACGGCGCTGATGGCGGGCACCATCGGGCTCGTGCAGAACGACATCAAGCGCGTGCTGGCGTACTCGACGGTGTCGCAGCTCGGCTACATGTTCCTGGCGATGGGCGTAGGGGCGTGGTCGGCAGGCGTGTTCCATCTCATGACGCACGCCTTCTTCAAGGCGCTGATGTTCCTCGGGTCGGGCTCGGTCATCCATGCGATGGGCGGCGAGCAGGACATGCGGAAGATGGGCGGGCTCAAGAAGTACATGCCCGTGACGTACTGGACCTTCGTGATCGGCGCGGCAGCCATCGCGGGCGTGCCGGGGCTGGCCGGCTTCTTCAGCAAGGACGAAATCCTCTTCCTCACCTACTACAACGGCAACACGTGGCTGTGGGTGATTGGCGCGCTCACCGGCATGTTGACGGCCACCTACATGTTCCGGCTGATCTTCATGACCTTCCACGGGGCCGAACGCTTCGAGGCGCCGGAGGTGCATCCGCATACGCCCGCGCACCGCGGACCCGAGGTGGAGGCCGCCGCGGCGCACGGGGGCACGGACCACTCGAGTGACCACGGCCACGGGCACCATGGGGCGCCGCACGAGTCGCCGTGGCCGATGACGGTGCCGCTCCTCGTCCTGGCGGTGGGATCGGTGCTGGCCGGCTACGTCGGCGTGCCACACGCGCTCGGCGGCCACAACGAGATCGAAGGGTTCCTGCACCCGAGCTTCCAGCCCTTCGAGGCGCATGGCCCGGCCGTGGCCGGCGACCACGCCGCCGAGGCCTCACACGGCGCCGCCTCCGGCGACCATGCGGCCGACGAAGCCGCCAAGACCCGCCTCGAGTTGACCCTGATGGGCGTGTCCACCGTGCTCGCCTTCACGGGCATCGGGCTCGCGGCCTTCTTCTTCCTGCGCAAGCCCGAGGCGGCCGACGCTGCCGCGACCGCGCTCGCGCCGGTCCACCGCACACTGCTCAACAAGTACTACGTGGACGAGGCCTACGACGCCCTGTTCGTGACGCCCACCAAGCGCGCATCCGACACGGTGCTGTGGAAGGGCGTGGACGTGGGCCTCATCGATGGCTCGGTCAACGGGGTGGGGCACCTCGTGCGCAGTTCGGCCGGAGCGCTGCGGCGTCTCCAGACCGGTTCGGTCCGCATGTCCGCGGCGTCGCTGTTTGTCGGCGTCCTGCTCGTTCTCGGCTACTACCTCGCGCGATGACCTTTCCGCTTCTTTCCACCATCGTCTTCCTGCCGCTGCTCGGCGCACTCGGGCTGCTGGCCATCCCCAACCGGGACGGCACGCGGAACGGGCTGGTGCGTCAGGCGGCGCTCGGCATCTCGCTGGCGGTCTTCGCGGCGACCCTCGTGTTGTGGAGCCGCTTCGACGGCACCTCGGCCGACTTCCAGTTCCTCGAGAAGGTGGCGTGGATTCCGGCGTTCGGCATCGAGTACCACCTGGGGCTCGACGGCATCAGCCTCTGGCTCGTGGTGCTGACGGGCTTTCTCACGCCCCTCGCGCTGCTCTCGTCGTGGGAGTCGGTGCAGACCAACGTCAAGAGCTTCAGCTTCTTCGTCCTGACGCTGCAGACGGGCATGCTCGGCGTCTTCGTGTCGCTCGACCTGTTCCTCTTCTACATCTTCTGGGACGCGATGCTGATTCCGATGTACTTCCTCATCGGTATCTTCGGCTACGACCAGCGGGTGTACGCCGCGGTGAAGTTCATCCTCTACACGATGGCCGGCAGCGTGCTGATGCTCATCGCCATCATCGGCCTCGCGGTCATCCACGCGCAGACGACGGGGCAATACAGCTTCGACGTGCTGCGGCTGTACGAACTGCAGCTTTCGCGCGAGACGCAGCTGTGGTTCTTCCTGGCCTTCGCGCTGGCCTTTGCCATCAAGGTGCCGCTGTTCCCGTTCCACACGTGGTTGCCCGACGCGCACGTGCAGGCGCCGACGGCCGGCTCGGTGATTCTGGCCGGCGTGCTGCTCAAGATGGGCACCTACGGCCTCATCCGCTTCGCCTTCCCGCTGTTTCCCGACGCCGCGCTGCAATGTGCGCCGTACCTCGGCGTGCTGGCCGTGGTCGGCATCATCTACGGCGCGCTCGTCGCGATGGTGCAGCCCGACATGAAGAAGCTGGTGGCGTACTCGTCGGTGAGCCACATGGGCTTCATCGTGCTCGGCATCTGCGCCGCCAACGTGCAGGGCATGCAGGGTGCCATCTACCAGATGCTCAACCACGGGGTCAGCACGGGTGGGCTCTTCCTCATCGTCGGCATGCTGTCGGACCGGCGCCACACGCGCCTCATCGCCGAGTTCGGCGGGCTCAAGCACGTGATGCCGAAGCTCGTGGCTGCCTTCCTGCTCATCACGCTCTCGTCGATTGCGATGCCTGGCCTGAACGGGTTCGTCGGCGAGTTCCTGGCGCTGCTGGGCACCTATCGCTGGAACCCGACGCTTGCCGCGTTTGCCGCGACGGGCGTCATCCTGTCGGCCGTGTACATGTTGTGGATGTTCCAGCGCGTGAACTACGGGCCGGTGACCAATCCCAAGAACGAAGGCCTGCCCGACCTCACGCCGCGTGAGTGGGCCGCCCTCGGGCCGACCCTCGTGATGGCGATCGTCATGGGTGTCTTGCCGAACTTCTTCCTCGCTCCCATGGAACCCGCCGTCGATCGCCTCGTCCAGCGCATCCAGGCCCAGCGGCCGATGCTGGCCGACGCGGCCGAGACCGTCGCCCCGACCGCCGAGGCCCGCCGATGACCGACCTGCAAGCCATCATGCCGACGCTCATCGTCACCCTCACGGGGATCGTGACGATGGTGGCGGAGACCTTTCAGCGCAAGGGCGAGCGCGTGCCGCTCGGGGGGCTGGGCCTCATCGGGCTCACCGGCGCGGCGATCGCGTCGATGCTGTTGTGGAATCGTGACCTCACGGGCTTCGGCGTCATGCGGGCCGACAACTTCGCGCTGTTTGTGAACATCGTGTTGTGCGCCATCGGCGGGCTCACCATCCTGCTGTCGGGCGAGGCCATCGAGCGCGAGCGGCTGCCGGCCGGCGAGTACTTCGCGCTGACGCTGTTTGCGGTAGCCGGGATGATGCTGATGGCCGGGGCGGCCGACCTGCTGCTCATCTTCCTGTCGCTCGAGGTGATGTCGCTGGCGGTGTATGTGCTCACCGGCATCCGCCGCAGCAGCGAAGCGGGCGCCGAGGCCGCCTTCAAGTACTTCATGATGGGCGCGTTCTCGAGCGCGTTCTTCCTCTACGGCATTGCCTTCACCTATGCCGTGGTCGGCAGCACGCGGCTCGAGCAGGTGGCCGGCGTGCTCGCCACGCAGGTCGGCGGGCCGAGCGTGATGGTGCTGCTGGCGCTGGGCCTGTTGTTCGTGGGCTTTGCCTTCAAGGTGTCGGCCGTGCCGTTTCACATGTGGACGCCCGATGCCTACGAAGGTGCGCCGACGCTCGTCACCGGCTTCATGTCCACCGGCGTGAAGGCCGCCGCCTTTGCCGCATTCGTGCGTGTGTTCCTGTCGGCCTTCGAGCCCATGCATGCCGAGTGGGCCCCCGCAGCCTCGGCCGTCGCCGTCGCCACGATGGTGCTCGGCACCGTGGTGGGCGTGGCGCAGAACAATGTCAAGCGCATGCTCGCGTATTCCGCCATCGCGCACGCCGGCTACCTGCTGCTTGGCCTCGTGGCCGCGAACTCCGTCGGCAAGGCCGGCATCCTGTTCTACCTGCTCGCGTACGGCGTCACCAACGTGGCGGCCTTCGGCGTGATGGCGCTGCTCTCCACGGAAGATCATCCGCACGACAACGTGCGAGACTTCGCCGGGCTCGGCCGCCGCCGCCCGGTCGTGGCCGCGCTGATGACGGTGTTCCTGCTGTCGCTCGGCGGCCTGCCGCCCACGGCCGGCTTCGTGGCCAAGTGGTACGTCTTTGCCGCGGCCGTGCAGGAAGGCTACTTCGGCCTGGCGGTCATCGGCGTCCTGACGAGCGTCATCTCGGTGTTCTTCTATCTCCGCATCGTCGTGATGATGTACATGTCCGAGGAGGATGCCATCGACCCGGCGCCGCCGTTACCGCGCAGCGCGCTGACGGGCCTGGCGATGGCCACGGGCATCATCTTCTACCTGGGCGTGGTGCCCGACCGGGTGATCAACCTGGCGGTGCAGAGCGTGCAGGGACTCTTCTAGGAGCCGGGCGGCCGGACGGGTGTCCGCCCGGCACGTCATGCCTCATGCTTCATGCGTCTTGTCTCGGGCTCACCCTTGGCCATCGCTCCGCACCGGGTCGAAGGGCTCCCGGTTGCTGGAATGCCTGGCCTTTCGGGCAATCGCCGATATGACCTGTCCTACAGCAAGCGCTTCTCGGCCCAAGGCGCGTGCTTCTGCCGCTTGGATGATGCTCGCCCCCTCGGCCAGTCGGATCCAGTACTGGAGTTCAAGGGCCTCTTTCTTGGCGATGGTCACCTTTGCGACGAAGTCGGCCTTCGTCTGAGCCCCCGTCGCTTCCTCCAGATTGGCGCTCACCGAGGT
>JAEZDP010000112.1 GCA_023418055.1 Acidobacteriota bacterium
TGATGCGCCGCGTGGCGGGATGCGTCTTGCCGGGCGGCGGGTCGGGCTGCACGTATGCGAGCCGGTAGTACTGGCGGCTGTCGCGCAGCATCTGGGGAATGTTCCTGCCGAGGTCGTTGGTGTCCACTGTCAGCAGGCCGCCCGTGCTGGTGCTGAGCAGCCCCAGCGTGCCGAAGTATCGGCCGAGCATGGCGCCGGCTGAGACCTGAGCGGCCTGGCCCGCCACGACGGCTGCATCCCGATTGCCGCCCGTGCCGATGACGGGAATGTCGGCCGTCAAGCCCCGAGGGTCGATGCCGTAGACCGAGACGTTGGCAAAGGCGGCCGCCTCGAGCACCTGACGGTATTCCTCCCGCACGAGCTGGGCCTCGAGCGACTCGCGGCTCACGTGCACGCCCTCGCCGAAGCCGGGGTGTCCTTCGCTGACGACCACGACGGCGCGTCGCCCTGCGGCGCCCTCCTTCGCCAGCACGTCGGCGACGTTCCTGAGGACCGTCAGCGCGATGCGTGCCCGCGCCTCCGCCTCGCCCGGCAGTCCCGCACCACGCCCCTGCTGCCCGTGCACCCGCCGAAGCAACGCGCGCGACGGCTCGCGGTCGGTCGTCAGTTGGTGCACCCGCTCGTGCGGTCCGGTGTTGACGATGGCCAGGCGGTCGTTCGGCGCGAGGGCCTCGATGAGTTGCGCCGCCACGCGCCGCGCGGCCTGGGTGTGCCGCGGGGCAATGTGCAGATCGTCGATGACCAGCACGAAGTCGCGTTGCTGGGCGGAACCCTCGGCCGTCGTGAGGTCCACGTACGCGAACGCCGCCAGCGGCTGCGGGACACCCTCATCGAGCACACGCACTTCGTCGGCCCGCAGGTCCGTCACCGGGACGCCATCACGCGTGACGATGGCCGACACCTCCACCAGCGTCGTGCCGCCCCGGAACGTGGGCGGCTCCTGCGCGACGAGCGCGGCGCCGAGCAGGACCGTCGAGAGCACCACGACGGCCCCACGGCGTGGGAGGCGTCCTGACATGAGGCATGACGCATGAGACATGACGTCGTCGCCTACCCCTCTGTCGTCGGCACGTATCGCTGACGTGCACGCACCTCGAGGCCCCGTGGCTTGACCTTCACCTCGATCCGGCGCGACGCGGGTTGGCGCTTGCCCGGCGTTGGCTCCGGCTGCACGTACGCCAGGCGGTAGTACTGACGACTGTCACGGATGATCTGCGGGATGTCGGCGGTGAGGTCGTTGGTGTCCACGGTGAGCGTGCCACCGGTGTGCAGCGCCATGGTGCCCAGACTGCCGAAGCGGCGCCGCGCCATGGCCTGTGCGGAGTTGGCACTCGCGTGCGCGGCCATGGACATCGACATGTGTGGGCCGCCGCCGACGAAACCTGGTGATGGCGCCATGAGCCCACGCGGGTCGATGGCGTAGATCGCGACGTTCGCGAGCGCGGCGTCACGCACGACGTCCATATACATGGCGAGCACGGCAGGATCGTCGCCGAGACGCGCGACGCCATCGGTGAGCAGCTGATGGCCTTCGCTCACGAGCACGATGGTGCGCCGTTCTGCCGCGTCGCCCTTCAGGCTGTCGGCTACCTGTCTGATGACGTCGAAGGCGCCTCGCGCACGCAGTTCCGTCTCGAACGGCGCCGGCGGGCCGGTGGGCTGCTGGCCGTGCAGCCGTGCGATGGCGGCGTCGATGGCCGTGCGGTCCGTCGTGAGGTCAACGGCGACCTGGTGTGGCCCGGTCGTGACCAGGGCGAGCCTGTCGTGCGGTCCGAGCGCACGCGCGAAGGCCTGCGCCACTGCCCGCACCTGCGGTGTCCAGTTCGGGAAGATGTGCCAATCGTCGATGACCAGCACGAAGTCGCGTCCCTGAGCGGGACCGTCCACCGCGGTGAGGTCCACGTACTCGAACGCTACCAGCGGTTGTTCCACGCCGTTGTCCAGGACCCGGAAGGCGTCCTGGCTCAGGCCACCGACCGGCACGCCGTCGCGCGTGACGATGGCCGAGACGTCCACGAGGGTGGTGCCCGCCTTGAACGTCGGCGGCTGCTGCGCCACGACCGCCGTGCCGAGCAGCATCGTCGTCAGGGCGGCCGCGACGCGACGCCCGTGCGTCGGACGTGCGCCTCCCGGCATGAACCATGAAGCATGAGGCATGACCCCGGTCCCTTCTGGCCGTCCACATTTCCCCGGCTGATTGTCAGGCTGCTGGCCCGGTCAGGATACCTCAGACGCCGCGACTGGCGACGACGCCGGCCAGGTGCTGGCCGTGCACGAGGCCTTCAGCCTGGTCCACGATCACGAGCGGGGCGACCAGCGTGGGCAGTTCCCCGGGCTGCAGCAGGAACGCCTCGGAGGACGGACCGGTGGGTTCGTCCCGTTGCCCGATGGTGAACGTCTCGTAGACGAGCAGTCCGCCGGGAGCCACCGCCTCCCGCAGCGCCGCGAAAAGCGGGCGATGGAGGTAGCGCGTCACGACGACGATGTCCCAGGTCTCGGGGGCGAACGAGTAACCGGGCACTTCCAGGTCGACCACGCGCGTCGTCACCGCGACCCCGAGGGCCCCCGCCGAGGCCGACAACTCGGCCAGGGCGGCGCCATCGCGATCGACGGCCGTGACTTCGAACCCGGCGGCCGCAAAGAGCAACGTATGCCGGCCGCGGCCCGCGGCCACGTCGAGCACCCGCCGCTTCGACGCGTAGAGGGGCGCATGGTCCAGCACCCAGGCCGACGGGCCGCAGAGGGGGCTCTCGTCCATGTCGCGGGTGCCTGGCCATTCAGCCATGCCGTGCGCCAGGTTGTGGACGTTGGGGAAGCCGGCGCGGACGAGGACGTCGGCCGCGTGACGACTGCGGACGCCGTGCTCGCAATACACCAGAATCGGTCGGCCGTCGCGGGGGAGCACCGCCGGTGCGGAGGCGATGCACTGCACCGGCAGCAGCCGAGAGCCTGGAATGTGCCCGAGGTGGACGTGTTCCTGTGGCGTCCGGACGTCGAGCGCGAGCACGCCTTCACGGGCGAGCAGGGCCTGGGCATCGTCGTTGTCGATGGTGCGGTAGGACATGGGTGTCGCGCGTCGCCTGACGCCTGTAGCATACTGCTCCAGATTTGCCCGTGCCTGACGCGGGTACAGGAGCCCGGGTGCCCGACTCCCCACCGCCATCAGACACGTTTCTGCCGACCGCCACGCCCCCGCCGGCCTCCCCGCCCCGCGACGTCAGCACCCGCGGCCTGTGGCGCACGCTCGTCATCGTGGTGGTGGGCCTCCTGCTGCCGCTGACGTGGCACCCCGCCATGGCCTTTCTGTCACGGACGCCGGTCGAGCCCAGCTACCTGCCGGCGCTCGAGGCGGCGCGCGAGCGCGTGGCGTTTCGCCCGGGGCCCATCGCGGACCTGCGCTACATGCAGCCCGGCTACGTGTTCATCGGCGACTCGATGCTGGGCACGCGCATCGACCCGGCGTATCTCGCCGGCCTGACCGGGCAGCAGGTGGCGCTGCTGGCGCGGGCCGGCACCGGTCCCGCGTACTGGTATCTGGCGTTCAAGAACTACCTGGTCGAGAGCGGCGTCAAGCCGCGCGCGGTCTTCTTCTTCTTTCGCGACCTCAACATGACCGACCCGTTGTTCCGGCTCACGGGCCCGTTCCGCTGGTCGATCGACGAGGTGGCGCACGAGCAGGAGCCCGCGCTGAACGACGTCATCGCGTCGCGCACGCGCGGCACCTGGTTTCGCGTGCACCAGTCGGTCAACACCGTCTACAACGTGGACCGGGCCAACGCGTGGGTCGACCGCCAGCTCTACGACTGGCCCGTGCGGCTCTGGACCGACGACGCCGCGCAGCGTCGCGCCTGGCTCGACGCGCTGAACTTCGACTGGATGGGCATCGACAAGCTGCGCCCCATGGACGATGCGGACATCGCCGCGGCCGAAGACGCCGAGGCGGACTTCGCCCGGAACATGCCGCGGTCGGTGCTGCCGCTCATCATCGACCTGGCCAAGCAGCACGACCTCACCGTGGGCTTCGTGCGCGTCCAGCGTCGTCCCATCAACAACAGGCCTCCCGAGCAGTCGCCCCGACTCGAGCAGTACGTGCGCGACTTCCGCGCATACGTCGAGAGTGAGGGGATGCTCTTCCACGACGACACCGGCGACCCGCAGCAGACGCTGGCGATGTACGAGGACGGCGATCACGTCGGCCGCGAACACCGACAGCGCTACACCCGGATGTTCTGGGTGCACATGAACCGCATGCTGCGATGAGCTTTCACAGTCTCGACTTCGTCGCCTTCGCCCTGCTGGTCACCGCCATCTACTGGCGTTTGCCGCATGGCGGCCAGAACTGGTTCCTGCTGGCGGCCAGTTACCTGTTCTATGGATGGATTCACCCGTGGTTCTGCCTGCTGCTGGCGGCGACCACGGTCGTGGACTGGTATGCCGGCCTCCAGATGCAGGCCCACCCCGAGCGGCGGCGGCGCTGGCTGGTGCTGAGCGTGGTGGCCAACCTCGGCATGCTCGGCTTCTTCAAGTACTACAACTTCTTCGCCACGAGCGTGCAGCAGACGCTCGACGGCGTCGGGCTCGGCACCTCGCTGCCCGTGCTGCAGGTGGTGCTGCCCGTCGGCATCTCCTTCTACACGTTCCAGAGCCTGAGCTACTCGATCGACGTGTATCGCGGGCGGCTGGCCCCGACACCCTCGTTGCGCGACTTCGCCCTGTTCGTCTCGTTCTTTCCGCAGCTTGTGGCCGGCCCCATCGAGCGGGCGACGGCCCTCCTGCCGCGCGTGCAGCAACCCCGGCACTTCAACCTCGTGGTCGCCCGTGACGCGCTGGTGCTCATCGTGTGGGGCTTCTTCAAGAAGCTGGTGATTGCCGACAACGTGGGCATCATCGCCAATCGGGTGTTCTCGCTCGACGCGCCATCGTTCGAGATGCTGTGGGCCGGCGTGTTCGCCTTCGGCATCCAGATCTACGCGGACTTCTCGGCCTACACCGACATCGCCCGGGGCGTGGCACGGTGGCTCGGGTTCGAGCTGATGAAGAACTTCGATCACCCGTACCTGGCCACCTCTCCGTCGGACTTCTGGCGGCGCTGGCACATCTCGCTGTCGTCGTGGTTCCGCGACTACCTCTACATCCCGCTGGGCGGATCGCGTCACGGGCTCGGGCGGACGCTGGCCAATATCTTCATCACCTTCGTGGTGTCCGGCCTGTGGCACGGCGCCTCCTGGAACTTCGTGCTGTGGGGGGCCTTCCACGGGGTGTTGCTGATGACCGAACGGGTCTGGGGGGCGATGACGGGACGTCCCCGCCACCGCCACCGGCTGCCGTGGTGGCGCGCGGTGCCCCAGTGGGCACTGATGCTGGTGCTGGTGCACGTCGGCTGGCTGATGTTCCGCGAGGGTGACATCGCCATGTTGTGGCGTGGCCTCACCCTGCTGCCCGGCGACAGCACGCCCGAGCAGGCGCGTGCGGGGCTCTACCTGTTTCTCGTCGCCCTGACGCTGTCGGTGCCGCTCTGGGCGCACAGCTTCTACACCGCGTGGCGCGGACGTTCGTACAGCGACCGCCCGGCGCGCACCGAAGGCGAGGTCGGCACGCGCACGGTGGCGCTCCAGGCCGTCGCCGTTGGCGTGATGTTCATGGCGATCCTGGCGCTGCGCAGCCGCACCTCGCTCGACTTCATCTACTTCCAGTTCTGAGGCGGTGATGGACGCACGTGCAGAGGCGGCTGGAGGGGCCGCACGTCCTCGTCGGCTGCGGGCCGACGTGCGCCGCGCGCTGCTCGACCACGGGCTGCGTCCGGACGAGGCCTCGGCGGTCACGCTGCTGCGCACACAGGTGCGCGACCTCTACCTCATCGAGATCCGCCGGCTCAGGGATGCCGCGCGTCAGGGGGCCTTCCCGATGAGCAGCTACGCCGCGCGGGTCGTCGAACTGCGGAGGCGCTACCCGGTGCTCTCGCTGCCCCTGGAGCACTGGCACGAACCGGATGACGATCACCCGCTGCGATAGAATGGCCCACGGCGGTCCGCATGAGGCAATGGCGTCTCGCGCGAGGCCGGGCGGCCCCTTCCCAGGCGACACGTACGTATGAGTGGATGGCAGACGTTCCAGGGTCTCAATGCGGGATACGTGCTCGAGTTGTACGAGCGCTACCTCGCCGATCCCTCGTCGGTGGACGAGGGCACGCGGCAGCACTTCGAGACGTGGACGCCGCCCGAGGATCTCGAGGACGCGCCGTCGGTCGATGCCATCGACGCGCGCGTGGTGACGGCAGCCGCCACCCTGGCGGAATCGCTTCGACGCTACGGGCATCTGGCTGCACAGACCGACCCGCTCGGCTCGCGGCCCCATGGCGACGCGTCGCTGTCCCTCGAGACCTACGGCATCACCGAAGACGACCTCAAGCGCCTGCCTGCGAGCGTGATCGGCGGGCCGATTGCGCAGGGCCTGACCACGGCCGCCGAGGTGATTGCGGCGCTGCGCCAGGTGTACTGCTCGCGCTCGGGATACGACGTGGCGCAGATCTTCGTCGCTGAGGAACGCGAGTGGCTGCGCCTGGCGATTGAAACCGGCCGCTTCCGCCCGCCCACGATGCCCGTGGACGCCGACGGCCTGCTCGCACGCCTCACCGAGGTGGAGGTGTTCGAACGCTTCCTGCATCGCACCTTTCCCGGCAAGACCCGCTTCTCGGTGGAAGGGCTTGACATGCTCGTGCCCATCCTCGACGAGGTCATCTGCGGCGCGGCCGACGGCGGGCTGAAGCACGTCCTCATCGGAATGGCGCACCGGGGCCGGCTGAACGTGCTCGCCCACGTGCTCGGCAAGCCCTACGCGCAGATCCTTGCCGAGTACAAGGACCCGGCCCAACATCGCTCCGGGTACCGCATCGACCTCGGCTGGACGGGTGACGTGAAGTACCACGCGGGCGCGCTGCGGGCTGTCGGTAAGGGCCTGCATGTGTCGATGGCCCCTAACCCCAGCCACCTCGAGTTCGTCAACCCGGTCGTGGTCGGTATGGCGCGTGCGGCAGGCTCGCACGCCGATGCCGCAGGGGCGCCGCGCTTCGACGCCGACCTCACGCTGCCGGTCCTCATCCATGGCGATGCGGCCTTTCCCGGCCAGGGCATCGTCGCCGAGACGCTCAACCTGTCGCGGCTCGATGGCTACAACACCGGCGGCACGATTCACATCATCGCCAACAATCAGCTCGGCTTCACCGCCACGCCGTCCGAGTCGTATTCGACGTCGTACGCGAGCGGCCTGGCCCGCGGCTTCAAGATCCCCATCATCCACGTCAACGCCGACGACCCCGAGGCGTGCATCGAGGCCGCGCGTATCGCCTGGGCGTACCGTGCCCGGTTCCATCGCGACTTCCTGATCGATCTCGTCGGCTATCGCCGGTACGGGCACAACGAAGGCGACGAACCCACCTTCACGCAGCCGCTGATGTACCGGCGCATCCCCGAGCACCCGACGGTGCGTGAACGCTGGGCGCGTCAGGTCGTGTCGGCCGGCGTGCCCGACGAGCGGCCCGACCAGCTCGTCGAGCGTCACTTCAAGGCGCTCGAGGAGGTGTACGAACAGCTCAAGCCGGAAGAGGCGCTGTCCAACCCGATCCCGACCCCGCCGCCGCCAGGAGCCGCACGCCAGGCAAAGACGGCCGTGTCGCTCGAACGCCTGCAGGCGCTCAATGCCGCGCTCGTCTCGCGTCCCGAGGGCTTCACGGGCCACCGGAAGCTCGAACGCGGCCGCGATCGACGACGGGTGATGTTCGATACGCCCGACGAGCGGACCGTGGACTGGGCCGCGGCCGAGGAACTCGCCTACGCGTCCGTGCTGGAAGACGGCGTGCCCATCCGCCTCACCGGTGAGGACGTGGGACGCGGCACCTTCAGCCACCGGCATGCGGTGTTCCGTGACGTGGAGTCGGGCAAGCGCTACGTGCCGTTGCAGCACCTGCCGCAAGCGAAGGCGAGCTTCGAGGTGCACAACAGCCCGCTCTCCGAGAACGCGACCATCGGCTTCGAGTACGGCTACAACATCCAGGCGCCCGATCGGCTGGTGATCTGGGAAGCGCAATACGGCGACTTCATCAACGGCGCGCAGGTGATTCTCGACCAGTTCGTCACCTCGGCGCGTGCCAAGTGGGGCCAGACGCCGTCGCTCGTGCTGCTGCTGCCTCACGGCTACGAAGGCCAGGGACCGGAACACTCCAGCGCCCGTCCCGAACGGTTCTTCGCGGCGGCTGCCGACATCAACCTGCGCCTGGCCAACTGCACCACCGCCGCGCAGTACTTCCACCTGCTGCGGCGTCAGGCGCTGCTGCTCACGACCGATCCGCTGCCGCTCGTGGTGCTGACGCCCAAGAGCCTGCTGCGTCATCCGCTCGTGGCCTCGACGCCGCGCGAACTGGCGGAAGGCGCCTGGCGTCAGGTCATCGACGACGAAGAGGCGACGTCACGCGCGCGAGGCATCCGCCGCGTGCTGTTCTGCAGCGGCAAGGTCTACGTGGACCTCGTGTCGTCGGACCAGCGGTCGTCGGACACCGAGACGGCCATCTGCCGCATCGAGCAGCTGTATCCCTTCCCCGCCGACGAAGTGGCGCAGGTGCTTGCCGGGTATCCCAACGCCGAAGAAGTGGTCTGGCTGCAGGAAGAGCCGCTGAACATGGGCGCCTGGGACTTCTTCAGGCCCGCGTTCGAGGGTGTGCTGGGCGGACGCCTGCCGCTGCGGTACATCGGCCGGCCGCGCAGCGCGAGCCCCTCGGAGGGGTCGTCGGCATGGCATGCCATCAACCAGCGCCTGCTCGTGGCCGACGCGTTCGCGCCGCTCGAGGCCCGTCCCCGCACCCGCTCGAAGGTGAAGGCCTAACTCTCTCCTCACAAGGACGCATATCCGCATGGCGCTTCAGGTAGTGGTTCCGCAGCTCGGTGAATCGGTGGTCGAGGCCCGCGTCGCACGCTGGCTCAAGCAGGAGGGAGACGCCGTCGCCGTGGGCGAGCCCATCGTCGAACTCGAAACCGAGAAGATCGACCTCGAAGTGGGCGCCGAGCAGGCCGGCGTGTTGTCGAAGATCCTCCGCCAGGAAGGCGAGGACGTCCAGGTAGGCGAAGCGCTCGCCGAGATCACGCCCGGCGCCAGCGCGGGGCAGGCGTCGAGGGACGATGCGGCCGGCGACACGGCACCGCCCGCCAGCGGGACGGATGTCGCTGCGGCACCCGCCGCCCCCAACACGCCCACCGCCGTCGAGCCGTCGGGTCCCGGAGCGGCGACAACGACCGTCGACGCCCCACGGAGCACTCCGACCGCCCGCAACGTGGCCGAGGCGCACCAGGTGGACCTTGCGAGCGTGCAGGGCTCGGGCGACAGCGGGCGCGTGCTGCGACGTGACGTCGAAGCCGCCGCCGCCCGGCCGGCCTCCGCGACGTCTGCCGCGCCGGCAGCGCCCCCGCCGGCCGCCAAAGCCCCTGCGTCAACGCCTCCCCGCCCGGCAGCACGTCCGGCCGGCAGCCGCGACGAAGAGCGCATCCGGATGTCGAAGCGGCGGTTGACCATCGCGCGCAATCTCGTTGAGGCGCAGCGCACGGCCGCCATGTTGACCACGTTCAACGAGATCGACATGACCGAGCTGATGGCCCTGCGTGAACGGCGCAAGGAGTCGTTCAAGCAGCGTCAGGGCGTCGGGCTCGGCATCGCGTCGTTCTTCGTCAAGGCGAGCGTGGCCGCGCTGAAGGCGTTCCCCCGTCTCAACGCCGAGATTCAGGGCGAAGAGATGGTGATCAAGCGTTACTACGACCTCGGCATCGCCGTCGGTGCCGAGCAGGGGCTGGTGGTGCCGGTCATCAGGAACGCCGACGTGTTGTCGTTCGGCGACATCGAACTGGCCATCCGCGACTTCGCCGCACGCGCGAAGAACAGCACGCTGACGCTCGACGACCTCAAGGGCGGGACCTTCACCATCACCAACGGCGGGGTCTTCGGGTCGCTGCTGAGCACGCCCATCCTGAACCCGCCGCAGGTAGCCATTCTCGGGCTGCACAAGATCGAAGACCGTCCGGTGGCGATCGACGGGCAGGTGGTGGTGCGGCCGATGATGTACGTCGCGCTGTCCTACGACCACCGCATCGTGGACGGCCTCGAAGCCGTGCAGTTCCTGGTGCGCATCAAGGAGTACATCGAGGACCCCGGGCACCTGCTGCTCGAGAGCTGATGCGCGGTCACTGCACCACCTCGACTCGTGGGGCGTCTCCCTTGCCAACCGTTCGGAACGTGGAGGCGTCCAAGATCGTGATGCCGTCGAGACCGTTCATCGCCACGGTCCTGCTGCTGTGCGGCGCCTTGTGCACCTCCTCCTCCACCCTCGCACAGCAGCCGACGGCAACGTCGTCCATCACCGACCTCGACCGTATCCGCGAAGGATTGCAGCGCGACGGCTCGATCTTCGCCGTGGATATCGCGCCCGACTACACGGTGCGTGTCGAGACCGACGAAGAGGACCTGCGCCTGAAATTCGCGTGGATCTACGACGACAGCGTCGTCCCCGGCTACGTACGGCCGTGGTATCCCATCTACCACTTCGAGATGCAGCAGATGATGCTGCCGCGCGACTTCACGGCCCACCTCTACCCCATCGGGATGCCCACTAGCAACATCGCGAGCGCCTTCAGCGACGCCATGCGCCGACGGCGTGAACAGGCGGCACGTGAGCGTGTGAGGGCCGAGGTGGAGGCGCTGCGCAAGGCCGCGGCCGACTCAGCCCGCGACCCCCGCTGACGGAAACAGGAACCGCAGCGCGTCAGGCATCCGGGCGGCCCAGGCCGCCTCGCTGTGCGTCGCGTCCCGCGCCTCCACATACCGCAGATCGCCGCCCCCCTGCCAGCCTTTGCGAAGCAGGATGCTCCGCAGGGCGCGAACGTTACGCACCGTGTCACGCCCTTCCGCCGTACCGCAGTCGAGCCAGATGCGCCAGGGCAGGCGACCGGTCAGCGTGCTGTACCGGTCGAGCAACACCCGCCGGTCCCACCACAGCGACGGCGACATCACCAGCAGCGCCCCCACGTCTTCGGGGCGCGTGAGCCCGAGGTGCAGCGTGAACAGGCCGCCGAGCGATGAGCCGCCCACGGCGGTGGCCTCACGCGACGGGTCGGTGCGATACGTCGCGTCCACCCACGGTTTCAACTCGTCGAGCAGGAAGCGTCCGTAGCTGTCGGCATGGCCGCCCGCGCCACGCGCGTGGTCGCGGGTGGGCGCAAGTTCATGGGCTCGATCGGCACCGGCGTGGTCCACGGCGACGATGATGAGCGGTCTCAGGTGGCCCGCCGTGATGAGGGCCTCGGCGGTTTCGTCCACCTGCCATTCCTGGCCGGGCACGTAGGCCGTCGCGCCGTCGAAGACGTTCTGTCCGTCGTGGAGGTAGAGCACCGGATGACGACGTTCGGGCATCGCGTCGTAGCCGGGCGGGAGGTAGACGTGGACGTCGCGACGGTTGTCGAGCACGTCCGACCTGAAGCCCTGCAGCTTCAGGACGTTGCCAGTCAGGGTATGTCCGTCGCTGGACGGCGCAGGGAGGATCTGTTCGGGACCGTTGGGCACGAGGGGGACGCCGGAGCGCTGGCCTCAGTGTACCCTCAGACCTGCGGAGCCCGATATGCCCCTACTCGACCCAGGAACCCCTGCCCCCGACTTCTCGTTGCCCGACCAGCACGGCACACTACATCGCCTGTCGTCGTACCGCGGCCGGCCCGTGGTGCTCTACTTCTATCCGAAAGACGACACGCCCGGCTGCACCACGGAGGCCTGCGCCTTCGAGGCCGCGCTTCCTGACTACGGCGCTGCGTCTGCGGTGGTCCTGGGGGTGAGCGTGCTCGGGACGGCCAGCAAGGCGAAGTTCGCGCGCAAGCACGGCCTGAGTTTCCCGCTGCTGGCCGACGAGGACCACGCCGTCGCCGACGCCTACGGGGTGTGGCAGGAGAAGCGCATGTATGGCAAGGCGTACATGGGCGTGGCGCGCGTCACCTATCTCATCGACGCCGACGGCCTCGTCGCGCACCGCTGGGACAACGTGAAAGTGGATGGCCACGCCGCCGACGTGCTGGCGTCGCTGCGCGCGACATAGCGCGAAGGCGTCGGCGCCGCTCACGTCCTCGCGCGCGAGGCCGATGACCCGCGCATGAGAGCTGCCCCCCTTCCCGCCCGTCTGGCCGTGGTGCTGGCCGGGCTGACCTTTGCCGCCGGCTGCGCGTCGCGGGCATCCACGCCGGCGCCTGTACCGGGGCCGACGGCACGCCAGACGCTCGATGCCGCCCACCAGGCCGTGCGGGAGGGCCGTCCAGCTGACGCGCAGGCGCTCTACGCACGCGCGGGCGACGTCGGCGCGCCCCCCGACGTGCGTCGCGAGGCGCTGCTCGCCCACGGGCTGCTCGTGCTCGACCCCGCCGCGCCGGCACGCAACATGGACGGCGCGCGCGGGCTCCTGGCTGCCGCCCGCGCCCTCTACGATGGCCCAGCGCCGCTCGAACTCACCGTGGCGATGGCCCTCGTGGACGACATCACCGCGCTGCGTGACTCCGTCGCGGCGCTGGAGGCGTCCATCGACGCGAGGACCACGGCCGAGGCGACCGCCGAGGCCAGCGTCCAGACGCTGGCGGCCGAGAACCAGACGTTGAAGCGGACCGTGCGGCAACTGCGACAGGACATGGCGCGCAAGGACGCGGCCCTGCGCAAGGCGGCCGACGCCGTGATTGGAACACCCAGGTCGCGGTGAAGCCTTCGAACCTGGCCTGCTGTCAGGCGCTCAGCCTGACCGAGGGATGGGTGGGCATCGCAGAGAGGAACGCCGCCGCCTCACGCATCTCCTCGTCGAGGGTCTCGTCGTTCGTCACCAGGTCACCCTCCGGGATCCAGACGGTGAAGGTGGTTCCGCGTCCTGGTGCGCTGTCGAGGGTGATCGTTCCGCCGAGTATCTCGACGTACCCGCGCGCGATGGCCAGGCCCAGACCGGTGCCTCCGAACCGGAGGCGCACCGAGGCGTTGGCCTGCTCGAATGGTTCGAACACACGTGCCGCTTCGGCGGCGCTCATCCCGATGCCCGTATCACGCACGACGAACTGAACGCCTGGCTCGCCCGCTGCACCGCCGCGCCGAGCGAGCGACACGGCAATGTCGCCCTGCTCGGTGAACTTGCAGGCGTTGCCGAGGAGGTTGTGCAGCACGTGCTGGACCTTGGCCCTGTCGGTCACCATCGAGACGCCGTCGCCGCAGTCCACCATGAGGCGGTTGCCGCGCTGCGCCAACAGCGGCTGGAGGCCATCGGTCACATCATGCACGAGCCGCGACAGCGGGACAGTCTGCATGATCACCGGCACGCGACCGGCCTCGAGCTTCGCCAGGTCGAGCAGTTCCCCCGCCATCCCGTGAAGCGTCAACGCACACTTGCGCAACTGCGCGACGTCATCGATCGTGGCGGTCAGCCCGGTCTGCCGCACGTCGCGCTCGATGAGATCGATGTAGCCCAGGACCGCCGTGAGCGGGGTCCGGAGGTCGTGGCTCACGCTCGTCAGGAAGCGGCTCTTCACGGCGCTCGCCTCCTCAGCGGCACGTCGTGCCGCTCTGGCCTCGTCGATGGCCGTGGCAAGTTCCTCGGCCATGCGGTTGAAGGTGGCGCCCGCACGGCCGAACTCGTCGTGGTGGACCACGGGGATGCGGTAGGCGTAGTCGCCACCGGCCATGTGCCGCGAGGCGTTCTCGAGCGTGGCGAGGCCCTGTGAGACAGTCACCGACAACATCGCGACGACCATGCCGCCGCAGACGGCGGCCACCACAAGAAACGCGAGCGACGTGCGGTCGGCGTCGTGCTGGGCCGTCAGGAACGCCTCGGTGGCATTGGTGGCGAGCGTCTCGGCCGCCTGGTTGATGCGGTCGAGGGCAATCACCGCCTCGTCAGGCGAGGCGAGCGGGGGGGCCGGTCGGCCGTCGGCGAGGGCCTCGACCACCTCGAGCCACGAGGCCATCACGGGGCTGAAGGTCTGGGGAAAGCCGGCGGCCATGGGCAACGGCGCCAGCGCACGGCTCTCGGTATCGAGGGCGCGAAGCCGTTCGTGCAGCACCGCCAGTTGTGCGGGGGTGGGCGTCAGCTCGACGAGTACCCTGATTTCGCGCCACCGCAGCTGGACGCTTCGGTCGACGCCGGCCACCCGTTGCTGGTCGCGCTGCACGTCACGCAGGGCGGTGAGGGCAGCTGCCGCCCGATTGCGCTCGACGAGCGTGAGCGCCGCACTGCCGATGGACAGCAGCAACAGGCCGGCCACGCTGGCCGCCAGCTTGCGGCGTACGGTCATGCGGCAGCAATCGGCCGCGCGCGTCACGCCTTGAATCGGCTCACCAGCGCACGCGCGCCGTGACCGGGAAATGATCCGACGGGGTGCGCCCGCTGCGTGCGGTGCGCACGATGGCCGCCTCCTCCACCGTCAGGTCGGGGCTCACGAACACGTAGTCGATCTTCTCGCCATCCACCCGCTGTGCCTCGAAGCCCGAGAACGTCCCCACCGGCTGCGCGTCCTTGTGCAGCACGCGGAAGGTGTCCAGGGCGAAGCCGTCGGCGGTCATCGTGGCCACGGCGGCGTTGGATTCGCCGGCGTTGAAGTCGCCGGTGACGACGAAGGGGGCCTTCGGCTGCCTCGCCTCGATTCGCTCCCGCAGCAGTTTGGCGGACCGCTCCCGCGACGGTTGGGACTGGTGGTCGAGATGCACGTTGTAGACGTAGAGCGGCGCCCGTCCGTCCACCGTGAAGCGTGCCCAGGTGCAGATCCTGGTGATCTTGTTGCCCCAGGAGGTCGAGGCGACGACCGACGGCGTGTCCGAGAACCAGAAGGTGTCGCTGTCCTGCACCGAGAGTCGAGCCTTGCGGTAGAGGATCGCCGTGTACTCGCCCGCCGTCTTGCCATCGTCGCGCCCCACGCCGAGCATCGCGTAGGCGGGCAGCTGCTCGAGCAGGAACTGGAGCTGCGCGTGCAGCGCCTCCTGCACGCCGATGACGTCGGGGTTCTCCTCGGCGATGGTCTCGACCAGGAAGTCCTTCCGCAGGTCCCAGTGGTTCTGGCCATCCTGCGCCGTGCCGTAGCGGATGTTGAAGGACATCACCCGCAGGTCCTGCGGCTGCGCGGCCGCATTGGCGGGCAGCGCGGTCAGCAGCGACAGTGCCACCAGGAAGGCGGTCCAGATGCGTGTCATGACGGTACTCTCCAGTGTCGTCGCAGGAAGGCCAGCACGTTGCCGCTGAACAGCGCGTCGAGGTCCGCGTCGGTGTAGCCTCGGCTCGCCAACTCCGTGCCGAGCTTCTCGAGGTCGGCAATGGTGTCGATCTCGACCGGCCCCTGCTCGGTGCCGAAGCCGCCGTCGAGATCCGACCCGATGCAGACGTGGTTTCTCGAGCCGGCCAGCTGGCAGATGTGGTCGATGTGGTCGGCCAGTCGCGCCAGCGTACAGCCCATCGCCGCCGGTGTCGAGCGCCCCCGCACCCAGGCGGGCACGATCATCCACGCGTCGAAGGCGGCGCCAATCACCGCGCCCCGTGCGACGAGGGTGCGCAACTGGTCGTCGGTGAACTGGCGCATGTGCGGCACCAGCGCCCGGCAGTTGTTGTGGCTCGCCCAGACGGCCCCGCCGAAACAATCGAGCGCCTCGTCGAAGCTCGCGTCGCTGAGATGCGTGGCGTCCAGGATGATGCCCAGGCGCTCCATCGCCTGCAGCAGCGGACGTCCCGGCGGCTCGAGCGGTCCCACCGCGTCCGTGCCGGGCGCGTAGCGGCCCGGACCATAGTGCGCAGGACCGACCGCGCGCAGCCCATAGGCGTGGGCGCGTTCCAGGTGCTCCACCGACACGAGCGAGTCGGCGCCTTCGAGGCTGAGGATGTAGCCGACGGGCAGCGACGCGCGTTCGGCGGCCGAGGCGGCCATCCAGCGCGCGACGTGTGCCTCGAGCGAGGGCGCGTCGACGATCTGCACCATCTCGCCGGCCTCCTCCATCGCGCGATACCACGCCAGCTGCCCCTGGGTCTGGGCCCACGCCTGCTCGGGCGAGTGCCACCCTGGCAGGGGGTTCCCAGGCCCCACGTATCGCGCGATCTGGGTCGCGACGACCAGGCCGACGTGTCCCGCACGCAGGGCCGGCAGCGACACGGTGCCGCGCCCGCGGTCGGGCTTGTCGGTGAGATGGCGCTCGCGAGCCCTGATGTCGGCCACGGGCTGCCGCAGGTCGCGGTTCCACTCGAGCGCATTCATGCTGAGGTCGAGATGCGCGTCGACGATGAACATCACTCGGCCTCGAGTTCGAAGAGCGCCTCGACCTCCACCGGGATGTTGCCGGGCAGCGACCCCATGCCCACGGCGCTGCGCACGCCGATGCCGAGATCAGGTCCCCAGATCTCGGCGAACAACTCGCTACATCCGTTGATCACGTACGGATGCCGTTCGAAGTCGGGGGTACTGGCGACCATGCCGAGCACCTTCACCACGCGGCGTACCTTGTCGAGCGAGCCGACCGTCGCGCGGATGGTCGCCAGCATGGCGAGGCCCACCTGCCGTGCGGCAGCCTTCCCGGCGTCTGCATCGAGGTCGATGCCGACGCGCCCCTTGATGAGCGACCCGTCCGGCAGCAGCGGGCCGTGTCCCGACAGCCACAGGTAGCGGCCGTCCACGAGCCCCGGCTTGTAGACGCCCATCGGCGCAGGCGCCTGTGGCAGCGTGAGGTCGAGGGCGGACAGACGGCGTTCTGGTGTATCGGACACGGGCGGAACTCCTTGGGCCTAATGCCTAATGCTTGATGCCTGATGCTCCATGCTTGCCGGGCCTCAGCGCTCCAGACTTGTATCACGCCTGATACCGTGGACCCTGTGTCTCTGGGGCCTGCCGCGCGGCGTGTGCTCGTCCTCGTCCTCGCCTGGCTGCTCGTCGGGCTCGGCGTGGCGATGGGCGATGAGGCTGCCGCGCCGGATGTGGTCATCGACGCGCCACCAGCCCTTCAGACGGCAGCCGCCCGGGTCCAGGCGCTGGACTGGCACGCGCTCCGCTACGACCTGGCACGCGCAGGGCTCCCCATGCCCGCCACGGTTCGGGTGACCCTGGTGCCGGAAGGCAGCGCACGGGCCCGCGAGACGCCGGCCTGGGTCGTCGGGCGCGCGTTTGGCTCCTCGCATCTCGAACTCTATCCGGGGCGCACCGGACGGTTTCCCTACACGTCCCTCGAGGCCGTCCTGCGCCATGAGGTGGCACACCTGGCCCTCGTCGAGGCTGCCGGCGACCGACCGCTGCCCCGCTGGTTCCACGAAGGTGTGGCGACCTCGGTCGAAGGCGGGTGGACGGGCGCCGACCACGTGCGCCTCGCCCTTGCCGCGCTGACAACGCCCGCGGTGCAGACCGTGCACGCACTCTTCGCTTCCCCTGCGCAGCCGGACACCGCACTCGCTTATCTGCTCGCCGCCACCATCGTCGACGATGTGCGGGCAAGGCAGGGACGCGAGGTGCCCGGGGCCATCGCCAGACGCGTGGCGGAAGGGGTGCCGTTCGACCAGGCGTTCGAGGAGATGACGGG
>JAEZDP010000140.1 GCA_023418055.1 Acidobacteriota bacterium
CCACTGGCACGTCAGCGGCGAGGTCTGCGAACAACGCCCGGTAGCGATCGGCGTTGCGCCGCCGCGCATCGGTCCACGCCGCCAGGTGCCGCAGCTTGACCCGCAAGACCGCGGCCTGGATCGCCGCCAGACGGAAGTTCCCACCAATGCGCTCGTGATGGTACGTGCGCATCGCCCCATGGACGCGCAACATCCGCACGCGCGTCGCCAGGTCCGCGTCCTCGATCGTGACGAGCCCGGCGTCGCCAGCGGCGCCCAGGTTCTTGCTGGGATAGAAGGAGAAACACCCGAACTGCCCCAGCGTGCCGACAGCCCTCCCCCGCCACGTGGCGCCAATGGCCTGTGCCGCATCTTCGATGACGGCCAGCCCGGCGCGTCGCGCGAGCGCCAGCAGCGCGTCCATCTCGGCCGCCTGCCCGAAGAGGTGTACCGGCACGATCGCCTTCGTCCGCGGCGTAATCGCGGCCTCCACCTGGTCAACGTCGATGTTGAAGCCGACCGGTTCGATGTCCACGAACACCGGACGCGCGCCCACCCGCTGCACACACCCTGCCGTGGCGAAGAACGAGTAGGTGGGGACGATCACCTCATCCCCCGGCCCCAACTCGAGCGCCATCATCGCCACCAGCAGCGCGTCGGTGCCCGACGTCACGCCGACCGCGTGCGCCGCGCCAAGGTAAGCGGACACTTCCGCTTCGAACGCCTCCACCTCCGGCCCGAGGATGAACTGCCGGGTGTCGAGAATGCGGGTGACGGCCTCGACGACCTCGTCACGTATCGGCGCGTATTGGGCCCCGAGGTCGAGCAGTGGCACCTTCATCACAGGGCAGCATGCTACACGAATCGCCCGGGCTCACCCCGCCCCGGACCGGCAGTCGAGTTCCCACAGGACGTCTTCCCCGTCCCGCGCGATCACACGGAGGCGCGGCTCGCCGCGCGCAGCCGCCAGCGCCGGCCGGAAGTCCGCGAACGGACGCTGCGCATGTGCGATGACGTAGCGCGTGCCGACGGCGCACAGTGCATCGAGCGCGACATCCGCGGGAAAGGCCGCCAGCGCGGCCATCCGGTCGGCATAGCCTGTCGGCAAAATGCGCGAGAACCCGTTGACAATGGGGAACCAGTGCCGCGTGCTGTACCACCCATAGTCCGCGTCGTACCACGGCAGCGGACCGTGCCAGGCCACGGGTAACGAGACGACCGGCGCTCGCGCGAGCCTCGCGACGTGACCGTAAAGCGGCGAGATCACCGCCGGCTCCGGCGGCGGGAGTTCGTACGCCACCGGACGCAGTTCGAGCAACGCGAATACGATGGCGCCCGCCGCCAGGACACGGCGACGACCGCGGACCAGTTCGTCGACGCCCAGTCCTGCAAACACCGCCACCACGAGCGAGACGACAAGCGCGAACCGGGCAGGCGCGCGAACGAGCCCGAGGCCGGGCGCGGCGCGCAGGGCATCGAAGGGCCAGGGCGCACTGCCTTCGGCACCAGGGCCGAAACTGAGCGCGAGGGCCACGCCACCGACGGCACCGAGCGCGATCCACACGTCGCGCCGGAGCCGTGGGTTACGGCGCACAGCCACTGACGCCCCAAAGGAGGCCAGCAGCAGAACCGTCCACCCGAGGAACCGCGTCTGTTCCCCGAAGCTCCATCGCGGAGCTTCACTGCCTCGAGCAAGCAGCCACTGGCCCGACCACGTGGCTCTCGCGGGCACCAGGTAAGACGCCCAGTCGGCCGAGTTGTGGCGCATCTCGTCAACGGGCCCGGACCCTGCCCCCATATACGGCTGCGCAAAGACCAACAGGACGGCAGCAACAACGGCGCCCGCGATCGCGGCGGCAAGCAGGCGTGGCCAGTCGCGCCTCCGAAGCGCGGGCCAGAGACACGGCCCCACCCACACGACGTGCACCACGAGCGTCAGCACCGCGAGGTACCAGGACGCAAGGCTGACCGTGAGCGTGCACAGCACCCAGGCCACGAGCCAGCACACGCGGGGATCCGTGCGCCACCGATCGAGGCAGGCCATGCCGAGCGGGAGCCCGAAGATCCACAGCAACTGCAGGTGCCCGACGTGCTGGATGCGCACGATGCTGCACGCACTCAGGAGACCCGCGGCCAGCGCACCTGCACCGCCGACACCCGCCCGCCGAGCCAGGCAGAACACGCCGAACACGACCAGCGGAAATGATGCGAGCCAGGCGATGTTGTAGACCAGCGCCGGCGGCGCCCCCATCAGATGCAGGGGCAGGGTCGGCACCGCTATGCCGAAGAGGTGCTCGGAGAACGCGAGCGTCTGCAGGGCCGGATGGAAGATGTTGGCGTCCCAGTAGGCCGTGGCCTGCCCGGTCAGCACGCGATGATTCCACGCGAGGGCCCACGTGTTGAGCCGGACGTCGCCCCAGTAGCGCGCCGTCGAGAGGTGACGGAAGTTGACGACGGGCGAGACGTACCACCCGCACACCAGGACCGATGCGGCACACAGGCTCGCCAGGCGGGTCCACGGCGTGCGACCGGTGGACGCCGGGAGGGTCTGGGGCATGCGGGCAGCATGCTACACTCGCCGCGCCATGGCGGCCAATGATCTCCGCCGTCTGTACGCGTATCGCGGGTTGTTGCGCGGCCTCGTCCAGCGCGACCTTCAGGTGAAATACAAGGGCTCGGTGCTGGGCTTTGCCTGGTCGCTGCTGCATCCGCTGGTGATG
>JAEZDP010000155.1 GCA_023418055.1 Acidobacteriota bacterium
AGTTCCTCGACGGCATAGCGGTCTCCGGCCTGCAGCTGAGCGATGAGTGTCCGTTCGGTGGTCGCGTCTCTCTTCATCGTGCCTCCGTGGGCTGTAAACCCCGGAGCGCGATGGTTTATTCCCGGACGGTCGACGGGTCGCGCTCGAACACGTCGGCAAAGGCGGCCACCACCCTGGCGCGCACCTCGGCCATGTCCGGGGGACGCCCCAGCACGCGGGCCAGCGAGGTCACCCCTCGTCCTTCTATGCCGCACGGCACGATCAGCGAGAAGTACGAGAGGTCGGGATGCACGTTGAGCGCGAACCCGTGGCTGGTCACCCAGCGTGACAGCCGGACGCCAATGGCCGCGATCTTCTCGTCGCCCACCCACACGCCAGTGAGCCCGGGCTCCCGCGTGGCCCGCACGCCGTAGGACCCGCACACGCGCAACAGCACCTCTTCGAGGTCGCGCACATAGCGATGGGCGTCCGTGCGGTCCGGCTTCAGGTCGATGACGGGATACCCGATGAGCTGGCCTGGACCGTGGTAGGTGACGTCGCCGCCGCGTCCCGACTCGTACAAGCCGACACCCCTGGCGGCGAGGTCCACGTCGGAGGCGAGCACGTGCGTCCGCGAGTTGCGCACCTTCACGCCGAGGGTCACCACGTGGGGGTGCTCGAGCAGCACGAGGGTGTCGGGCACGGCACCCGCCTTGCGGCCTTCCACCAGTCGCTGCTGGAGGGCCACGGCTTCGTCGTACGGCACGGCGCCGTAGTCGACGACGTGCAGGGGGCGCATCAGGGCCAGTGTTCGAGCGCCTGCTTGACGCGCGCCATGAACGCGTCGGCCACGGCGCCATCCACCAGGCGATGGTCGTAGCCGAGGGTCAGGTAGCCGCGCGGCCGGACGGCGATCATGTCGTCGATCACCACGACGCGTTTCTCGATGGTGCCGACGGCGAGGATGGCCACCTGCGGCTGGTTGATGATCGGCATGCCGAAGAGCGTGCCGAGTGAGCCGGGGTTGGTGATGGTGAACGTGCCGCCATGCACTTCCTCAGGCCGCAGCTTCTTCGCCCGCGCCCTGTCGGCGACGTCGTTGATGGCACGGCTCATCCCGAGCAGGCTCTTCTCGTCGGCGGCGGGAATCACCGGGACGATGAGACCCCAGTCGAGGGCGACGGCGATGCCGAGGTTCACGTCCTTCTTGTAGACGATGTTGGTGTCGTCGAGCGAGGCGTTGAGCACCGGCATCGCACGCAACGCGTCAGCCACGGCTTTCGCGATGAACGCCAGGTACGTCAATTTCACGCCGTCGCGCTCGAACTCGGCCTTCTTCTGTTGACGTACTGTCGCGACGCGCGCGAAATCGACCTCGAACACCGAGTGCACGTGGGCCGACGTCCGCCGGCTGTGGATCATGTGCTCGGCGATCTTGCGGCGCATCACCGTCATCGGCACGACCTCCACCGCTTCGCCCGGACGGTAGGCCGGCATGTCGAGCGCGCGCGCCGGCTCGCCGCCGGCGATCGGTCGGTCGTCGAGATAACCGAGGATGTCCTGCTTGGTGACGCGGCCGCTCACACCGGACCCGGCCACCCGCGTGAGGTCCACGCCGTGCTCTGCCGCGATGTTGCGCACGAGGGGCGACGACTTCGTGCGCCGACGCGCCTCGCGGGCGCGTTCCGGATCGGCATCGTCTGCCGGCGCGTCCCTGACGCCCGTGTCGGCATCTGCCTGGTCGACGACGACGGCGGCGGATGGCGGCGCAGCATCTGCCGGGCGCGGCGAGCCATCCGGCTGGGGCGAGGGCGACGGGGGGGGCTCCACGGGCGTGTCCGCGTCCGCGTCGGCCTCCGCCTCGCCGCCGGCAGGCCCTGCGAGTTCCCCGGCCTCACCGAGGAGGGCGACGACGGTATCGACGTCCACTGTCTCGCCTTCCTTGACGCGCACCTCGAGCAACACGCCCGCCGCCGGCGAGGGGATCTCGGCGTCCACCTTGTCGGTCGAGATCTCGAAGAGCGGCTCGTCACGGTCGACCGTGTCGCCGACCTTGCGAATCCAGCGCACGACGGTGCCCTCGGTGACCGATTCGCCCATCTGGGGCATGACGACGGGTGTAGGCATGACTCAGGCTAGCAGCTCGCGCCGGACGCCCCCTCAGGGGCGCCAGCCGGTTCACATGTGCAGCGGCGCTCCGTGCGTCGCGTGCGCCGCTTCGGCCACGGCCTCCGACATGGTCGGATGGGCGTGGATGGTGCGGATGAGTTCCTCCACCGTGCACTCCAGGCGCAGCGCCAGCGTCGCCTCGGCCACCAGCTCGGTGGAACGCGGCCCGATCATGTGCACGCCCAGAATCTCGTCGTACTTCCGGTCGGCGACGATCTTCACGAACCCTTCGGTCTCGTTCATGACCTTCGCGCGTCCGAGCACGCCGAATGGGAAGGTGCCGACACGCACGTCGAAGCCCTTCGCTTCGGCCTCGGCCTGCGTCAGGCCCACGCTGCCGATCTCCGGATCGCAGTAGGTGCAGGCAGGCACGTGGTCGTACACGATGGCCTTCACCTGCTGGCCCGCAATCCGTTCGGCGGCGAGGATGCCCTCCGCCGACGACAGGTGCGCCAGTTGGGGATGCCCTGGCTGTCCCAGCGTGATGACGTCGCCGACCGCCGAGATGCCCTCGACTCCGGTGCGCATCAGCTCGTCGA
>JAEZDP010000171.1 GCA_023418055.1 Acidobacteriota bacterium
GCATGAAGGAGACGCGCTTCGACCACCCGGCGCGCCGTGCACACTTCGAGATGAAGACGCGGACGACGATGCAGGAGGAACAGCAGTTGCCGGGCGCGACCCACGACGCGCTGTCGGCGCTGTACGCGCTACGCGCGCTGTCGTTTGCGCCAGGCGCCACCGCCTCCTTCGCCGTGGCCGACTCGGGCGAGTTGTATCGGGTGTCGGCCCGCGTCATCGGGCGCGAAGCCGTGGCGACGCCCGCCGGCTCCCGCATGGCCTGGAAGGTCGTGCCGACGGTGCACGACGAATCCGGCGCCCCGTTCGGCGAAGGCATGGCCGTCTGGTTCTCCGACGATGCCGCGCGCGTGCCGGTGAAGATGCAGGCGGTCCTTCCCGTCGGGGCCTTCGTGGTGACGCTCGCGGCGCGCTGATCCCCAATCGGATATCGTACGGAGACCCATGCACATCCTCATCACCGGCGGCGCCGGCTTCATCGGATCCCACCTCTCGGACAGCCTGCTCGCGGACGGCCACCAGGTACAGGTGATTGACGACCTGTCGACCGGCTCCATCCAGAACATCGCCCACCTCAAGTCGCACCCCGGCTTCTCGTACGTGATCGACTCGGTCAACAACGAGCCGCTGCTGGCCGAGCTGGTGGACCAGGCCGACGTCGTGTATCACCTGGCCGCCGCGGTGGGCGTCAAGAAGATCGTCGAGGAGCCCGTGGCGACGATAGAAACCAACGTGCACGGCACCGAGGTGGTGCTGCGGCAGGCGAACAAGAAGAAGAAGCTCGTGGTCATCGCCTCGACCTCCGAGGTGTATGGCAAGAGCACCGCGGTGCCTTTCACCGAGGAGCACGACCTGGTGCTCGGCGCCACGCACAAGCACCGGTGGGCCTATGCCTGCAGCAAGGCCATCGACGAGTTCCTGGCGCTTGCGTACTTCAAGGAGAAGAAGCTGCCGGTCGTCATCGTGCGCCTGTTCAACACGGTGGGGCCACGGCAGTCGGGGCGCTACGGGATGGTGATTCCGAACTTCGTGCGGCAGGCGCTGCTCGGGCATCCCATCACCGTGCACGGAGACGGGACGCAGTCGCGCAGCTTCACCTACGTGGGCGACGTCGTGCGTGCGCTCGTGGCGCTGCCGCAGGAGCCGCGCGCCGTAGGGCAGGTGTTCAACATCGGCCACGGCGAGGAGATCACCATCATGGCGCTCGCCGAGAAGATCAAGGCCATGACCGGCAGCAATTCCGAGATCCAGGTGATTCCGTACGACCAGGCGTACGAGTCGGGCTTCGAGGACATGCCCCGCCGCGTGCCCGACATCTCGAAGATCCGCAGTCTCATCCAGTACGAGCCGCGTGTCGATCTCGACCGCATCCTCACCGAGGTCATCGAGGCGATGCGCGCATGACGTCCCGTCAGATTCTGCACGTCGTAGGGGCCCGTCCCAATTTCATGAAGATTGCGCCGGTGATGGCCGCGCTGGCTGGCCGGCCTGGAGTGGCGCAGCGGCTTGTGCACACCGGCCAGCACTACGACCATGCGATGGCGCAGGTGTTCTTCGAGCAGCTCGGGCTGCCCAGACCGGACATCGACCTCGGCGTCGGCAGCGGCAGCCAGGCCGAGCAGACCGGTGCGGTGATGGTGGCCTTCGAGCGCGTGGTCGCCGAGCAGCGTCCCGACGTCGTGGTGGTCGTCGGCGACGTCAATTCGACGCTGGCCGCCACGCTCGTGGCGTCGAAGGCAGGCATTCCCGTGGCGCATGTCGAGGCCGGCCTGCGCTCGCGCGACATGACGATGCCCGAAGAGATCAACCGCTTGGTCACCGATCGCCTGTCGACCTGGTTGTTGACTCCCTCGCGGGACGGGGATGCCAACCTGCTCGCCGAGGGCGTGCCTGCCGAGCGCATCCACTTCGTGGGCAACGTGATGATCGACACGCTGCTGCGCCATCGCCCGCGCGCGCCGTGGGGCGAGGTCTCGGCCCGCTTCGACCTGGCGGATCGTGGCTATGCCGTGCTGACGCTGCACCGGCCCGCGAACGTGGACGACCGCGACAGCCTGGCGGCGCTGCTCGACGCCATCCGGCCATTGGCCGAACGCCATCCCATCGTGTTCCCGGCGCACCCGCGGACGCGTGCACGCATCGACGCATTCGGGCTGAGCGATCGGCTGCAGGGGCTCCGCCTGGTGGACCCGCTGGGCTATCTCGAGTTCCTGGCGCTCACCGATCACGCGGCCTGCGTGCTGACCGACTCGGGCGGCATCCAGGAAGAGACGACGGTGCTCGACGTGCCGTGTTTCACGCTGCGCGACAACACCGAGCGGCCGGTGACGGTGACCGAGGGCACCAACACGCTGGTCGGCGCGGACGCGCGCGACCTGCCGGCGGCGCTCGAGGCGTTCTTCACGACGGGCGGCAAGCGTGGGCGGGTGCCCGAGTTGTGGGACGGGCGGGCGGGCGAGCGCATCGCTGAGGTCATTGCTGTCTGATCGCCCGCAGCGCCTCTGACCGCGTGTCGTCTGACGAGACGCTACACCGAGCCGCGTGCCGGTGCTTGCCGTCTTTTCACGAGCGTGCCCTCATGCCCACGGTAGCGTCTCTGCGCATGAGTGAAACAAACCACCTCCCCCGCGTCTCAATCGTCGTGCCCGTCTACAATGGCGCTCGATACCTGCGAGAAGCGATCGACAGCCTACTCGCACAGCGCTACCCTGCGCTCGAAGTGATCGTGGTGGACGACGGATCGACCGACACCGGACCCGCAATTCTGGCCGATTACGCCCGCAGTGTCGTGGTGCACCGCCAGCCAAACCGCGGGCAGGCCTCCGCGATAAATGCCGGCTGGGCCTTGAGCACTGGAGAGGTGCTGTCTTATCTTTCCGCGGATGATCGCCTGCGCCCAGATGCGGTGAGAACTGGGGTGCAGGCGCTTGCGGCGCGTCCGGACGCGATGGCCGTGTACGGCGACTACCGATTGATCGACCCGAGTTCCGCGTTGCTCACCGTGGTGGCGGCGCCAGTGTTCGAGCACCGCGAAGTCGTCGCAAGGGCGACGTGTCCTCCAGGCCCGGGGGTGTTCATCCGCCGCCACGCGCACCAATGCGCCGGACCTTGGGACGAGACGCTGCGGGCCGTACCCGACCTCGACTACTGGCTGCGCCTGGGACTGCTTGGGCCGATCGTCCATGTCCCATCCGTGCTCGCCGACTTCCGAGAACACGAGGGATCAACTTCCTTCCGCGCGCCCTCCCTTCGCGACGCAGACGAACCGGTTGAGGTCTACCGGCGCTTCTTCGCGCGGCCGGACTTGCCGGAACCGGTACGAGCTCTCCATGCCAGTGCGATCGCCAACGCGCACCTGCTTGCCGCACGCGCGCACCTGCGTGCACGCCGGATGCCCAGCGCGGCGGCG
>JAEZDP010000174.1 GCA_023418055.1 Acidobacteriota bacterium
GCCCGAGGTTGACCGTGAGCTTCTCGTTGACCTGCCAGCGGTCGGCGATGTACACGCCGAACTGGTTCTCGCGGGCCGTCAGCTCCTCGAACTGGACGCTCTTGCCGAAGCTGCTGACCTCGCCGAGCAGGAACGTCGCGTAGGTGTTCCAGCCGCCGACGCCCGCGTAGCCCGGGAAGCCCGTGATGCCGCCGCCGAAGCTGAAGTCGCCGCGCGGGTTGCCGATCTCGGGCTGCCAGTGATCGAGCGTCAGCCGCACGAAGTCGAAGCCCGACCGGATTTCGTGGCGTCCCGCCACCTTGGTGAGGTTGACCGAGGCCGTGTAGCTGCGCTCGTCACGCCACACCGGCGTCCACGTCGCGTTGTTGCCGAGCACGCCGAGACCGGTGTTGAAGACCGGCATGCCGCTGTGGCGATCGGGGTTGGTGGCGCTGTTGCCCGTCACGCCCTCGGCATTGGTGCCGCGGATGCCGAACACGTCGGTGCCGAAGTTGGTGCCGAAGTCGGGCCCCTGCGACTGGTGGGTCATGACGTTGACACCGACGTTGCCGTCGAGAATCAGCGTCGGGCTCAGGGTCCACGTCTGGCCGATGGTGCCGAGGTAGACCTTCGTGTCGCCCCCGCCAGCCTCGTCGAAGGGCAGGTAGAAGAGGTCCTGCACCGAGGCGTCCATCATCGAGTACTTCGCCCAGATCTGGTGCGCGGAGGTGCGGTTCCAGTTGACCTTGGCGTCGTAGTTGTCGCGGTTGGCCTCGGGGAAGCGCTCGACGAAGAGGTTGTTCTGGAGGCCGTTGTTGGTGCCGGGGTTGTTCGGCTCCGGGTACAGGGCCTGGATCGTCTTACTGATGTCGCTGATGCGGTCGGCCGGGATGACCGCGCCGGGGAACTCGGTGCGGCCGGCGCCGGTGGTCGGATTGCCCGTGGTGGGGTCGTAGATCCGGAACCGCGAGTCGAAGGCGAGCACCTCGCCGAAGTCGCCCTGGCGCATCCGTGCGGTGGGCACGGTGAACTGGTCGAACCGGCTGCGGCGTTCGACGTTCCGTTCCCACGAGCCGAAGTAGAACAGCCGGTTCCTTCGGATCGGGCCGCCGATGGTCCCGCCCAGGATTGACGTGGCCGAGTCCAGTTTGACGGGGTCGAAGTAGCCGGGTCGCGCACTCCACTCGTCCTGCTGCCGGAAGAAGAACGCCGACCCTCGCACGTTGTTTGTGCCCGACTTGGTCGCCACCGACATCGCGGCGCCGCCGGTCATGCCCTGCGACGCATCGAAGCTGTTGGTGGAGATGTTGACGTTCTCGATGGTCTCGGCCGGCGCGATGTAGCCCGCATGATGCGGCAGCCACACGTTGACGCTGGCCGCCCCGTCGATGCGCGTGGTGTTGGTGTTGCGCGCCGTGCCGTTGACGTTGGTCGTGAGCGCGCGCCCGGGCGTATCGGTCTGGGCATTCTGCAGCGCGGGGGGCGTGGCGCCAGGCACCAGGTTCATCAGCGCCTGGTTAGTTCCGGTACTGGTTCAGAGGCAGGTTGACCACTTCTTCGGGCCGCAGGTCCACGCTGACGTCGGCCTTGTCGGTCTTGAGCAGCGCCGCCTCGGTCGTCACGGTCACCGACTCGGTGAGCGCACCTACTTCGAGCCGCCCGTTGACGCGGACGATGCCGCCGGGCGTGACGGGGATGCCTGTCTGGACGAACTCCTTGAAGCCCTGCAGCGTGGCCCGCAGCGTGTAGGGGCCGGCGGTAACGTTGCGGATGGTGTAGGTGCCGGTCTCGTCGGAGACGCTCTCGAGCGTGAGCCCGGTGTTCTCGTTGGTCACCGACACGGTGGCGCCTGGAATCGACGCGCCGGAGTCGTCGGTCACCGTGCCGGTCACGGTGCCGTAGATCGCCTGTCCCGCGACGGGCGCGGGCAGGAACCAGAAAACCGACAGGAAGACAGCAGACAACCAGCGGTGGCGCCGGCGACTCGGGGAGGAAGTCATGTGCACCTCGCATGTAACGAGCAACGAAACGGATGATGGGCGAGGTGGACGATATGCGTGGGTGCGCAGCGTGTCAACGCGATTCGCAGCCGCCTCGACCGTAGTCTCACGCTGCGGTGCACAACGTTGATAGCATGCGCACGCCATGCCCTATCGCCCACTCCTCGGTGTCGTGCTCGTGGTCCTGCTGCCCTGCGCGACGCGCGCGCAGGACGCGCCGACGTTCAGGGCCGGAGCGGCCACGAGCAACGTCACGCCAGCCCTCGGCGGGTCCATCGTCGGCAACTGGCTGCCCGCGCCGGCCACGCACGTCCACGACGAGCTGTATGCGCGGTGCCTGGTGCTCCAATCGGGGACGGACACGATCGCCGTGGTCGTGGTGGACAGCCTCGGTATGCCCCGCCACGTGATCGACCACGCGAAGCGGCTCGCGCATGCACACACGGGCATCCCACACGAGCGGATGCTCGTCAGCGCGACGCACACCCACTCGGCGGTCTCGGCGCTGGGAGATCGGTGGTCGCCGGCCGAATACGCCACGGCGCCGACCCTCGACGAGTACCAGGCGTTTCTCGCCACGCGCATCGCCGACGGCATCCGCCGCGCGATGAACAACCTCGAGCCGGCACGCGTGGCCTGGGGACGCGGTGCCCTGCCCGACGAGGTCTTCAACCGCCGGTGGCACATGAAGCCTGGTCCGCACCTGACCAACCCGTTCGGCGGCACCGATCAGGTGCAGATGAACCCGCGTCCCGGGAGCGACCTGCTCGTGCGCCCTGCCGGACCGACAGATCCCGAGGTGGCGTTCCTTGCCCTGTCGGCCCTCGACGGCCGTCCACTCGCGGTGCTGGCCAACTACTCGCTGCACTACGTCGGCGGCGTGCCCGAGGGCCACGTGTCGGCCGACTACTTCGGCGTCTTCGCACGCAGCCTCGCCCGTCTGATCGGCGAGGACCGGGGCGACTCGCGCTTCGTGGCCATGCTGTCGAACGGCACCAGCGGCGACATCAACAACGTGGACGTTCGCACCCCCCAGCCCCGGCTTGCGCCGTACGCCCGCATGGAGCGCGTAGCCACACGCCTCGCTGCCGAGGTGTTCAAGTCGATGCCGCACCTCGCGTGGCACGACACCGCGCCCCTGGCGATGGTCGAGCGTGTCCTCACGCTCGAGACACGCCGCCCGACGCCCGAGCAACTTGCCTGGGCCCGGCAGATCATGGCGCGGCCCCCGGGTGCGGCCGAACGCCATCCACGAGAGCGCATCTACGCCGAACGTCTGGTCGGGCGCGCCGAGGTCCCGCCCACCCTGGAGGTGGTGCTGCAGGCCGCGCGTATCGGCGATCTCGCCATCACGACCTTCCCCTTCGAGGTCTTCGCCGAGATCGGCCTCGAGATCAAGGAGAAGAGCCCCTTTGGGCTGACCTTCACGACGTCGCTGGCCAACGGCTCCGAAGGCTACCTGCCCACGGCGCGACACCATGATCTCGGCGGGTACGAGACCTGGCTCGGCACAAACCGCGTCGAGCGCAACGCCGCGCGCACGATGACCGACGCCCTGCTGGCCATGCTCGACGAACTCAGGGGCGACGCGCAGACCGGTCGCCCATCGGCGCGATGACGGGCACACGTACCGGCCGCTGCTGGGCTGTCGGCGCCAGCCTCGTGCTGGCCGTGGCCTGCGGCTGGCTGTGGCCGGCGCCCGCGGCACAGATCGCCGAACCGCGAGCGCCGCTGTCACCCGACGCCGCGCTGGCGCAGTTCGTCCTCGAGCCGGGCTACCGCATCGACCTGGTCGCGGCCGAACCACTGGTGCAGGACCCGGTCGCCATCGCGTTCGACGAGCGCGGCCGCCTCTACGTGGTCGAGAACCGAGGCTACCCCGATCCGCTGGAGGGTGAAGACGAGGGGCCGGCGCTGGGGGTGGTGGCGCTGCTCACCGACGCCGACGCGGATGGCCGCTTCGACACGCGCACCGAGTTTGCCGACGGGCTCACCTATCCCAACGGCGTGATGGCGTGGGACGGCGGGGTCTTCGTGACCGTGGCGCCTGACCTGCTGTACCTGAAGGACACGACGGGCGACGGCATCGCCGATGTTCGCCGTGTCGTGCTCACCGGGTTCAACGCCACCCGCACGGCGCAGATCCGCTTCAGCCATCCGACGCTCGGCCCCGATGGCTGGATCTACCTCACGAGCGGTCTCAATGGCGGGCGCGTGACCTCGCCGGCCCATCCCGACCGGCCGCCGGTGGAGTTCGCGTCGAGCGACTCGCGCTACCACCCGCGCACGGGCGCTTTCGAGCTGGCGGGTGGCCAGGGGCAGTATGGCCTCACGTTCGACGACCACGGCCGACGGTTCATCTGTGCCAATCGGCACCCCGTCTGGCACGTCGTGCTCGAACCGCACCAGCTTTCGCGTAACCCATCGCTTTCGTTCACCGACACCGTGCAGGAGGTGTCGGCCGTCGGCGCCGACGCCATCGTCTGGCCGTTGAGCGCAGACCTCACCACCGCCTCGTTCCACCCCACGCTGATGCAGACCCCACACGCGGGCACGTTCACTTCCGCAAGCGGCGTGCACATCCACAGGGGCGACGCGCTGCCCGAGGGCCACCTCGGCAGCATCTTCGTCATGGAATCGGCGCAGAACCTGGTGCAGCGGCAGGTGCGCGAGCCCGAGGGCGTGTCCTTCCGCTCGCAGCCGGCGCGCCATGGCGCGGAGTTCCTCGCCACGCGTGATTCGTGGTTCCGTCCCGTGTCGGCCGTGACCGGACCCGATGGCGCCCTCTACCTCGTGGACATGTATCGGAAGGACATCGACCATCCCGCGTACGTGCCCGAAGAGAGCCGGGCGCTCTTCGATTTCGCCGCCGGTCGCGATCGGGGCCGCATCTACCGCCTCGCGGCATCCGCTCGCGAGCCCGGGCCGATGCCCGGCGACCTGGCGTCCGCCTCGCCGGCCGCGCTGGTGCAGGCGCTGCGACACGCGAACGGCTGGCGACGCGATACCGCGCAGCGTCTGATCGTCGAGCGGGCCACGCGGGCGCCTGCCCACCACGGATTGACGCGCGACCTGCGTGCGCTGCTGGGCGACACGCGCGCAGAGGCACGCCTGCACGCGCTCTGGACCCTCGATCAGCTGGAGGCGCTCGACGCCGACGACGTCAGACGCGCCTTACGCGATGACGCACCCGGGGTGCGTGAAAACGCCTTGCGCATCGCCGAGCGGCGCCTGGCCAACGAGGACGGGCTGCTCGACGCCGTACTGGCGCGACACGACGACCCCGACCCACGCGTGCGCCTCCACGCCGCGCTCGCGCTGGCCGCGAGTGCCAGCCCGCGTCGACTCACGGCGTTGGCCGCCATCGCGCGGCGCGACGGTGCCGACCGGTGGACACGGGCGGCCGTTCTGAGCGGTATCGGCGTCCAGGCGATGGCCTTCTTCGACGCGTTCCGCGCGGGACCGCCCGCCCCGCCCGATGCCCATCGCGCCGTGCTCAAGGACCTGGCCCGCATCGTCGCCGGCAGTGACGCAGAGGACGAGCGTCTGACGCTGCTGCGTTACATCGTGGCGCCACCGGACGGGGCCTCCGACTGGCAGCTGTCGGCGCTCGGGACCTTCACGGCGGCACTGCGAACACGCGATGCCCAGTCACTCCAGACACTGGTCTCCGTCGACACGCCAGACGCGCGGGACGTCGCCAGATCCCTGCCGATGCTGCTCGACCGCGCGCGCACCCTCGCCAGTGATCGCGGTGCACCGGCCGCGACACGCGCGGATGCCATCGCGCTGCTCGGCCACGCCGGTGACGCCGATGTGTGGCAGGCCCTTGCGGACCGCCTCGCGCCGGACGAACCACCCGAGGTGCAGGCAGCGGCCGTGCGAGCGTTGGCCGACACGCGCGCACCTCGCGCCGCCGCGCTGCTCGTCGCACCCGGCAGATGGCCGACGTGGACGCCAGCCGTTCGTGCACTCGTGCTGGCCACGCTGCTTGGCGACGAGCAGCTGGTGCCCGTACTGCTCGACGCGGTCGAGTCTGGTGCAGTCCCCGCCAATGCGATCGGTGGCGCACGGTGGGGTCGGCTCGCGGCGCACCGCAACACCGACATCCGCAGGCGTGCGGCCGCGTTGTTTGCCGCGTCGGACACCGGCACGGCCCAGCGCGCGTTCGAGCGCATCCGGTCGACCGTGTCGACTCTTGACGGCGACGCGCGCCGCGGCGCGCGGGTCTTCGAGCAGCAGTGCAGCGCCTGCCACACCTTCACGTCGGCCGGCGGCCGCATCGGCCCCGACCTGAGCGGCGTGCGTAATCAACCGCCGGACGCGCTGCTGCTGCACATCGTCGTACCCGACTACGAGATCACGCCGGGATTCGAAGCGGTGAGCGTCGAGGCCAGGGACGGGCGCAGCTTCTTCGGCCGGATCGAGTCGGAGACGCAGAACGGCATCTCACTGCGTGACGCCGCCGGCCAGACCCACCAGATCGCGCGCGGCGACATCGCCTCGATGCATGCGGCCACGAATTCGCTGATGCCGGCCGGACTCGAAGACGCCATGACGGCGCAGGACCTCGCAGATCTCATCGCCTACCTGAAGCAGGGCGACCGGTAGGGGGGCCTCGGTCCTCAGTCCTCGGTCCTCGGTCTTCGGCCCTGCTCGACCGACTACTCCGCAGCGCCGCATCCACCGCGTGGTACGCTGCCCTCGCCTCTCACCGACAGGTCATCATCGGCATGAAGACGCAGGTGTCAGTCCGCCCGGCCGTCGCAGCCGTCGCCTCGGTAGTGGCTGCCGTGGGCATCGGCGCTCTCGCGTTGTCCGCGCAGGCGCCGCCTCGTGACGACGAGACGCCTGTCGTGTTCAGGGCGACTACCGAGCTGGTGCAGTTCGACGCCGTCGTGGTCGATACCGACGGACGGCCCGTCGGCACGCTCACCGCGGACGACTTCGAGATCCGGCAGGACGGGCAGCTGGTGGAGTTGAGGGACGTGACGTTCATCGACAGGACCGCGAGACTCCGTCGCCTGGAGGCGCGGCGTGTCGGTGACGAGGACGTCGTCCCTCGAGCTGGCATCGATGTCGACACCTTGGTGGTCCTCATCGACGACATGACGATGACGCCGGACGGCTTCGAGCGCGTGCGGCACGGACTGCGGCAGTTCTTCGCGACGCTGCCGGTCGGCATCGAGGCCGGGGTTCTCCGCACCGGCGAAACGGGACGTCGGTCGACGGTGTTGACCGCCGACCGGGAGGATCTGACAGCGCGCATCGACGGGCTGCGGTACCTGGCGCGCAGCGCTCGCGGCGGCGCTGCGCGCTCCGGCGCGGCCTCACCGGGACATCGCGATCTCGAACGAACCTTCGTGGACGGGACCCTGGGCAGCCTCAACTCGCTGCTCGTGAGCCTTCGGAGCCTGCCGGGTCGCAAGACGGTCATCCTGCTGTCTGAGGGCATCGCGCTGCAGATCGGGACGGGCATCATGGGCGAAGCGGTCATTGGCTCCACGCAGGCAGGCACCGATGAGAATCACTGGCTGGCGCAACCGATCGAAGGGCGCCTGCAGCGGTTGGCACAACTCGCGGCCGACGCGGGAGTGGTCGTGCATGCCGTGGACGTCAGGGGCGTTCCCGCTGACGGGGCCGGCAACCTCGCGGAGTGGGTGAACATGCGCGACGGCATGACGACTCTCGCGGCGCGGATGGGCGGCGTCTACTTCGGCTTCGCCAACGACCTGACGCAGCCGCTCAAACGGATTGCCGAGTTCGAGCAGGGCTATTACCTGCTGTCGTACGTCCCACCAGGTGGCACGTTCGTCGACCATGAGCCAGCGCCATTCCGGCGCCTGACAGTCTCTCTCCGCGACGATGCCCTCCGCGTGCTGACCCGACCAGGCTTCTTCGGCCGCCGCTGAGGCCCGCACCTCCGACGTGACCAGGCATCAGGCTGAGGCGTATGGCGTATGGCGTATGGCGTATGGCGTATGGCGTATGGCGCAATGTAACGTCTGTGTAACATCTTGCAGGCGCACGCTTTCGCGGCACAGCCGCGTGCTAGCATCGAGCCCGCGTGTCTTTGGTCCCTCTCACGCGCCCGGTGGTTGCTGGTGCGCGTTGACCCTCCCCGCCGCCCCGCAGAAGTTCCGCCCCTCGCCAGGGGCGCGCTCGTCCTGGGCTTTCTGTACCTCTTTCTGGTCGGCATCGCGTTTCTCGAAGCGGGCATTGCCGCGGCCGGTGAGGGGTTCCAGCGGGGCCTGCTCAACTCGGTGTCACATCCGATCTCGGGTTTGTGCGCCGGGCTGCTCGCGACGGTCCTGGTGCAGTCCTCGTCGGTAACGACGGCCACCATCGTCGGCATGGTGGGCGCCGGTACGCTGCCGGTGTCACTGGCGGTGCCGATGGTCATGGGCGCCAACATCGGGACGACGATCACCAACACCCTGGCGTCGCTGGCGAGCCTGCGGCGCACCACGGAGTTCCGCCTGGCCTTTGCGGCGGCCACCGTGCACGACTTCTTCAACATCTTTGCCGTCGCGCTGCTGCTGCCGATCGAACTGGCGACCGGTGCGCTCAGCGGTTCGGCAGGCTGGTTGAGCGACCGTCTGCGCGGCACGGAGTTGAGTGGCGGCACGCCGAGCCCCAGCATGCTGCGGGTGGCCGTGAAACTGCCGGTGGACTGGGTCTCCGACTGGCTCACGCCTGGGACGGCCATGAGCCTGATCCTGCTGGCAGCGGGACTGGCGCTGATCTTCCTCGCACTCACCTTCATCACCAGCAACATGCGCAGGCTGGTGGCCGGCAGCGTCGAGCGGGTGATGAACCGCCTGATCGGCGAGGGTGGCGGTCTGCTGGGCATCGCCGTCGGCATTGGCGTGACCGTGGCCGTGCAGTCCTCGAGCATCACGACGTCCATCCTCGTCCCCCTCGTGGCCTCCGGCATTCTCACGGTCCGCAGCGCCTATCCTGTGACGCTGGGCGCCAACGTGGGGACGACAATCACCGCGCTCATCGCGTCACTGGCCGTGGCGCGCCCGGAGGGCCTGACGATCGCCCTCGTCCATTTCCTCTTCAACGCGGTGGCCCTGGCCGTCATCTACCCCGTGCCGCGCATCCGTATGGTGCCCGTGCAGCTGGCCGAACTCATGGCCGATGTGGCCACTCGGCGCCGGACGGTCCTGGTGGTCTACGTGGTGGGCCTGTTCCTGGCCCTGCCGCTGCTGGGCGTGTTCCTTATAGAGTAGGTGCAGGGATTGCCAAGGAGTTCATCGCACATGCCGTTCAATTTCCTGCGCAGCACGAGCGGCGGAAGCCTCGATCGGGTCGAAATCAAAGTGCGTGAGATGTTCGTGCACGATCGCCGTGAGTTCGACCTCGCGATGTCGGCGCTGATGGGGTCGGTGGCCGCGCTCGAAGTCAACGGCGAGATCCGATCGCTCGACCACAAGGTCAACAGCCTCGAACGCGAGATCCGCCGTGACCTCGTGGTCCACACCAGCGTGCAGTCGGGCATCGACACGCCCGCCGTGCTGGTCTACATGTCCATCGTCAAGGACGTCGAGCGTCTCGGCGACTACGCCAAGAACCTGCTCGATCTTGCGCGCGACGGCGCCAACTTCGGGCAGGTGGACGATGCGGAGGAGTGGCGGACCCTGGCAGGTGACGTGTCGCGGCACATCGACGCGGTGGGCAGCGCGTTCCAGCGGCGCGACGAGGCGGCCGCCCGCGAACTGCTGGGCCCTACCAATCAGCTGCTCCAGCTGTGCGACCGGCGCGTATCTGCGCTCGTGCGCGGCGAGGACACCGGCACCCAGGCGGTCGCGCGCGCACTCGCCTATCGGTACGTGAAACGCGTCGTCGCCCACCTCACCAACGTGCTGTCGGCCGTCGTCATGCCGATCGACAAGATCGACTACTTCGACGAAGACCCCGAAGACCGCTGACACGCGAGCGGCCGCGCCTGCGCACCCGGATGTGTCGGACGTCTCATCGCGTCAGGGCTTTCAGGTGTGACGCGAAGTTCCACGCGAGATGGAAGTCCACGCGGTGCACGTTGGTCGAGGCCGCGGGAGCGTCGATCTCGTAGGTGTAGAACCACGACAGCCCGAGCGGTCCGCGCAGCGGATGGCTGCCCGAGAAGAACACCCGGTTGCCGACGCTGTACCGCTCGCCATTGAGCGTGCCGAAGGCGCGGTCCACCGACGCCAGCCCTGCCCCCAGCTTGCTGCCATCCGACAGCGCCTTCTCCACGCTCATCGCCATGCCATACGCGGCCTCGGGTTCGATCCGCTCGTACTGCTCCACGCGCACCGAGTCGACGCCAAGTCCGGCTGGCAGCTTCACCGAGACACCCTGGCGCATCACGTGGGTGCCCGCCTGGAAGGCGTAGTCGCCAGAGACGTTGACGGCCGAGCCCAGCCGACGGCCAAGGAGCACCTGACGATAGTTCCTGTCGTTCCAGCGATCGGCCCGGCGGAAGATGCTCGGCGTCTTCAGGTCGCCGAGGTAGGCGTTGGTCACGCTGACCTCGTCGAAGAACAGCAGGTCGCGCCGCTTCAGGGTGAGACGCTCGCCGACGAGATAGCCGTCGTTGTCGAGCGTGGTGATCTCGGTGTTCTGGCCACGGATCGGGGCGAAGCCGCCGACCTGCATCGCCACGCCCCCGCCAGGCGCCGCCTGGACGAACAGCTGGCGCAGCGGCAGGTCGCGCTTGAAGTCGCCGATGCCTGGCCCGGCCATGTTCCAGCTCTGGTTGAACGACGCCCCCGCCAGCATGTTCAGGCCGACCGTGTAGCGCGCCTCGCGATCGAGTCGGACCGTCGCGTTGCCCGCCACGGTCCACTGCATCGACGAGGTCGACCAGCGGTCGGCCGCCGTCTGCACGCCGCGATAGCGCACCTGCGCGGTGCCGCCGCCGATGTCCAGCCACCGGGCCAGCGGCGAGGTGGGCGGCCGCACGGGACCGGGGCGGCGCTGAGGCTGCGTCGCCACTGGGGCCTCTGCGCCGACAGGCGCGTCGGCGTCGGCCGGCGTCGCGGCGTCGGCGTCGGTCGCCGCGAGCGATGCAGGGGCGGTCGATGGACGCCCCGCGTAGTTGGGGGCCTGGCGAGCCTGGGCGCGCGTCGTGGGCACGAGCAGTGCCGTGGCCAGGAGCAGTGAGGATGTGATGGTCCTCAGGAGAGACGGGTCGAGGGTGCGGGTGCCGGTGGTGCCAGCGGGTGTCCACTGCATGGATGAGGCCACTCTCCCGCGCAGGAAGCGACGCGCCGGGGACGCCCGCACGGATGATCGTGCGGCGTCACCTCAGGTGCGCATCGCGTACCCGACGCAGGACTGGAATGGGCCGGCGCGCCCTGGCGCCGGCTGCGTCTGACGTGAGAAGTGGGACCCGGCGAACGGACGGGGCAGACTCCTGCGGGTCGGCGCGCGGCGGATCCGGCGCTCGACGTCTGGGACATCGGCGCGCGTGATGGGATCTTGAGCCGTTCGGCCTCGGAGCGGTGGGAGCGGATGCCCCTGGTCTGGCGCGTGAGTCTACCGCCCGGCCGTCCGATACACCCGTCCGCCCTTCATCACGAAGGCCACACGCGTCATCTGCCGGATGTCGGCGAGGGGATCGCCCTCGACCGCCACGAGGTCGGCCAGTTTTCCTGCTTCCACGGTACCGAGACGGTCGTCCATGCCGAGCAGCCGGGCGCCCTCGATCGTCGCCGACTTGATGGCGTCCATCGGCGGCATGCCCGCTTCGACCATGTAGACGAACTCGAGCCCGTTGTCGCCGTGCGGGGCGACCCCCTGGTCGGTGCCGAGGGCGATCTTCACGCCCGCGCGATACGCCCTGCCGAACGTCTCCTGCAGCAGCGGCCCGATCGTGGCGGCCTTCGGACGCACCATCTCGGGAAAGTAGCCGTCGACCTTCGCCTTGTCGGCCACGAAACGTCCGGCGCTGATCGTAGGCACGTACCACGTGCCCTTCTCGCGCATCAACGTCATCACCTCGTCGGACATGTAGGTGCCGTGTTCGATGGAGTGCACGCCGGCACGCACGGCGCGCAACATGCCCTCGGTGCCGTGCGCATGGGCCGCGACGCTCATGCCGTAGTCGCGTGCCGTGGCCACCACCGCGGCCAGTTCGTCCTCGGTGAAGAGCGGCGCCTGTCCGCTCCTGGCGAGGCTCAACACACCTCCCGTGGCGGCAATCTTGATGAAGTCGGCGCCGTCCTTGTAGCGCTGCCGCACGGCACGGCGCATCTCGTCGGGACCGTTGGCCATGCCGGTGGCTCGAGCGGCCAGCATCTCCTGCAGTTCGCTCGCCAGGCCATTGGTGCCATCACCGTGGCCGCCGGTCGTCGTCACTCCGCCGGCCGCCACGATGCGGGGTCCCTCCACCCAGCCCTTGGCCACGGCGTCACGCAGCGCGATGTTCAGCTTGTCGCCCGCGCCACAGTCTCGCACCGTCGTGAAGCCGGCCAGCAGCGTGCGCCGCGCGTACGTCGTGGCCCGCAGCGCGACGTCGGCGGGGTTGAGGAAGAACCGCTCCGCATAGCCGCCGGCCCCCGACTGTTCGCTCGTGATGTGGACGTGCATGTCCATCAGGCCGGGCATCAGCGTCGCCTGCCGCAGGTCGACCACGGTGTCGCCCGGGGTCGGGACGACGTACCCGTCGCTGATCGCGTGGATGCGATCGCCGTCCACGACCACCGTCACCTGCTCGCGCACCGCATCGGCGCGCCCGTCGATGAGCCGTGCGGCGTGAATGAGCGTCCGCCCAGCGGGTGCGGAGGGCTGGGCAGGCGTCTGGGCGGACGTCGGCAGGACCACGAGCGTCGCGAGACAGGCCGGGAGCACGAGCATGCGCATGGCGCCAACTATACGGGAGGAAGGAAGGGAGGAACGAAGGAGGGAAGGAACCAAGGAACGAAGGAAGGGAGGAACGAAGGAGCGAAGGAGGGGAGGAACGAGGAGGGATGGAAAGGAGTCATTCGGCATCCACCGGTGCTGGGCGGACGGCGCGTGCCGTGGACGACGACTGGAGGCCAGCCTCGAGCACGGCCATGACGCGGAGCGCCTCCGGCAGCGTGACGGGTGGGGGTGCGGCAATCTGGATGGCGTCTCGGAGCATGGCGTAATAGCGTCCCCAGTCGCCGGCCGGGGCGGCCACCTCTCGTCGCGTGCCGTCAGGTGACCACACCACCAGCGGATCAGGATCGTGACCCCAGGTGTCGCTCCCGATCACGACGCCTGCGGCACGCTGGTGCTCCTGCGGATCGGCGTGCGCCTTGACGGCCGCGCCGTCCGTGCCGCGGAGGACGAAGCGTGGGGCCGGGGCAGCGGCGAGCATGCTCGACACGAGCACCGCCTGCCGGCCGGGGTACTCGAGCGTCACCTGAAACCAGTCGATCGTGCGCCCGCCGGGCCGCTGCGTACGCAGCATCGCGTGCACGGCGTGCGGCAGGCCGAACAGCCTGAGAACCTGGTCGATCAGGTGGGGGCCGAGGTCGTACCACAGCCCGGCGCCGGGCCCTGGCTGCTCTCGCCACCGGTCGCGGACCGTGGGGCGCCAGCGGCTGATCTCGGACCGGCACTCCACCACCTCACCAAGGTCGCCGGCGCGCAGGACCTGCGCGACGACGAGGAAGTCGCTGTCCCATCGTCGATTCTGGAAGACCGACAGCACCGTCCCGACCTTGCGGGCCAGCGCCACCAACGCCCGCGCCTCGTCGAGCGTCACGGTGAACGGCTTGTCGACCACCACGTGGCGCCCGGCACGCAGCGCCGCCTCGGCGAGCGGTGCATGGGTCTCGTTGGGTGTTGCCACGACCACGAGGTCCACATCGGTTTGGCGGATGGCCTGCAACGGGTCTGTCACGACGCGCACGCCGGGACAGGCCGCCGCGACGGCGCCCGCGCGCCGCGACGCCACCACGCGCAGCGACAGCCCCGGCGTGGCCTCGATCAGCGGCGCGTGAAACACCCGCCCCGCATACCCGAAGTCAAGCAGCGCCACGCCCAGCCCATGCGTCGCACGCCGAGGAGCCATGCGTCGGGGATGGTACTCCGTCCTTCCTTCCTTCCTTCGTTCCTTGGTTCCTTCGTTCCTTGCTTCCTTCCTTCCTTGCTTCCTTCCTTCCTCCCTTCCCTGGCTTCGTGCTTGCATCGATTGCCCCGCGTGACGCACGCTCCGCAGGTACGGAGGTTTCCGGTCGTGCCAGCGCACCGCCCTTCCCCACCCAGGACATCACGCTGCCCAGAGTGGACACTCGACGGGCCGTCTCCCCGGCGACCCCTCCGTATCGCCGGGCTCGCGCTCGGACTCGTCGTGTGGCTCGCCGTCGCCGGCTGCGGCGGATCGACATCGAACACGATGACGGCGCCGACGACCACCACGCGTTGTGCAGTCGCGCTCCGCGTCGACGCGCCAACGCTCGAGTCTGGAGGCGGCAGCGGCACGCTGACGGTGACGACCAACCGCGAGTGCACGTGGGAGGCGGCGAGTGAGGCGGACTGGCTGACCCTGTCGTCACGGACCGGACAGGGCGACGCCACGTTGACCTACGTCGCCGGCAGCAACCCGCAGCCGTCGGTACGACGCGGCGGGCTGGTGGTCAATGGCGTCCGCAGCGAGATCACGCAGGCTGCGGCCCCGTGCGAGTTCGCGCTGAGTGCCACGGTGGCGACGGTCGGTCCGGGCGGAGGCCCTGCGACGGTGGGCGTGACGGCTGCGGCGGGGTGCGCGTGGACGGCCGTCAGCCAGGTGCCGTGGGTGGAGGTCGTGTCTGGGGGCGCCGGTAACGGCAGCGGCGGGGTGACGCTCGCGGTGGCAGGCAACGACGGCGAGGCGCGAACCGGTGCAGTGATCATTGCGGGTCGGCCGTTCACGGTGGCCCAGGGGGCGGCGGCGCCCGTGACGCCCCCGGTGGCGGGCTGCACGTACGAGGTGCCCTCCACCGTGGCGATGCCCACAGGCGGCGGCACGACCACGATCCCCGTGGGCACGTCCGGCACCTGCGCATGGTCGGCCACGAGCGATGCCCCGTGGATTGTCGTCGCGCCCCCAGGCGCGGGCCAGGGGCCGGGAGCCCTCACCATCACCGTCGCCGCGAACACGTCGACCACGGTCCGCACGGGGACGGTGGTCGTGGCGGGCCGCGCGGTGCTGGTCGCGCAGGATGCTGCGCCACTGGTCACGCCGCCGGTGACGCTGCCGCCCACCACGCCGCCACCCGGGCCGCCTGCGCCTCCTCCCGTCGGGTGCACCGTCACGGTGACACCGACCTCGCAGGGAATCGCCGCCACTGGGGGCACGGCCGTGTTCAGCGTCAACGCGCCGGCCGGCTGTGCGTGGACCTCGACGAGCGCCACGCCGTGGCTGACCGTCGTGGGCGCTGCCGGCGGTGAGGGTGCCGGGTTCGTCACCCTGAGTGCCCCGGCCAATGCCGAGACGGTGGCGCGCTCGGGCACCGCGACGGTGGCGGGGCAACTCGTGCAGGTGACCCAGGCGGCTGCGCCCGCCACCCCGACGCCCACGCCCTGCACCTTCAGCGTCGCGCCGACGACGGTGTCGGCCGGCGCCAGCGCGACGAGCGTGATCGTGTCGGTGACGGCCAGCGGCTCGACGTGCACCTGGACAGCGGCCTCGCCCACGCCCTGGCTGATGCCCAGCCCCGCGACGGGCACCGGCAATGGACAGGTCTCGCTGGCCATTGCCGCCAACGACGCCACGGCGGCGCGCAGCGGGCTGCTGTCGCTGGCGGGCGCGACCGTGCAGGTGACCCAGGCGGGCGCCGCGCCCCCCGCGCCCGAGCCGTGCACGTTCACGGTATCGCCCACCAGCCTTGTGTTGCCAAGCGGTGGCGGCGGGCAGCCGGTGCAGGTCACCGCGAGCGCTGGCAGTTGCCAGTGGACGGCCACGTCGCCGGCACCCTGGCTCTCGGTGGCCGGCGGGGGCGCGGGCAGCGGCGTGGTGGACGTCCGTGCCGGCGCCAACGACACCACCGCCGCCAGGTCGGCCACCCTCACCATTGCCGGCCGGTCCGTGGCGGTCACGCAGGAGGCCCCAGCGCCCCCCGCGCCGACGCCGTGCACGTTTGCCGTCGCACCCGACACGCAGCGCATGAGCGCGGAGGGCGGTGAGGCGAGCGTGACCGTGGAAGCCTCGGCCGACGCGTGCGCGTGGACGGCCTCGGCCACCGTGCCCTGGATACAGCTGATCGGCGGGGCGCCGGGGACCGGCTCGGGCCGCGTCACGTATAGCGTGGCGCCGAACGAGTCGACCAGCCCGCGGACGGGGACGCTGGTCGTAGCGGGACGCACGGTGACCGTGACCCAGGACGCCGCGGCGCCGCCGGTGTGCAACCATGCGCTCGTCCCCTCGTCGCTCGCCTTCGACGCGGCAGGCGGCGAGGGCGCCACGCGCCTCGACACCGGGCCCACGTGCGCCTGGACCGCCGTGTCGGCGGCGTCGTGGATCACGGTGCTCGGTCCGGCAAGCGGGACGGGAAGCGCCGAGGTGCGGGTGGCGGTCGCCGCCAACGACAGCGCAGCCGGCCGTTCCGGTTCGATGCGTGTGGGCGACGCGGTGCTCCAGGTCACGCAGGCCGGGGCCGAGCCGCCGCGCATCACGTTCGATGGCCGCGCGGCCATGGTCGGGGGATCGTGTCCCCTGGTGCAGTTCAGGGTCGAGGGCCAGCGGGTCTATGCCGATGGCGCGACGAGATTCGAGGGGGCTTCGTGCAGTGCACTGCGCAATGGGACCGCCGTACGCGGCGAGGGACGCCTGCAGCCGGATGGACGCGTGCTGGCCACGCGCATCGAGATCGTCCCGTGACGCGGGCAACACGACGGGGGCGGGTGGTGATGGGTATGGCGGCGATGCTGGTCCTGATCGCAGGACCGGCGTCTGCGCAGGACCCGCTCACCGACGTCCTGTCGTTTCTCCTCACCAATCAGTCGGTGCCGACCGGCGACTTCGAGCGCGACGCCCAGGCGGCGCAGGTGACGAGCGAGACCATGACGCGCCTGCTGCTCGTCGAACTCGCCACGCTGCCCATCAGCGCCTCCTCGGCCGGCTTCGCCTATCGGCTGAACCCGGCGCTCGGGACCGTCGAGCGTGCCAGCGAGAGCTTCGGGCCGTTCTTCACCGAGCGGAGCCTGACCTCGGGCCGGCGACAGGCGTCCTTCGGCGCCAGCCTCTCGACGGCACGCTACACACATCTCGACGAGAGCAACCTGCGTGACGGCCGCCTAGTCACGTCGGGCAATCAGTTCCGTGACGAGCCGACGCCCTTCGACGTCGAGACGCTGACGCTCGAACTCGAGTCACGCACCCTGACGCTGTTTGGTAACCTTGGGCTGACAGATAGGATCGACGTCGGCGTGGCCGTGCCCCTCGTCTCCATCGCGCTGAACGGGAGCCGCGTCAACAGGTACCGGGACATCTCCGTGACCCAGGCGACGGCCGAGGCCACGGCCAACGGCATCGGCGACGTGGCCGTGCGGTCGAGGGTGCGCCTGGCGGGCGCACGAGGGTCGGGCGTGTCTGCGGTGGCCGAAGTGCGGTTGCCGACGGGCGATCGCGCGAACCTGCTCGGGTCGGGGCGTGCGGCCGTGCGCGGCATGCTCGTAGCCTCGGCCGAGGCCGGGCGGCTGGGCCTGCACGTCAACGGGGGCCTCAGCGGCGGCGGGCTCTCGAACGAGCAGCACTACCGCGGGGCGGTGACCTTCAGCGCCACCCCGCGCGTCACCCTCATCGGCGAGGCGCTCGGGCGGCGGATCGACGACACGGGCCGGCTCTCGCTCGACCGCGCGCCGCACCCGTCGATTGCCGGCGTCGACACCTTGCGGCTGGTCACGACCGGACGCAGCATCTTCACGTCGCTCGCGGTCGTGGGCGCCAAGTGGAACGTCGCGCACACGTGGGTGCTGAGCGGAAGCGTCTCGATGCCGCTCACCGCGCGCGGCCTCCGCCCGCGGGCCACCGCCATGGTCGGCCTGGACTACGCGTTCGGGGGCTGACCGCCAGCGACGCGCCGGCGGCCGGCCGTTCAGCGGATGTCGGCGCCGAGAATCTGCCAGTCGTCGCCCACCTTCCGGAGGCGGAACGCCCAGGCACGGGCTTCGGTGCGCGGGGTCTTGCTTCCCACGCGGGCCACCCAGGTCGCCCGTCCGCTGCACAGGGCGCTCGCCTCCACGCCTCGAACCTCGAGATCGCACTGGTCGAACTCGAGGTCCTGCGACTCGAGGCCGTTGAATGCGCGCGCCAGGGCTCGCGCGTCCACCGTCGGCCATACCGCCTTCGCGGCGCCCGCGTCGAGTCGCGTGTAGGCGGCCTCGTAGCGTCGCAACGTCGCCTGCACGCGCCGCTCGTCCAACACGGCCTCGGGCACCGTCAGGCGCGCATCCGTGGCCACCGCCGACACCAGGTCGGGTGCGCCTGCGCCGAGGGCCGTGACGGCCTCGATGGCGGCCGGCGGTGGTGCTGGCGGAGGCGGCGTCGGTGGCGGCGCCAGCGTCGAGACCGAGGCATGCCCTGGCGCCAGCGCGGCGAGGTCGGCCGCGACACGCGGCACCATGCGCGCGGGCGGCGACGCCATGTCAGCGGCCGCTGTCAGGATCGGCCGGGTCTCAGGCGACCGCTCGGGCAGCGGCCCGGCGTCGGGGAGGATGGCGGTTGGGACCTCGGTAACGCCCGGAAGCGGCGAGGAGGCCGGCACGACGGCCGGGTCGCTGGCCCGCGGCATGGCGATAGGCAGCGAGTCTCGCCGGTCCCCCGCCGTCGTCGCGCTGTGTGCGGTCGCAGGTGGTCCGGCGGCAAGGTCGCGGCCAGCGGAAGGCGTGTGCTGGAGGCCGGCACGGATCACGGGCTCTCCCGACGAGATGTCGGCCAGCCCTCGACGGCCATCGCCGTACGGCAGCTGAGTCGCCGCGGCGGCGACGAGCGCCAGCGAGGCGGCGGCCAGCACGCTGCGGGTGAAGGCCGGCGCGTGCCACCACGGCCGGCGCCACCGTACCGCGCGGGACGGCTCTGCAGCGAAGGCATCGTCGAGGTCGTCAGCGAGGGCTTCTGCCGCCGGCAAGGCCTCGTCGAGCGACACGGGAGGGGCGGGCGCCGCGATCAGCCTGCGGGCGCAGGCCTCCACCGACACGACCTCGATGGCATTCAGGTCGTCGCTGCTGGGGGGCCAAGCCAACTCATCCTTTGAGAGGTGCAGGGAGACCGCGTCGCTGGTGCTGCGTGTGGCGCCGGTCGCTCCCGTGGTGTTGCTCACGGACCCGTTGTCCAGTCTGACGTGGTGTATGCCCCTCGGCCAGCATACGGGTGCGCAAAGCGAGGGCTCAAGCTCTGCCTTGAACGAAATCGGCGGCGCGTACGGCAGGTAACCTTCTCACCGCTTCGGAGAGGTTACGGAAGGCCGACGGCTGACAGCCCTCGGTAACCGATATACACTTCGCAAAAGGTTACATGCGCGACATCTTCGGCCCCCTGCTCGGCGGCCGCCTCTGCCTCGACTTCGTGAACACGGGCCTCGGCCGGAACGGGGCCGCTTTGACGAGTTATGCCGCCCTCGCCGCCTGGGCGGTCCACTCGCGGACTCTGGCCCCGGAAGACGCCCGCACGCTGGTCGCCACGGCCGACCGCCATCCGGACGACGGCGATGCCGTCATGGCACGCGCCCTGTCCCTGCGCAGTGCCCTGACACGTCTTTGCACGACGCCAGTGGACACGCGGCCCGTCATGACGCCCGACCTCGACGTCCTGAACGCCGAGCTCCAGGTCGCCCGCAGCCACGAGCGTCTGCGGCCTTCCGAGAGGCGCACTCGTCGCCACGTCACCGACGCCGACGTCCCCCGCGTCGAGTGGCAGTGGGACGCGCGCGGCGCGGTCCTCGACTGCGTGTTGTGGCCGGTGGCCGTCTCCGCCGCCGAGTTGATCACCAGCGCCGACCTTGAGCGCGTGGGGCGCTGTGCTGCTGACTCGTGTGGGCGGCTCTTTCTCGACACCAGCCGCGGCCGGCGCCGGCAGTGGTGCGAGATGGCCACCTGCGGCAACGCCGACAAGGTGCGCCGGTTCAGGCAGAAACGGCGCAGCGGCCCCCCCGGCACGGCCCGGCACTCACTCCCCTAGCAGCAACCGCGCACCGGCCGTCGTACTCCACCCAGAGTTCATCCCGCGAGGCCTCATCTTTCATGGACACTTCGATCGATTCGCCGGCCGGCACGCGCAAGACAGGACAATGGCTCATCGGCATCGTCCTGCTCCTGGCCGGCGCCGGCCTGGTCTGGTACTACGGGTTCGGCGCGCCAGCCGCCACCGCGCCACAAGGCGGTCGGTTCCGGATGGCGCTCGACATGCCTCCCGTGCGTGTGGTGTCGGCTGAACAGCGCGACATCGACGTGTCGCTGCGCGCGCTGGGTACGGTCACGCCCATCAACACCGTCACCGTCCGCAGCCGACTGGACGGCGAGATGGTGAAGGTGTACTTCACCGAGGGTCAGGTCGTGCAGGCCGGCCAGGTGCTCGCGGAGATCGACGCCCGCCCGTACGAGGTCGCGCTGGCGCAGGCCCAGGGCACCCAGGCCGAGAACATGGCGCGCCTGAACAACGCCCGCGTGGACTTCGCGTCGTTCGAGTCGCTGTTTGCGCAGCAACTCATCCCCAAGCAGCAGCTGACCAGCCAGGAAGCCCTCGTCAAGCAGATCGAGGGCACGATTCAGTCCAACGAGGCGCAGGTCAACAACGCGCGGCTGCAATTGTCGTACACGAAGATCGTGGCGCCCATTTCCGGGCGGCTCGGCCTGCGCCAGGTGGATGCGGGCAACCTGGTGCGCAGCAGCGACGCCAACGGCATCGTCGTCATCACGCAGATGCAGCCCATCTCCGTCATTTTCACGGTGCCAGAGACCGACCTGCCCGCCGTGCAGACGGCCATGCGCCGCGATGGATCTCCCCCCGTCGAAGCCTGGGACCGCGCCGAGACCGTGCGCCTGGCCACGGGTCTACTGAAGACCGTCGACAACCAGATCGACACCACGACCGGCACCATCCGCTTGCGGGCCGAGTTCGACAACAGGGACGACCGGCTCTTTCCGAATCAGTTCGTCAACATCCGGCTCAACGTCGCCACCGTGGACGATGCCAC